>CAYYFR010000313.1:0-5490 GCA_964470865.1 uncultured Burkholderiales bacterium | reverse complement strand
CAGGCTGCCGAACGCGCCCTGGTAGGCATGCACGCGGCTCCAGCCGACATCGAGCAGGGCCTGGATCAGGATGCCGAGACCGGACTGCAGGGCGAACCCGCCCATGAACATCAGCATGTTGTAGGCGGTCAGCACGCGCCCCGAGATCGACACCGGGAACGCTCGCGTGAGTGCCGGATACGCCAGCATGCCCGCCGCCAGCGTGATCCCGTAAGCGAACCATGGCAGGCTTGACGCAGGCCAGGCATTGCTGACGATGCAACCGAGCGCGATGACGGAGATGGCCAGCGAGCCGATGTACCACTGGCGCGGCGCCCCGGGCCGAGCGTTGATGCGCGAGCCAACTCCGGCAATCAGCAGGTAGCCGCAAAAAAGCGAGAACCCGTATGCCAGCAGCACGGCAGCCGCTGCGGCGCGCGACAGGCCTGCAACCTCGGCCAACCAGGGTCCTGCCCACAAGGACTGGATCGCCGAAAAGCCGCCGCTGAAAAAGACCGCAAGCGGCGCATAGCTCAAGAAAATTCGTGAAGCGAAAATCCTGCGGTAGCCGCCGGCGCCAGAGCGGGCGGGCGCGGCCGGGCTGGCGTTGCCGAATGCAGGCGTTGCCAACGCCAGGGTCGTCGCGACCATCAGCGCACCTGCTGCCAGCACCCAGAACAGGCCGCGCCAGCCGACCACGCGCATCAACCATTCCGCCGGCGTCGCCGCCACCATCGCCGCCACGCCACCGACAGCCATCATCGCGCCCGACAGGGACTCGCGATTGCGCGGCTCAAACCAGACCACGAAAGCCTTGAGCGCGGTCATCAAGGCGCCGGCCGCACCCAGGCCGATCAGGGCGCGTGCCCCCGCCAGGGTGTATACGTCGCTTGCCACGGCGAATAGCGCGCTGCCGCACGCGGCCATCGAGATCAAGACGGCGTTGACGCGCGCCGGGCCGAAGCGGTCCATCGCGATACCGATCACCGGCTGCGCCAGGAAAAAGGTGAAGAAGTAGGCGCTTCCGAGGAGCCCGAGCTGGCGCGGGTTGAGCGCCAGTTCACGCGTCAGCTCGGGGGCGATCAGGGGCCCGATGGAACGGAACGTATACGACAGAAAGTACGCCGCCGCGAATATCAGGAACACGCGTGCAGCCGGAAATTGCGCGTTGCTCATCAGTCAAGCTTCAAGGAGCCGAGAAAGAATTCGATGTCGGCTTGTTGCAGGCTGCCCGGCCCGCCCAGCGACACCAGCTGGAAATAGCGTTGACCACGCACCAGCAGACGTGCCTGAAGCAGGCCCGCCGGGGCGTCCGCGCCACGTCCCAGCGTACCCCTGGCGTTGAACTCGCGTCCGTGAATGCCTGCGCTCGTGATCTCGCGCTCGCTGGTCAACTGCCCATTTATGTTGGCAATCAGCGCATCGCGCAGCGCGTCTAGCAGCGGTGCTTCGAGCGCTGCCGGAAAATCGGCGAAGCCCGCAGCCAGCATGTGCTCGCCCACGCGCACCGAATACATGCGCATCATCACTACGCCGGCCGGCGTTGGCAGCCGGCGCTCGGATTGCGCGGGTTTTTGCGGGAACAGGACCACGAAACCGCTGCCCGGCGGACGGACCTCGCGCCAGTCCATTGCCGGGGAACAGGCGCCCAGAAACAGCCACGCCAGAAGCGAAAACAGTTGACGCCCGGTACGCATTGTCCGGATTATGCGGGAACCGCCGAGGCGGCCCTCAAACAACAGCGGCGAAGGCGATGATGAAACACCCAAGCGGCCTGGATTCGACCTATCTCCACCTCGAAACGCCGGAAACCCCGATGCATGTGGCCAGCCTCAAGCTGTTCGAAACAACTGGATGCGTGTGGCCGCGACCATGCCGCTTGGGAGCCTGCGCCTGCAGGGCCGACCGGTAAGCCGTGTCCGGCGAACCAAGCCGCCGCGCCGAGGTGCACAATGCGGCTTGCCTGAAGACCAACAATCGATCATTCCCGAAGACATGACAGCCTTGCCAGAGGTTTGTTTTCGTCATGAATCATGCAGTTCTCGACAAATACGATGCAGATCCGTTCCAACGGTATCAACCTCGAAGCTGAACTCCACGGTGCGCCCGACGCCATGCCGGTTCTCATGATCATGGGCCTGGGCATGCAACTGATCTCATGGCCGCCGGAGCTGATCGATGCCCTCGCGTCCAGGGGTTTGCGACCGATTGTGTTCGACAACCGCGATGTCGGGCTGGCCAGCAAGTTCGATGCCTGGGGCCGACCCAACCTGGTCAAGGTTTCTCTGCAGCACGCGCTGCGTCTGCCGATTCGTGCGCCCTACCTGTTAGCCGACATGGCGCGCGATGCGCTTGGCGTGCTCGATGCGCTTGGCATCGAGCGCGCGCACGTGGTCGGCGTTTCGATGGGCGGCATGATCGCGCAACTGCTGGCAGGATTGGCGCCCACGCGCATTGGCGCGCTCACGCTTGTCATGACCACCACCGGTTCGCGCAAGCTCCCCGGCCCCACCATGGCAGCGCGGCGCGCCTTGTTGTCACGCCCGGCGGGCAGCGACATCGGTGCGCAGATCGAGCACGGTGTGCGCGTGTGGCGCAGCATCGGCAGCCCGAAGTATCCGGCCAGCGATGCATCGTTGCGCGCCCGGGTCGAACGCTCGATCCGCCGCGCGTGGCATCCGCAAGGCGTGGTGCGTCAACTGGTGGCGGTAATCGCGTCGGGCGAGCGTTCGGCGCAAGTCGCGCGCATCACGCAACCGACCCTGGTGATTCACGGGCGCGACGACCCGCTGGTGCCGGCCGCCTGCGGTATCGACCTGGCGGCCAAGGTCCCGCACGCAAGCCTGCAACTGATAGACGGCATGGGGCACGACATGCCGGTCGAGCTTGCGCCGTCACTGGCCACCATGATCGCCACGCACTGCGCCGGAAAGTAGCGCGCCGGCGCGTGCCGGCCGCATGCATCACGCGGATTGCCTGCTCTCAATCAAGCTTGATATTCTGCTTCTTCACGATGTCGCGGCGCAGGGCCAGCTCGCGCTGGATCAACTGCGCGAATTGTTCCGGCGTGCCGCCATCGACAAACGAACCGCCGTCAGCCAGGCGTTTGCGGATGTCCGGATCGGCAAGAGTCCTGACGGCTGCGGCCTGCACCTTTTGCACCACGTCGCGCGGCAGGTTCGCCGGCCCGACCAGGCCATACCAGGCCATGTTGTTGACTTCTTTCAAACCGACCTCGGCGAAGGTTGGAACGTCAGGCAGCGATTCGACGCGCTTGTCGGCCATCACGGCCAGCGCACGCAGTTTGCCCGACCGGATGTGCGGCAGCGAAGATGGCAGGTTGTCGAACTGGGCGTCGACCTGGCCGGCGATGGTGTCGTTGAGCGCCGGTCCCGACCCGCGATAGGGGATATGCACAATGAAGGTACCGGTCATCACCTTGAAGGCTTCACCATCCAGATGCGAGATGCCGCCCGAGCCCGAAGAGGCATAGGAAAACTTGCCGGGATTCTTCTTGAACAGCTCGATCGCCTCCTTCATGTTCTTGACAGGGATCTTGGTGGGGTTGACTGTCATCACATTGGGCACGTTGACCAGATTCAAGATCGGCGTCAGGTCCTTGACCGAGTCGTATGGCATTTTCGGGTTGGTGGCCGGATTGGTCGCCATGGTCGAAACCGTGGCCATGCCCAGGGTGTAGCCGTCGGCCGCCGCCTTGGCCACTACATCGGCGCCAATGGTGCCGCCACCACCAGCGCGGTTCTCGATAATCACCGGTTGCCCAAGCTCGCGGCCGAGGCGGTCGCCCACCACGCGCGCGACAATGTCGGTGGTGCCGCCCGGTGCGAACGGTACGATCAGGCGCACCGGCTTGGTCGGGTAGGCCTGGGCCAAGACGGCCATTGGCAAGGCGCCCGCAAGGGCCAAAACGAGCAGATTCCTGCGCTTGAACATCGGTTACTCCTGGGCTTGGCCGGTATAGAGAGGACACGCGTGCAGCCACGCGCGGCGGGGCGCAGTTTAGCGTGAAGCTGCGCGAAAAACGCTCAGGTGTAACCCGTACGCCCTGGCCCGCCTTGAAGCGAGGCCGCTCGGGATCAGCGTTTCCGCTCCATCGATTTGCCGATCTCGCCACCGATAACCGCTCCGGTGCCGGCACCAACGACTGTACCGGTGGTGGTACCGGTCAATACCGCGCCGGCCGCCCCGCCCACGAGCGCACCGGTTGCGCTGCCGATCTGCTGCTTGCTAGGCGCGTGGCTGCAACCGGCAAGAGCAATCGTTGAGCCAAGGATAACGAAACTCAAGCTGTTGATTTTCACGCGCCCACCAGAACCAATATGCCATCGTCATTATAGAATAAATGACACTGGAATAGTTCCCGGGGTGCCTCGCAGAATCCTCAAGCCGCCTTTTTGCCGGCCTTCTTGGCTGCAGGTTTTTTCGCCGGCGCCTTTCTGGCGGCGGATTTCACTGCCTTTTTCGCCGCAGCTCGCTTGGCGGGAGGTAATGGATCATTGGCCGCGTTGACCGCCGCCTTGTAAGCCTTGCCAGGCTTGCCACTCTCTTCGGCAACCAGGGCCCTGGATTTTGCCGGAGATTTTGCCGGGGATTTTGCCGGGACCTTGGCAGCAGCCTTGGCCGGCGCCTTGGCGGCACGTTGCATGAATTCGAAACCGACCTTGCCATCCGGTTGCTTGACCAGAAAAGCCTTGAACGCGCGCCGGGTACGGTTGGAAATGAATCCGGTCAGGAGATCGGTCCTGCCTTCTGACAGGAGTTTGACCATCTGCTCGCGCGAGACCTCCTGCTGCAGGATGATGCGCCCGGACCGGAAATCGCAGGTCTTGGCTGGCCCGGTGGCCTTTTCACACACATAACCCGACCCGTGCTCATAGACCCGGGAACCACATTTCGGACAGGCGCCAACCGCTTCCTGGGCCGAGAAATCCGGTGCTTCGGTATCACCCTCTAGATCCTGGCCGAAGTCGAACTCGGCGCGAAACTCGGCATTGAGCCTGAGTGAGGCGGCGAACGGGCGCCCCATCTTGCTGCGAAAACCGGTCAGGGGGCCGATCTGTTTCTTGCTGATCAATTCGGCGACTTCCTCGGCGGCCCACTCGCGGCTGGAAATCACCTTCCACATGTTGAAATCGCAGGAAAGACACTGGAACTTGCGGTAGTTCTCCTGCACCAGGCCTCCACACTTCGGGCAAGGCACATCGACAGTGGCAAAAGCGGTATCGGGAATATTGCCGTCGCGAATGCGGTTGACCAGTTCAGTGGTGGCTTCGGTGATGTGCGCCATGAAAGCCTCGCGCGACAGCCGCCCTTTTTCCATCTCCTTCAACTTGAACTCCCACTCGCCGGTCAGTTCAGGAGACGCCAGTTCGGTCACGCCGAAATGCCGCAGGGCGAACATCAGCGAAAAGGCCTTGGGCGTGGGTTGCAATTCGCGGCCATTGCGGTGCACGTACTCTTCCTTGATCAGCCCCTCGATGATCGCCGCGC
>CAYYFR010000312.1:4300-5514 GCA_964470865.1 uncultured Burkholderiales bacterium | reverse complement strand
GGCACGCAGTCGTTCACAACGCCGGGGGCCGCCACCATCAACCGCACCGGCGGCAACATCTTCGCGGCCGTATCCGGCGCCGGCACCTTCACCATCGGCGCGGGCATCACCTTGGCCGGCACCACCTCGATCTCCAATTCCAGCGCCGCCACCGTCGTGGGCAACGGCACCATCAACGCGAACGGCGGCGGCACTTTCGCCATCAACCCAACCAGTTTCACCAACAACGGCACGCTCAATATCGTTGCCGGTACCACACTTTTCGGCACGGTCACCAATGCGGGCCTCGTGGTCGGAGTCGGCAATGCGACCTTCTCGGGAACGCTTAACAACAACGGCACCCTCAGGATCGGCGGACCGCTGGCGACCGACCTGGGCCTCTTCACCGTCACCGGCACTCTCACCCAGGGCAGCACCGGCATCATCGACATCGGCGTCGCCGGACGCAGCCGCGGCGTCACCTACGACGCGATCAATGTTTCCGGCACCTTCACGGCGGGCAATAGCACGCTCAACCTGACCCACCAGGGGTTCACGCCCACGGCATCGGAGGCCTTCAGGGTTGTGCGCGCAGGTACCTTAAGCGGCGTATTGGGCACCGTCAATGTGCCCGGCGGCTCGGGTTATGCCCCTGTCTACGGCCTGACAAATGTCATCGTCGGCGTCGGCATCGGCGCGATCAACGAGTGGAACACCAATTCAAGCGACGTCTGGAGCAATGCCGCCAGGTGGACGCTGGGCGCCCCTATCGCCGGGCAGACCGTGGTCATCGACCGCGGCGCGTCAAATCCCACCGTGACGGTCAATAGCGCCGTCGGCACGATCGGCACCCTGATCAGCGAAAACACGCTAACGGTGAGCGCCGGCAGCGTCACAGTGTCGGGCGCGGCCAGTTTCGGCGGATTGCTCACCACCAGCGGCGGCGTGCTCACGCTCGATGGCGCGTCCAATGCGAATAGCGTCACCCTGTCGTCCGGCACCCTCGGCGGCAACGGCAACCTTGCCATCGCCGGCGCCTTCAACATTAGCGGCGGCGCACTCGGCGGCACCGGTACCCTCAGCACCAGCGGCGCCACCAGCATCACCGGTACGCTGGCCCTCACGCGCACCTGGACAAATGCGCCTGGCGGCGTGGTCAGCATGAGCGGCGCCGGCCTGGTCAACTTCAACGGCAACGGCGTGGTCAACAACGCCGGCACCTGGAATCTGGCCGG
>CAYYFR010000312.1:2502-4200 GCA_964470865.1 uncultured Burkholderiales bacterium | reverse complement strand
TCAACAACACCGGCACCTTAAGCAAGAGCACCGCCACCGTCGCCACCGTCAACCCTGCCGGCGGTTTCAACAACAACGGCAGCGTCACTTTCAGCGCCGGCGGCGGCACCCTGGTCGTCAACACCGATGGCAGCGACAGCGGCACCTACGACACCAGCGGCGGCACCCTGCAGTTCAACGCCAATCACACCCTGGCCAGCGGCGCCACCGTGATCGGCACCGGGGCCCTGAACCTCGCCAACGGTACCGCCACGTTCAACACCGGCAGCAGCATCGCGCTCACCGGTGTCGGAGCGGTCAACCTCTCGACCTTCGGTACGCTCGGCGGCAACGGCAACCTTGCCATCGCCGGCGCCCTGAACATCAGCGGCGGCGCCCTCGGCGGCACCGGCACCCTCACCACCAGCGGCGCCACCAGCGTCACCGGCGGCGCGGCACTCTCGCGCACCTGGACCAATGCGCTAGGCGGCGTGGTCACCTCGAGCGGCGCCGGGCAGATCAACTTCAACGGCAACGGCGTGGTCAACAACGCCGGCACCTGGAATCTGGCCGGCACCAGCACCGCGCCTTTGCAACAGAACACCGGGATCGGCAACGTCTTCAACAACACCGGCACCTTAAGCAAGAGCACCGCCACCGTCGCCACCGTCAACCCCGCTGGCGGTTTTACCAACACCGGCATGGTCGCCGTCACGGGTGGCACGCTCAATCTGACGACATTTCCGACCAACGCCGGTATCCTCGACATCGGTGCGGGTACCACCTTGGGTACCGGTGGCAACTTGCTCAATGCGCCTGGCGCTTTCATCCGCGGCGCCGGCACACTCAATCTCGGGGTCGCGACTCTCGACAATCAGGGCACGCTACAGCCGGGCGGCGTTGGTGTCGCGGGCATCCTCACCATCACCGGCAATCTGACCAGCACCGGCACCATCGAGGCTGAAATCGGCGGCACAATCGCGGGAACGCAATACGACCAAGTAGCGGTTGCCGGTGCGGGCGCAGGCAACGTCACCCTGGGCGGCACCTTGAACAGCACGCTGATCAACGGCTTCACGCTGGGCGGGCAGAGTTTCGACACCCTCACCTCGACAGGCACGGCGAGCGGCAGCTTCGCCACCCCAAACCTGCCGCCGGGTGTCAACGGGGCGATCATCGACCTCGGCGCCACCAAGGTGTTTCGCCTCACCGACACCGGCATCAACTGCACCGGCGTGTGCTGGGACGGCGGCGCCGGCACCAGCAACTGGACCGACGCGGCCAACTGGAGCGCCAACGTGCTGCCCGGCACGAACGACGTGGCCTTCCTCAACCTGGTCGCGGGTGTCACCGTGTCGCTCACGGCCAGCAGCCAAAGCGTCAAGGGTCTTGACAGCACCAGCAACAATCACCTGACCCTGGGCGCCGGCGGAGCCTTGACCCTGGGCGACCCCGGCACCACCTCGACCCTGGCGGGCAATCTCACCATCAACGGCGGCACCTTGACGGCCAACGGGCCGCTCAATGCCAACGCGGGTCTTACGTTGACGTCGGGTACCGTCAGCATCAATGCCGCGAGCACAGTGGCGTCTCTGAGCATGTCGGGCGGGATCCTGTCGGGCAGTGGCAATGTGACGGTGAACAACGCGTTCAACTGGTCGGGCGGCACGGTGACGGGGGCGGGGTTGCTCACGACGGGGGCGAGCGCGACCACCGGCA
>CAYYFR010000312.1:0-2402 GCA_964470865.1 uncultured Burkholderiales bacterium | reverse complement strand
CGGCGGCGACGCAGACGATCGACGCGGCGTTCGCGAACAACGGCACGTTCAACGTCAATGCCGGCACGCTGCAGTTGAACAGCAACAGCAGCGGCACGGACGCGGGCGTGTACGCGGTGGCGAACGCGGCGACGCTGTCCTTCACCAGCGGCACGCGCACGCTGGCGGCGGGCGCGGACGTGACGGGCTTGGGCACGGTGAACTTCGGCGGCGCGACGGTGAACGTGAACAGCGCCTACGGCATCGCCGGCAGCGGCGCGACGCAGGTGACGAGCGGGGCGGCGAACTTCAATATGGCGAGCGCGCTGAGTTTCCCCAACGGGCTGACGATCTCCGGGGGTGCGCTCGGTGGCAGCGGGGCGGTGACGGTGAACGGCGCGTTCAACTGGAGCGGTGGCACGGTGACGGGGGCGGGGTTGCTCACGACGGGGGCGAGCGCGACCACCGGCATCACGGGCGCGGTGAATCTGCAGGACAAGCTGTGGGACAACTTCGGGGCGGTGAACCTGAGTTCGTCGGGCAGATTGCAGTTGGCGGGCAACGGGGCGACGCCGGTGATCTTCACCAACCGGGCCGGCGGGGTGGTGACCGACACCTCGAGCAACGGCTCGCCGATCACCTTCATCGACAATATCTTCAACGCGCAAACGAACAAGAGCTTCGTCAACGCCGGCGTGTTCAACAAGAACGCGGGCTCGGCGGCGACGCAGACGATCGACGCGGCGTTCGCGAACAACGGCACGTTCAACGTGAATACCGGCACGCTGACGGTACCGGGCCCGTCCCTGAGCGGCAATGGCACCATCGACATAGCCAGCGGCGCAACCCTGTCCACTAGCGGCCAGCCATACACCAATACCGGTGTCATCCAGGGCAACGGCACCGTAAACCTTGGCACTGCGACACTTACCAATCAGGGGATCATCAAACCCGGCGGCAGCGGCGCCGCCGGCACGCTTGCCATCATCGGCAACTTCATCAATTCCGCCAGCGGGACCATCGAGGCCGAAGTCGGCGGCACCGCGCCCGGCACACAGTACGATGTGATCGCGGTGTCCGGCGCCGGCGCCGGCAACGTTACCCTGGGCGGCACCTTGAACAGCATGCTGATCAACGGGTTCGTGCTAGGCGGACAGAATTTCGACACGATCTCCGCGACCGGCACGGCGAGCGGCAGCTTTGCCGCCCCCAACCTGCCGCCGGGGGTGACCGGGTTGATCGTCGATCTGGGGGCCGCCAAGGTGTTCCGACTGACCGACAGCGGCGGCTTATGCACCGCGGACATCTGCTGGATCGGCACCTCGGGCGACTGGAACGCCGGGGCCAACTGGAGTACGGGTCTGGTACCGACCGCAGGACAGACCATACTGATCAATGTCGCGGGGTTGCAAACGATCACAGTCTCGGCTGGCGCTGCGGTCGCCAACCAATTGACGGCCAACGAGAACTTCATCATTTCCGGCGGTTCATTGATACTGGGAGGCACGTCGTCTTTCACCCAGGCCATGAACATTACCGGCGGCTCGCTAATCGCCAACGGTGCGACCACGTTCCAGTCCTTGAGCCTGTCATCAGGCAGCGCCATTCTCAACGCCGCCTCCTCCGCCATCGCCCTCAATCTGTCAGGCGGCACCCTGGGCGGCAGCGGCAACCTCACCCTCTCGGGCACGTCGACCTGGTCGGGCGGGGCCATCGGCAACAACGGCGGCGGCACTCTTACCATCGCCAGCGGCGCCATCCTCGACAAGACCGCCGGCAACCTGGCCCTGACCGGCCACACCATCGCCATCGCCGGCGGTGGCCGCTTCAAGCTGTCGGGCGGCGCCGTCTTCGCCAACAACGGCGCCTTCAACAACGCCGGCGTCTTCGAGTTCAGCAGCGACGACGTCCTCGCCGACAACGGTGGCGTCAACGCCTTCAACAACAATGCCGGCGGCAGCGTCGTCAAGTCCGCCGGCGCCGGCATCAGCGGCATCAACTTCGCCACCAATAACAGCGGCGGCAATTGGACGGTCAATACCGGCACCCTCGGCCTCAACAACGCTGCGGCCTATGACATGAGCGCGGGTATCCTCACAGTCGCGACCGGCGCGACTTTCAACAAGAACGGCGGCACCTTCAACTGGAGCGGCGGCACCCTGGCCGGTGCCGGCAACGTGACCACCTCGGGTGGTGCTTCCTTTACGTTCCCCGGCGCCAGCACCCGCGTTCTCAACGGCCCAACCCTGACATTGCCGGCCCTCTCGCTTGGCGGCGGCAGCCTTGACGTACAGGGCGGCACGCTGGGGGTCACCGGCGCCACCGGCATCGCCGCGGGCGCCACGCTCAACCAGAGCGGCGGCACCATCGCCGCCGGCGGCGCCTTCAACAACAACGGCACTTTCAACCTCAACAGCGGCAGC
>CAYYFR010000311.1:0-5521 GCA_964470865.1 uncultured Burkholderiales bacterium | reverse complement strand
TCCAGGCAGACATCGCCGGCGGCATAGATGCGCCGATTGCTGGTCTGCAGGAAATCGTCGACTCGGATCCCAAGCGTGTTGTCGTAATCGACGCCCGCGGCCTCCAGATTCAGACCGTCGACATTCGGTACCCGGCCGGTGCCGGTGAGGATGGCATCGACCGCGACTGTGCTTTTGTAGTCGTCGCTGACCAGATCGACGAGCTTTTGCCCACCTTCCACGCGCACGTTGATGGCTTTGGTGTTGAGCCGCACATCGATGCCATCGCGTGCGAAGGCATCGGACAGGATCTGTGCGGCGTCGCGCTCTTCCCTGGGCAGGAACAACGGCCAGTCCTGCGCGATGATGGTCTGCGCGCCAAAGCGGCAGAATGCCTGCGCCAGTTCGCAGCCAAGCGGGCCGCCGCCGATGACCAATAGGCGGCGCGGCAGCACGGTCAGGTCGAAGACGTTTTCGTTGGTTAGAAAGCCGGCCTCGACGAGGCCGGGAATCGGGGGCGTGTCAGGCCGCGCGCCGGTAGCGATAAGTGCTTTTTTGAAGCACATTTTCGCACCGTCCACCGTCAGCGCGTCGGTTCCGGTGAAGCACGCCTGGCCGAAGAATACATCCACGCCGGCTGCAATCAGTTGGCGCACAGAATCGGCGCGGCTGATTCGGGCGCGAATGCCGCGCATGCGCTGCATCACTGCGGGAAACTCGACGCGGATATCGGCCGGGATGTGCGCGCCATAGCGTTCGGCATCGCGCATCTCGGCGTACAGGCGCGAGGTGCGGATGATCGCTTTCGACGGTACGCAGCCAACATTCAGGCAGTCGCCGCCGAGCAGGTTACGCTCGATCAGTGCGACCTTCGCGCCCAGCGTCGCCGCGGCGTGCGCCGCTACCAGTCCCGCCGTGCCAGCACCGACCACCACCAGGTTGTACCGGTCTGCAGGCGGCGGATTGCGCCACCCGGATGGATGCACGTTGGAAAGCCGCTCGCGCTCGTGCACGTCGTGCGCGGCCATCGAGTCTGGGTCGTTGCGCTGGGGCATCGTGGTGATCCCTGGACGGACGCTACAGCCAGCCGCCGCGGAACCCGGCGCGCCGCAAACCGGTGCCGACATAGGGACAGTCCCGCATTAGCCGCCAGATCAGGCCGGTACGATGGTTTTCGATCATCATCACGACGATGCCCTGGTCAAGACCGAAGTGGCCGGTCGAAACCCAAGTTCCCCGGTCGGCGCTGGCGAGTGTCGGGTTGAAACTGCTCGTGTACTGCGGGCCGGACAGCGTCTCAGGATAGCGGTCAAGCATATTGCGCACGGCGCACAAGGCGATATCGGGCGCGAACGGCAGCGACGCCAACGCCGCCCATCCGGCGAGGGTTCCGTCATCGGGCCCGTACGGCACACCCCGCGCGGAATAGCCGAACAGGCGGCGACGTTCGTTGGCCAATTCGGGCAGGTGATGGCTCGGGCCATCACAGGCAGTCAGGCCCCAGCAGTTTTCGTCGTAACCGAGGAATCCGCGCGGGTTGCGCCGCGCGTACTCGCGCTGCACTTCGGTCGCGCGCCGGCTATTCTCGAAATAATCGCAGCGCTTCTCGCGCATGAAGCGATCCTGGATACCGCGAAAATCGATCCAGGCGTGCGAGAACTGGTGCACGAACAACGGTCCTGCATACAGAAAATCGTAGCCATACAGATTCTCCCACTGGTAGGTCGCGGTCCATGCCTCGTAGCACTGGGAGCCACCCTCGATCGGATGCGTCGGCGAGCCTGCCGCGAGCACATACAACACGATCGCTTCGCTATACCCATCCCAGCCGTAGTTCAGGAATCTGCATTCGGGCTTCCACCCCATCCGGATGGTCGCCTCGCCGTCCTGCGCCCAACACCATTCCACGCGCCGGTACAGCACATCGAC
This sequence comes from uncultured Burkholderiales bacterium, assembly GCA_964470865.1. GTDB lineage: Bacteria > Pseudomonadota > Gammaproteobacteria > Burkholderiales > JAEUOS01 > JAEUOS01. The sequence goes on along the minus strand of CAYYFR010000311.1, from coordinate 3,613 downwards.
GAGTTCGCGCAGCTCGATTTCGTCCGCCGTGTTTGCGGTGAAGTACCTGCCTGCCGTCAGCGCGCCGGCGATCAGCAGCGCGGTGTCTACCATCGACAGCTCCGAGCGCCACACGCGGGCGCCGGTATGCATGTCGAGAAAGTGGTAGTAGAAGCCCTTGTAACCGGTCGCCTCCGGACTACCGCTCTGATCGCTGTCATGGAAAAAACGCAGCGTCGCGAGGCTGCGTTCGACCGCATCGGCCCGCGCCATCCAGCCGCGCTGCACCGCCACCGGATAGGCCGACAACGCGAATCCGACGACCGCGATACTGCACGGGGAGTTCTCGCGCGAGGTGTCGGCGATCAGTCCGTTGCGCGGATTCAGCGTCCGCAGGAAGTAGCCGAACGCGGCGCGCTGCAGACCATCGAGCAGCGTTTCGTCGCTGAGCACAGCGTCAACCCGCACCTACGTCGCGATCATGACGGAGCGCTGGAGCCGCTGCAGCGGCGCGTCGACGAATTGCGGATGGGTGAGATTCGAGGCGTGCCCCGCACTGGCGATCATCACGCTGTAGCGCTCGGCCAATACCTACACACCACCGCTGGCGCTTGGACCGACCCACTACCTCTGCTTGCCGGCGCACACCGCAGCGAATGCGCCGGGCAGAGCACTCCATGTGGTCCATAAGCAGTGTATTCCAGTGTTCGAGTCGAAGCCGATGCGCGGGGAGCGCACTTACAACTACCGGCAAGCTATCGCCGGCGCGTGAATGAGTCTGTGCGGCAGCGTACACGCCTCCATCGAATCAACAGTACACGTTCAACGGCGTGGCCGTTGCGCGGCCCAGATCCGCCCCTGTCATCGCTCATGCCGGCCAACGCCAGTGGCGCACTTCGGGCAAGTCCTCGCCGTTTTCGCTGATGTAGGCCTTGTGGCGCGCGATGCTCGCGTCATAGCGCTGCGTGGCCTGCTCGACTAGGTGTGTCAAGCGTGGGATGCGGCGTATGGCATCGAGTGCCAGTTGATAGCGGTCGATGTTGTTGAGCACCACCATGTCGAACGCCGTGGTCGTCGTGCCTTCTTCCTTGTAGCCGCGCACATGCAGGTTGTCGTGGTTGTGGCGTCGGTAGGCGAGTCGGTGGATCAGTCCGGGGTAACCGTGGAAAGCAAACACCACAGGCTTGTCGGGCGTGAACATGGCGTCGAAAGCATCATCGTCCAGGCCGTGCGGATGCTCGGACCGCGGCTGCAGCGCCATCAGATCGACCACGTTAACGACGCGGATGCGGATGTCCTGCACATACCCGCGCAAGAGCGCGACGGCGGCCAGCGTTTCGAGCGTCGGCACGTCGCCGGCACAGGCCATCACCACATCGGGCCCACTTTGAGCATCACCAGTGTCGTTGCTGGCCCACTGCCAGATACCCGCGCCTACTGTGCAGTGACGAGCAGCCGATTCGATATCGAGCCACTGCAAGGCCGGCGCCTTGCCGGCGATGATCAGGTTGACGTAGTTGCGGCTGCGCAGGCAATGGTCGGCGATCGACAGCAGGCAGTTTGCGTCGGGTGCCAGGTAGATGCGCACCACGTCCGACTTCTTGTTCGCCACCACGTCGATGAAGCCGGGGTCCTGGTGCGAAAAGCCATTGTGGTCCTGCTGCCAGACATGCGAGGTGAGCAGGTAGTTGAGCGACGCAACAGGCAAGCGCCACGGAATCCGCCGGCACACTTCCAGCCACTTGGCGTGCTGGTTGAACATCGAATCGATGATGTGCACGAACGCCTCGTAGCACGAGAACAGGCCGTGGCGCCCGGTGAGAAGATAGCCTTCGAGCCAGCCTTGGCACAGGTGCTCGCTCAGCACTTCCATCACCCGGCCGTCGGCCGAGAGATTCATGTCGACCGCGTCGATCTCGGCCATCCACGCCTTGCCGCTGACTTCAACGACTGCACCGAGCCGGTTGGAGGCGGTTTCATCCGGGCCGAAGAGGCGGAAGTTGCCACTCTCGGTATTCCTGCGCATCACCTCGGCTATGAAGCTGCCGAGCACGCGCGTGGACTCACCCAGCGTGCCGCCAGGCATCGAAACCGGCACCGCGAATTCGCGGAAGTCCGGCATGACCAGCGGTGCCAGCAATGCCCCGCCGTTGGCATGTGGATTGGCGCCCATGCGCCGCTTGCCGGCGGGCGCGAGTGCCGCAAATTCGTCGCGGAAGCGACCGTTGTTGTCGAACAGTTCCTGCGGCGTATAGCTGCGCATCCAGTCTTCGAGTTGGCGGATGTTCTCGGCGTTGGTGAATTGCGTGATCGGCACCTGGTGCGCCCGCCACGTGCCCTCCACAGGAAGGCCATCGACCTCCTTGGGGCCGGTCCAACCCTTGGGCGTCTGCAACACGATCATCGGCCAGCGCGGAAGGGGCGGTGGCCTGGGCGGATGTGACGCACGCGCCGCACTCTGAATGGCCAGGATCTTCGCAAGGACGACATCGAGCGTTTGCGCCAGTTGCTGGTGTACGGCCATAGGATCGTCGCCGATCACAAAGTGCGGCTCATGACCATAACCGCGCAGCAGTGAGGTCAGATCCTCCCGGCCAATGCGCGCCAGGATGGTGGGGTTGGCGATCTTGAAGCCGTTGAGGTGAAGGATCGGCAGCACCGCGCCATCGCGTAACGGGTTCAAGAACTTGTTCGAGTGCCAACTCGTTGCCAGCGCGCCGGTCTCGGCTTCACCGTCACCGATGACACAGGCCACGATCAGCCCGGGGTTGTCGAAGGCCGCGCCGTAGGCATGCGCCAGCGAGTAGCCGAGTTCGCCGCCTTCGTGGATCGAGCCCGGCGTTTCCGGTGCCACATGGCTCGGGATGCCGCCGGGCCACGAGAACTGGCGGAACAGCTTGCGCATGCCGTCGCGGTCGCGCGAGATGTCCGGATAGGTTTCGGTGTAGGTGCCTTCAAGGTAGGTGTTCGCCACCAGCCCCGGGCCGCCGTGGCCCGGGCCGATGACATTGATCATGTCGAGGTCGTGCTCCTTGATCAGGCGGTTCAGGTGCACGTACAGCAGGTTCAGTCCGGGGGTGGTGCCCCAATGCCCGAGCAGGCGCGGCTTGATGTGCGCCAGCGTCAGCGGCTCATCGAGCAGCGGGTTCGCGTGCAGGTAGATCTGCCCTACCGAAAGGTAATTGGCAGCGCGCCACCAGGCGTGCATCTTGCGCAGAAGGTCGGGGGTCAGTGTGCTCATGGTCGTTCCTCGGGGTCAAGTGCGGCATCGACGATGCGCTGCGCCTCTGCGAGCAGGCAGCGCAAGTGTGCGTCGTTGCGGAAGCTCTCCGCGTAAATCTTGTGGATGTCTTCGGTGCCCGAAGGCCGCGCGGCGAACCAGCGACTTTTCGTGCCGACCTTGACGCCGCCGATGGGCGCGTCGTTGCCCGGCGCCTTGTCGATCGGCTGATGATCGGCTCGCTCACAGGTTCGGTCGCGTCCGGCATGCCATCAAATCGCAGTTCACCGCAGATGCCGCACATCAGGGGCCCAATGCTTCAACAGCGGTTGGGAGCGTTGTAGGCCATGTTGCGCACCTCAATACAGGATGCGACAGCGGATCGTTGCCGGCACGGTGCACAGATCGGCCAGC
>CAYYFR010000310.1:0-5529 GCA_964470865.1 uncultured Burkholderiales bacterium | reverse complement strand
GAAGATGTCGGCCAGTACGGCGTCGAGATTCCGCGCATCCCCGAGATCGACGATACGCGCGTCGCCCTGGCTTCGTAACCCGGGCGAATCGCCGCGCCGCCACACCTGCCTCACGGGCCCCAAGCCTTTCCTGCCTGCACCCCGCATCATCCCTGGAGACATTCATGACGATTCACCGCCACCTGCAAGCCCGCATCCTGGGCACCGCCCTTGTCGCATCGTTTGCCTGCGCCCAGCTGGCGCACGCACAGACCGAAGTGGTGTTTCCGGTGCTCGTTCCCATCACCGGCTTTCTCTCGCTCGAAGGGACCAGCCAGCGCAACGGCGCGGTGCTGGCGATTCGCAACGCTCCGGCCGGCGTCAAGGTGGTGAGCGAGGTGACCGACACCGGTGTCTCGCCCGAGGGTGCCACCACCGCACTCGAACGTGCCCTGTCGCGCGGCAAGGTAAGCGCGGTGGCGGCCTCGATGCTGGGCACGCAGATGCTGGCGATGCTGCCGGTGGCGCTGGAGAACAAGGTACCGCTGACCACCGTTTCGGGCACAGCGGCGATCACCGAGCGCAACAATCCCTATGTGTTCCGCTTCTTCCCCGGCGATGCGGTGGCCAAGGCGGCCCATGTGCGCTACGCGGTGGAAGATCTCAAGAAGCGGCGCTTCGCACTGGTCTATCAAACTACCGCCTATGGCCAGAGCGGGCGCGGGCACATTCTTGAGCAACTCAAGAAACTCGGGCTCACCCCGGTGATGGAAGAGGCGCTCGAGCCATCGGTCAAGGACATGTCGCCGGTCGTGGGCAAGGTGGCCGCCGCGCAACCGGACGCGATCCTGCTGCATCTGCATTCGGCGCCGACGGCGCTGTTCATCAAGCAGGTGGCGAACGCCCGCCTGGGCCTGCCGATCATCGCCGGCTCGGCCATGCACCAGCCGCCCACCGCCGCCCTGCTCGAACCTGCCGACCTGAAGGATGTCTGCGCCGAGACCAATGCCTCGCCGATCTCGGGCGGCACGCCCGAGATGGAGCAGTTCCTGCGCCAGTATCGCGAGCAGTTCAAGAGCGAGCCCGACGGCTTCGCGGTGGGCCAGTACGATGCCACCATGATGGTGCTGACCGCTGCCGCGCGCGGCGCCAAGACCGCCGACGAGATCCAGAAAGCCCTGGCCGGCACCTCCTACAAGGGCCTGGCGATGACCTACAAGTCGGATGGTCGCGGCAACATGGCGCACTCTGCGGTGATGATCTGTTACGACGGCATCAGCCGCACGCCCAAGGTGGTCAAGCGCTTCGAATAAACGGCAAGCGCCAAGCGCGATGCTGTCGCAGATTTTGCTCAACGCGCTCGCCCTGGGTGCGTCCTACGCATTGGTGGCACTGGGTTTCGTGGTGATTCTCAACGCCACCGGTGCGGTCAACTTCACCCATGGCGACATGGTGATGGCCGGCGGCTATGTGGCGCTTGCCGTGAGCAGCGCGACCAGCCTGCCGGGCGTGGCGGTGCTGGCGCTGGTGATTGTGGCGATGGCGCTGGTCGGCTTCGTGTTCTCGGGCCTGGCGTATTTTCCGCTCAAGTCACGGCCACCGGTAGCGATCTTCATTTCAACCATCGCTTTAGGCATCATCTTCCAGAATTCGGCCAACGCGCTGTTCAGTGCCGAACCGCGCAAGGGCCCGCCGCTGTTCGCCGATGGCCTCATCACGCTAGGCGACATCAGCATGCCGCGCCAGGCCCTGGCGATCATCGGCGTCGCCGCCCTCCTGATCCTGGCGCAGCACCTGCTGTTGTCACGAACCTCGCTGGGGCGCAAGCTGCGCGCAACCGCGCAAGATCGTGAAATGGCGGCGGCCATCGGCCTGCCGGTCAACGCGATGATTGCGCTCACCTTCGCCATGGGCGCGGCGCTCGCGGGCGCCGCCGGCATGATGCTCTCCAACACGTTTTTCGTCACCCCGACCGACGGCAGCAATTACATCGTCAAGGCCTACATCGCGGTCACCATCGGCGGCTGGGGCAGCTTGGCGGGTGCCGTGTGCGGCGCCTTGCTGATCGCCTTGTTCGAGGTGTTGTTTCCGTCACTGCCGCTGCTGATCCCCTCACTGAAGACCCTGGCACCCTGGCTTTTCACGCAGACAGCCTCGGCGATCCTGTTGTACCTGGGCCTCCTGGCGATCATGTTCTTCCGGCCGCAAGGGCTGTTCGGCGAAACCGTGCAGCGGCGCGTATGAAAGCTTGCGCCCGGCCACCCGCAGGAAGCTCTCGTCCTCGCTCCGGAAGAATGTCACACAGTGACAGGCGCCTGGCCCGATGAGCCAGACGGCATTGGCGCCGACGCCCGGCGCCGCCCTGACCGCAGGCATTCGGCCGCTGTTGCTGCTCGGTGTGCTCTGCATCGCCGTGTGGCCCGCGCTGGTGAGCTCGGCCTATGAACTGCGCATCTTCACCCTGGTGGGCATCTATGCGCTGATGGCCCTGGGCTACCAGTTCATCTTCGGCCACGCCGGCGCGCTGTCGCTTACTCAGGGCACGTTTTTTGGCGTCGGTGCCTATGTCACCGCGATTCTCGCCACCAAGTTCGGGCTCGGCGCGCACCTGACGCTGCCGCTTGCCGCCGCCGTGCCGGTGCTGCTGGCCGCACTCATCGCCGCGCCGGTATTGCGCCTGGAATCCCATTACTTCGCGCTGGCCACCCTGGGCATCGGCCAGGTCATGCTGTTGAGCGCGATCGCCTGGGAACCATTCACCGGCGGGTCCAACGGCATTGCCGGCATCCCCGGGGTGGTTTTGTTCGGGACCGCGATTCCCAAAGGCATGGGCATCGCCCTGTTCGCCTGGGGTGCGGTGGCATGCGCGGCGCTGCTGTCGTGGCGCATCACGCGCGGCCTGTACGGCGCGGCGCTGCAGGTGGCGCGCGAGAATCCGATCGCCGCGCTGTCGCTGGGCATCGATACAGCGCGCCTGCGCTTTGTGTGCTTTTTGCTGTCCGCCGCCTATGCCGGCTTGGCCGGCGCATTGTTCGCCCACACCATTCGCGTGGTATCCCCTGAAACGCTGGAATTCCCGGTGATGGTGGCCACCCTCACCATCGCAGTGGTGGGCGGCCGCACCCATATCGCCGGCGCGATTCTGGGCGCCTGGCTCATCATCAACCTGCCCGAGTGGTTCCGCGGCCTCGACAAGTACTACCTGATCGCTTACGGCTCTGCCCTGCTTCTGACCATCATCGCCGCACCCTACGGCCTGATCGGCCTGCTGGCGAAATGGCGTGCGCGCTGGTTTCCGGAAGCGCCGCCGCCGCCGCCGCCGCCACTGGCGCTGCCGCTGCGATCGAGCCGTGCCACCGGCGATGGCGCAGCGCTACTCACCGTTGCCGGCATGGTCAAATCCTTCGGCGGGGTGCGGGCGGTCGACCAGGTCTCGCTCACGGTCAAACTCGGCGAAGTGGTCGGCCTGATCGGGCCGAACGGCTCGGGCAAGACCACGCTGATCAACATGATCACCGGCATTTACCGCGCCGATGCCGGTCGGGTCACGTTGGGTGGTGTCGACATCACCAGCGCTGCCAGCCACGACATCGCCGCCAGCGGGATTGCGCGCACCTTCCAGAATATCAACCTGGTCGATGAAATGACGGTGCTCGACAACGTCGCGGTGGCGCGCTACCGCCATGCCGGCGGCGGTTTTCGCAGCTCGTTTGGCGGCGGATTGACCGATCCCGCCTGGCACCTGGCACGCGGCCACGCCATGCATCTGCTGGCGGCCCTGGGCGTGGACGACTGCGCACAGCGGCCGGCCGGCGACCTGGCTTATGGCCTGAAGCGCCGGGTCGAGATCGCACGCGCGCTGGCGCTCGAACCGCGCTTGCTGCTGCTCGACGAACCGGCCGCCGGCTTGAACGAGTCCGAGCAGGCCGACCTGGCGCAACGGCTGCGCGATTTCGCGCGCGCCGGCCTGGCGATTCTGGTGATCGAACACAACATGCCGTTCCTCATGCCGCTGGCCGACCGCATGGTGTGCCTGGATCATGGCTGCGTGATTGCCGCCGGCACGCCGGCGGCAATCCGCGCCAACCCGCAGGTGATCGAGGCCTATCTGGGTACCCCTGAAGACGCCGCCGCATGAGTGCGCTACTGTCCATTCGCAGCCTGGCCGCGGGCTACGGCGCGATCACCGCCCTCTATGACCTCTGCCTTGACATCGATGCCGGCGAGGCCGTGGCCTTGGTCGGCGCCAACGGCGCCGGCAAGTCGACCCTGATGAAATGCATCATGGGTCTGGTGAGCGCGCAGAGCGGCGAGTTGCGGTTTGCCGGTGCCAATCTTGCGCGCCAACGCATAGCGCAGCGCGCGGCGCTGGGCATCGGCTACTCGCCCGAGGGGCGACGCGTGTTTCCCGGCCTGACAGTGCACGAGAACCTGCTGGTGGCAAGCCGCGACCGCGACGGCGGGCGTGCCAAGGCGGCCGAGATCTATCGCATCTTCCCCGCGCTTGAAGAAAAACGCCAGTCGCTGGGCTGGTCGCTGTCAGGCGGGCAGCAACAGATGCTGGCGATCGGGCGCGCACTGATGTTGAATCCGCGCTTGCTGCTGCTAGACGAGCCCTCGCTGGGGTTGTCGCCCGTGCTGACCACCGAGGTGCTCAATCGGGTGCGGCAAATCGCCGCCACCGGCACGGCGGTGTTGCTGGCGGAGCAAAACGTGCACAAGGCGCTCTCGGTCTCGCACCGCGCCTACGTGATCCGGCTTGGCCGCATCGTGGCCCAGGGCGATGCGCAAGTGCTGCGCGATGATCCGACGCTCAAGCAAGCCTTTCTTGGCGCTTGAGTTAAGCTCGCCACACCGTATCGCACAGCGCTGCCGAAAAACCCATGCAAATGCCCGCCCAGTTCAATTTCGTGCATTCCAACCGCCGCATCATTTGTGCCTGGAATGGCATCAACCGACTGGCCGACCTGGCGCGCGAAGCCGGCGCCCGGCGCCCGGCGCTGGTGATGGATGCGTTTCTTGAGGGCACGGCAACTGCGGCGCGCGCACAAGCCTGGTTGGCGGAAGCGAGCGGTATTGCGCCGGTGTGTCATGTGACGCCGCCCCACGAGCCCGATACGCACGACATCGAAGCCTGTGCCGCCGCCCTTTCGGCCAGCCAGCCGGACTTTATCGTGGTCATTGGCGGCGGCTCGGCGATGGACCTGGCCAAGGTGGCGCGCCTGCTGCTGTCCAATCCGGGCAGCGCGGAGGCGATCTCCGGCATGGGCAAGACCTTGAAGCCGCACGCCAGCCTGCTGGTGGCGATACCTACCACCGCCGGCACCGGAGCCGAGGTTTCGGAATCGGCGATCGCCTCGAAAACCGGCGCCCTGACCAAGCTTATTTTTCGCTCGCAGGAAATGACGCCGCAGATCGCCCTGCTGGATGCGGCATTGACTGTTTCCGCGCCACCCATGGTGACGGCCACCTCCGGCTACGACGCGGTGACCCATGCGGTCGAGGCCTACGTTTCAAATGCCGCCTCCGTGATGACCGACCCGCTGGCGC
>CAYYFR010000309.1:0-5540 GCA_964470865.1 uncultured Burkholderiales bacterium | reverse complement strand
GCTGAAGCCGGGATTCAAGTATCGGTACCGGCGGACGATATTGATGGATGACCTCCGATTCGCACATATCCGCAGCCGCGGCAGGGATTCTGCCGCGAGTTGCCGCCTACCTCGACAGGTTAAGCGCCATTTTCGGCAAGTCCGAAGCCAGTGCGTTCAACGACAACCTCGGCCGCGTCCGGCCTCTGAGCCTCGATATCGGCCGTCTCTGCGCCCTGGCGGCAGGATTGACTTGCTTGGCGCTTTTGGCCAGCCAAATGGCCGCGCATTGGTCATATCGAAGCGCAACCAATCAGACCGTCACGGCTGCCCTTGCGTTCGTCGATGCCCGACTGGCAGAGGCAGAGGGCGAAATGGCGCGCCTGGCCGACGACTCCGGTGTCGAAGCGCCGCTTGATGCCTGCCCCGCAGCGCTCACCGCTGCCCTGGTGCGCGCCAGCATCACCTCGCCGCTGGTACGCAGATTCCATGTGACATCGATTCGCGGCGATTTCACCTGCGGTCCGCAAGGCCAGGGGCCGGCGATCGACCTGCCGCAGGGTTCGATGCCGGCACTTGCCCTGACGCCTCGGCACGAGTTCGGCGCCAACCTGATGTTCGTACGACGCCTCGAGAATGGCGCCCGGATGGTCGCCATGCTCGACCCGCGCATATTCGCTCCCATGCGCGATGGAACACTGGCCTGGATGGCTTCGGAAGGGATTCAGGTCGTCTTGAAGACCGCCGACGGGCAGCCATTGCTGGGGATCAATCCGGCCTCCAGCATGGCACCGCCGGTCCCTTCCCTGCATGCAATGGCGCGCTCCGAGCGCTACCGGATCGCCATTGCGGGCGATGTCGACGGCGACGCCTTGGCCGATGCGACGATGCAACGCTTGCCGGGCACACTGGCGACCGCACTCCTGGCCGCGCTGATGCTGGCGGCGTGGGTATGGCGGCGCGTCGTGTTGCGCGCGCGCCTCTATCATCGTCTCGAATACGCATTGCGCAAGCGCCAGTTCGAACCCTTCGTGCAACCCATCGTCGCGCTGGAAGACGGCCGTTGCATCGGCGGCGAGGTGTTGATGCGCTGGAACCATCCGCAACGCGGCATCGTCGGCCCGGGCGAGTTTGTTGAGGAAGCCGAGCGCACCGGCCTGATCGTCGGCATGTCCGATCTGGTGATGGCGCGCGCCGCGCATCGGCTGGCGCCCATCGCGCAGGCGCGCCCGGAACTCTACTTTTCTTTCAACGTGACGCCGACCCAGTTGTGCCATCCCGGTTTCGCGCAGCGCTTGGCCGAGCTGTTCCGTCCCGACACATTGCCGCGCGGGCAGGTATTGCTCGAAATCACCGAACGCGAGTTCGTCGACCCTTTGGCCAAGAGCCGGTTGCTGGACTTGCGCGCCGCCGGCTGGCGCATCGCGATCGACGACTTCGGGACCGGTCAAAGCAGTCTGGCGTCGATCGAAGAGCTGCCGATCGACCGTATCAAGATCGATCGCGCGTTTGTCAGCACGATCGATGAAGCCACGCTCAGCCGACCGGTGCTCGATACGATCATCAAGCTGGGCCATGAACTCGGCACCGGTCTGATCGCCGAAGGCGTCGAAACACGCTCGCAGTGGGAATATCTGCGCGCGCGCGGCGTGCAAAGCGCGCAAGGCTATTTGTTCGCACGCCCGCTTTCGATCAGCGCATTCGGACTCTGGTTGGCGGACCGGCCGGGGCCGCGCGCGAGCAGCGCGGTGGAGCACCCGCCCATGCCCGCGCGCGCCGAAACGCCGCGGGATACGGGCTTGCGCGAGTTATGGGATCGCATGGGATCGAGCGGCGGCCTCGACATTCGCGACCGTCTATACAGGCTGCGGCCGTATCAACGCTGCTTCGTTGGCCGTGAAGCGGTGGATTGGCTGGTGCGCGAACAGCGCATCGAACGCCCGGCGGCGCTTCGCCTTGGCCGGCGGCTGGCCGCGTATGGATGGATCGGCCATGTGCTCGACGAACACGATTTCGAGGATGCCGAACTCTTCTATCGTCTGCTGCCCCAGTCCGGCGAAGTAGCCGCGCAGTCGTCTCCGGCAATCGATGACATGCTGTTGGCGATGCGTGGGGCCGAAGGGCCACGCATGCAGGATCATTGCCGCGGCCTGGTGCGTCACCGCGCCTGCACGACCGGCCGGGGCATGGTCGACTGGATCGCCGCTACCTACCGTACACCGCGCTCGATCGCGGCGCAGTGGGCGCGCCTGTTGATGCAGCGTGGCGTGTTGCGCCATGTCTTCGACGATCGGCCGTTTCAGGACGACCTGGGGCTGTACCGACTTGTCTGAAGTGCGCTGCTCAACCAGCGCACCCGCAAATCGCTTCGAAAAACCGCCATGCCTTGGGCGTGAAATCCGAAAGCCGCCGCAGGAGTTCCGGAACCAGCGGTTCCGGATCGACCAACGCAGTGATGCGCGCCACCGGTGACAGCGCGCAGTTTCGTGCTCAATGTCGCCTATGCACGAAGTTTGCAGACGTAGCGCGATGGCAAGCGCATGAGCCGAGAGCTTCATCGGCAGCAGGAATTCCTCGCGCCGGATCTCGCCGGGGTGGATCGCCCGCATGCCGTTGACGAGTGCCATATCCGCATCCTTTGCGTGGCAATCGACGATCTCCACATCGGAGGCATCGCGGCTTTCAAAGCGGCGAGGAGTTTCCGGCTTTGCATTCGGCCAGTGCTTCGCTGACCAGTGATTCCGGTTTTGTGTGCTGCGCAGCTTCGTGCACATATTCCTCAACCAGAATGCCATCACGCATCACCACTAGCGGCGTATTGGTCTGTCGGGCAATTTCACGCGCACGCAAAGCTGCCCGCAACAACGCTTTGGGTGCCGCCTGCATGTCGGCATCGGGCAACTTTGAAATCATCGTATCGCTCATGCAATGCCTCCTTCGTTCAGCATTCGCGGCCTGGCGCCACTATTGTCAAACCACTGCCAGTAGTCTACGCGTAGCCGATACAAGTCCTGAAAGTTCTTCAGGCTGCTCACGAACCTGCGGCGGATCACATCGGTTGGAATATCGTGCCCACCCTGGCGCACCCGCATCGCAACGCGGGCAATCGCCTGCTCTTCGTTTGCAAGCGAGAGGTAGAGCAACTTGACTTTGTAGCCGGACGCGCGCCACTTGGGAATCATCGTTGAATAGGTCAGACCCGAAAGCGTCGTCTCAAATGCAAAATTGTGGCCCGCCTCGACATGCGCCGCAATCTCTGCCAGCATCACCCGTCCCGCGCGAAACGCCGCCGAATCCGGATCGAAAGGAGAGAGCCCCGCCGCAATCAGATCCGCGTTTACGAACAGCGGACATCTCGCCTCGTGAGGCAGAAATTCGCGAGCGAATGTGGTTTTGCCAGCCCCGTCCAGGGCTGCTTGGCTGCGCGGCCGGCGGAATCGGTGATGGCCTGCCACTGGTAAAGTAACCGTCCCCAGATCCCCATCCCTTGACGGGACGGATTTGGTTCGTGCAGCGAGATGCGCGGCGGCGAGCCGCCGACCTCAGATATCGACGAGGTGGTTCAGCAAGGCCGGCGGGACGCGCCAATGGCCTTCGCGGTGGTCGGGAACCACGGTCACCGTCTTCTGATTGACGCGGCTGACCTTGCCGGAGATCGGGGCGCCATCGCGGTCGTTGAACATGACCCGGTCTCCGATCTTGAATTCGCCGCGCTTGGCCGCTCGGGTGGCCGACTGCGCAGGCGCCGGTTCAACCGCGCCATCGTCAGGTTGCACCCGCTGCGTCAGATCAACGGCCGCGTAAGGAACGTTCGAGTGCCGCAAGTTGAGCGCCGGCTCATCGATAGTCAACCCGCGATCCTTGATCGCCACGATGCGCCCGGTATGGAAGGTATTGGCGTCGCTGCCGAGAAACCGCACCATCTTCCCCCGATGCAGATGCATACGGATGGCGATCACCCGTTCGGGCTCCGAGTACAACATCCGGATCGCTTGTCCCAGGCGATACAAGTCCAGCGACTGCGCCTGCGGAAGATTGCGCGCCAGCAGCGCCAGCTCCTCCGTGGTCATGCGTGTGCCGGCGACCAGTTGAAGGGCAACAACTCCGCCAGCCGGTCCATCCGCTGATTGCGGATGCGGCCCAACACATCCTTCAGACAAGCGAACGGCTCGATCCGGTGCAGCTTGCAGGTCGCCGCCAGCGAACACATCGTCGCCGCCGATGTTGCACCGGAGCAAAATTCCATGATTGCCCCTGAGGCTTGCATCACGTCATCCAAATAGGTTTGGCTTTCGAGTCGCATAAATCAGGATCAAATCAATCGGGTCAAACTCGGTTGTCAAGGCGGTCGAAAATTGCGCTCACCTGCGCTATTCGGCGGGCAGACGGGAAATGCCTAAAACCCTTGGTGGGAAAGCCTCTCAGACCGCCAATGTCATCGGCGCGATCTCGCGTGCAATCACGTCGCCTGCCGTCTTGCGCGCCACTTTGAGATCGTAGTCCGCCTGCAACCCTAGCCAGAATTCTGCACTGGTGCCGAAGTAGCGTGCCAGGCGCAAAGCGGTGTCGGCCGACACACCGCGCTTTTCGCGCGCGATGTCGTTGATGCGCGGCGCCGGCAGACGCAGCGCGATGGCTAGTGCATGGGCGCTGAGATTCATCGGCAGCAGGAATTCTTCACGCAGAATCTCGCCCGGATGAATCGGACGCATGCCGTTGACGATAGTCATATTCGTGTCCCCTCAGCGGTAATCGACGATCTCGACTTCGAAGGCATCGCCGTTTTCAAACTTGAAACAAATCCGCCATTGATCGTTGATCCGGATACTCCAACGGTCCTTGCGGTCGCCCTTGAGCTTTTCCAGCCGGTTCTGCGGCGGTACCCGCAGATCGTCGAGTTGCACCGCCCGGTGCAGCATCTGCAGCTTGCACTCGGCGACAGGACGGATATTGACAAAGCGCTTGACGGGCGACCCGGCAAACAGCGACTGCGTATACCGGCATTTGAAGGAAACGATCATCGATTTGGGGTTTAACGGACTCCATTATACGGATGCCGTTAGGCCCGGTCAAACCACCGCTTCAGTGAGTTTTTCATCAATATTCGTCGGACTATTCACCCGCGAAGACAGCCGATGCGCAATCGTCAACCGCAGTTTCAATGCGCGTCGTAGGGTTTCAGGCAAGCCTCTGCATCAGTCAATGCGCCGCGCAGCCACGCCTCTGCGGCTGCGCGCGAATCGCCGCGCTGATCGCCGTTTCAATGACTTCGGGCGAAGTTTGCGCGTTACGTGCACGCACCGCGTCGAGCGCACGGCCGAACAATTCCTTGCGCGCCGCGTGCTCGACAAACCGGGAGATCGAACCGGCGCGCGCGCCCGGCTTGGGAATAGTGGAACGCACGCTGCGATCCACCTCGCGCGAGACGGTGACAGACCAGCGAATCGTATTTTCCATGGCAGCTTCTTTCGGATCAGATTGATCGATTGGAGGGCACGGCTTGGGGCTCTGCCGAATTGCCGGTTCGTTCGAGAAAGCCTCGCAGCACTCGTGAACACTCA
>CAYYFR010000308.1:0-5554 GCA_964470865.1 uncultured Burkholderiales bacterium | reverse complement strand
GCAAAGCTCAACCTGGGCGCGCCGCAAATGACCTACGACCTGCCCGCCGGCGGGCGCCGTCTGGTGCAGAGAGCCACCGGCTATGAGGCCACGTTTGTCGCGGGCGAACTGGTGATGGAGAAAGGCAAGGCGACCGGGGCGTTGCCTGGGCGGTTGGTGCGTTCGGCCTGAGTTGAAGACGTGGCGCGGACGCTGTGGTGATCGGCAGTCCGCGCCATTTTTTCACTACGCAGCGCTTTGGCCGACTTTCCCGGTTACAAAGTACATGTCGATCTCGTTGACGCCGGACCGCTAATTGCCCTGTTCGACCGAGGTGAATCCCGGCACGCGGCGACGAAAGCATGGTTCGCGAAAAATTCCGCACAGTCGCGCCTGCTCAGCACCGAGGCTGTTGTCACCGAGGTCACGCATCTGTTGGACTTCAGTGTGCCGGTCCAGACCGGCTTCCTGCGTTGGTCCGCATCGATACTCGAAGTCACCTCGGTAGACACCGCCCGTTACGGCGAACTGGCGGGCTGGATGGACGGCCATGCCAACGCGCCGATGGACTTTGCTGATGCGACCTTGTTGCTGCTCTATCTTGCAATCCCGGGTGGGCGCATCTTGACCTTTGACGAACGTGGATTTGGCGTATTCCGACTCCCCGGTCGCCCCGGAAAGCTTCCGCGACTAGTCAAGCTATGAAGTCAAATTCCAGGAATCGCGCTCTTCCTTCAACGCACGCTCAAGCGCGGGCATGGCGTTTCCCGGCTTCGCACGATGGTTGAGCAACCATTGAGTCGCAGTCGATCCGCACGCCGCTGTCGCAACAGGTCGGGATAGCAACCCTTGTGATGACTTCGCTCCCCGACGTTTTGGATTTCCCGAACCAATGGTTTCATTGCCGCCTCCCGATACGGTCGGACTAACTCAGGCCGTATTTCGTCAACCCCGGGTCGCGGCCGTCTTCATCGTAGCCGCGCGGCACGAACTTGCGTCCAGAAACGCACCCTCAATAATTCAATGGGTTATCGCAGATCCTGGCTGGTTTCGAGCCGGTCTAGGGTCGAGCCAGGCCGAAGGCTTGATCAGGAAGCGACTGGCGGCGTAAATTGCATGTCTGTCGCCACTGCTGTCCAAGGCTCGGTATCGTCCTCGCTGGTTGACCAGCTAGGCTTCAACTACGCGGAGATCGGCACGCTGATCGGCTTGTTCATGCTGCCCGGCCTGGTGCTGTCGCTGCCGGCGGGATACGCCGGCCGCTATTTCGCCGACCGCACGCTGGTGGCGTCGGCGCTTCTTTCCCTCGCACTGGGCGGTGTGATCGCGGCAGCGGCGCATGGGTTCGGATTGCTGGCGTTGGGGCGCATCGCAGCCGGCATGGGTTTTGTGATCAGCACGATTTACTTCACCAAGATGGTCGCGGACTGGTTTGCCGGTCGAGAGCTTGCCACCGCCATGGGCATGCTCGTGGCGAGCTGGCCTGTAGGCATCGCGATGGGGCAGATCGGCCATGTATGGCTGGCAGCGAACTACGACTGGCGTGCCGCCTTTCTAGTGGCGGCCGTCTATTGCATGCTCGGCGCCATTGCCATGGCGCTGCTGTACCGCCAGCCGCCGCGGGTGCCGCACGCGCCGGCGCCCGCACAGGGCGCCATGGCGGTCGGGTTGCCGCGAAGCGAACTGGTGTTAACGCTCCTGGCCGCGTCTGTGTGGGGGCTGTTCAACGCCGGCTACATCGTCTACTTGAGTTTCGCGCCGCGCGTGCTGGTGGCCGGCGGCTATGGCGCGACGCAGGCGGCGGCGATCAGCATAGCCAGTTGGGTGATGATCTTTTCCATCGCCATCGGCGGGCAGATCGCGGACCGCACCGGCAAGCGCGATCTGGTGCTCTACGTGTGCTCGGCGGTGGCGGTGGCCTCGCTCCTCTTGATGTGTGAAACCAACTACGCGGTGTTGCTGAGCCTTGCTTTCGGCCTGGTGGGCATGGCATCGGCGGGCGTCATCATGGCGCTCACTGGCGAGGCAATGGCACCACAGCGGCGCGCCTTTGGCATGGGCGTGTTCTTCAGTTTCTATTTTGTCCTGATGACGGCAGCGCCGCCTATTGCCGGCTGGCTGTACGACAAGACGGCCGATCCCTACATGCCGGTGCTGTTTGCCGCGGCATTGTTCGCGACTGCGGCATTTGCGAATTACGGGTTCCGTCTGGCCAAACGGAAGTTCGCCAACACCTAGCCCTGCCTGTGCTGTGCTGGTTGCGACGACAAACCCCTTCGGACGCGTCACCTTGACGCGAGTGACTTGCCGCCAAACGCTCACGCCAATCCTCGCGGCTTTCTTTTCCGAGATGTGGCCGGTGCTCCGCAGCAGCATGACCGTGCTGGCCGACTATCTGAGGACTGTAAGGCCCGCCAGCGGCGCACCCCTGCCGACCAAGAGCTTCGGGTCGGCCGCAGCCTTCAGTGACTTGCAAACCAGGCACGGTCCACTGACGCACGAATTTGAAATCGGCGGCGTGCGCAGCCGGCGCATGGTGTCGCCCTACCATGTGTGGATGCTGCAAAGGTTGGAGTCGGTCATTGCCGACATGGCCGCACGGCCCGCCGATCTCAAAGCCGTTGCAGCGCTGCTCGGCCAGTTTCCCGGTGGCGACGAAGTGCTTTCCCTGAGCAGGCTGTTGAGCGATTGTCGAGTCGGTCGCGAACGCGGCCAAGTGGTCACGCTCTCGCAGCGGTCCGGGCTGGCGTAAAGGGCGAAGCTGCCGCATTGGCCGATCGCGTGGCACCGTTGCGCGACCGCGGACGCGGGCGCGTGCTCGCAAAGCCCCGGAACCAAATCCCCGGATTCGTGCAGCCTGGCGATCGCGGCGGCATCATTGCCGAGAATGCCGGTGAGGACGGTGTCCGATTTCCCCGAAGGCTTCAGCGATCGAGTTGAAGGGGCCATTGTGAACGGCCGCCTGTTCCAGGATCGCGACCCATTCCTTGGTGGTCTTCTGCGAGAACACGTCGTTGAGCAGTGGCACGAGTATGCCGCGGTTCCGCACCTGCCCCGCAGTCCTGGCGAAGCGCGCGTTGGTGACCGGATGCTCGCAGCCCGCGGCTGGTGAAGAAGGCGGGGGTTGAGCTCGATTGAACTCGTTTGGTTTTGTGATGTGTGCCGGGCGTGATTCGATGTGTGCCGCCATCGCCGCATTGCTACTCTTGCCGGTTAGCCCAACAAAACCGAGTCAAACCCCGCCTGACTGAAATGCGCATCAGTGCTCAGCGCGGCGGTGATGGCGCGTTCACGCATGAGTGTGAACGACACGCAATCGGTCAAGCTCCAGCCCTTGTCTTCGCGGACGCGCAACAATTCAAACGCGGCCTGGAACAACGCTTCCGAGAGAGGGGCCACCTCGATCTCGGGATCGCTGTCCATTTGTTGCTGCAACTCGACCGCGACGCTGCGCCAGGGGAGACCGCGCCAGTGCGGCACCGAACTCAAGCTGCACCGTGCGCGAAGTGACGAGGAAAATGTTTTCTCGCTTGATGCGCGCCGCCCATTCAACCGCGGCTGCGTGAGACAAGGCTCGCGCGTCAAATCGCAGCCAAGCATCTTGACGCCCTGTTCCTCGATCTCGAACGTGAAGCCGATCGTGCGCAACTGACGCGCGCAGACTTGTATTTCCCGCGCCACCGCGACCAGCTTGTAGTGCTCGATGAAGTACAGATTGTGCCGAACATCTTCGCCAAGCTGCGCCCGGAGATCGATGCCGATCGACATCCGGGCCGTTCTCTATTGCTCGGCAGGGCCAGTGGTTCGCTGTTGCGAAAATCGGCCGAATCACTTGCCGGTTCGTCGGTCTACGCCGCGTCGAATTTCGGGCGTTGCGTGCTTCAAGTCTCCCAATCTTCCACAGCTAAACCAGCCACGCGCCCGAATTCGCCGGTATCGTGTGTAACCAGTGTTGGTTGATTGGCCATTGCGATAGCCGCGATTTGAATATCGTAAGGGCCAATCGGTTTGCCAAGGCTGGCCAGCGCCGCACGCAACTCACCGCACGAGCGCGCGGCTGCGCCGTCAAACGGCAGCGACCTGAATGCTCCAGGCTGCCCGTCAGCCCGGCTTCAGCCGTCCAAATACCCCTCCAGGCTCATTCCTCCTTGGAATCACGGCCCACCCTCCAGGCTCCTACCTCGTTGGAAGAGACTGATGAAATCGAGGTTCCAGTCGAGCGCGTCCGCAACGGAGCGCCCGGGCAGCATGGCGGGCATCAGGAAAAAGCCGAGGTTCAACATTTGATGTTTTCGTGCTGGTGAAAAGCGGAGTGATGGATGCACTTCGGAGCGGCGCGATGGCCATGGCGATGAATGAGTGTTTGCTAGCGCTTCACATTCTGCCTCTGGCGATACCAACGCACGATCTCGACGCCTGTGGCCGTTTCGCGATAGTTGAAGGCGTGGCCGGTTCTTGGAACCGCATAACGTCTGCTGCGGCCACCTTGAATCAGGGTACCCATCGCGGGATTGGTTTCGATCAAATCCAGCGAATGAGCGACCCGCTCAGCTACAAGCATGGCGGTCCGATGGTCGTCATCGGCGATGATCTCGAGGGTGCGCAGATACGCCCGGCGCGCACTCGGCGCCCATTCATGCGGCGATTTTCTGCTTTTCGGCATGGCGCGCGAGGATCGCTCTGGCCTCAGTCATGACTTTGCCATGCGGCACGCCTTTGCCCGCTTCGATCTCGGCGATGCCCTTGCTGGTTTCGCGGATGTCTCGTTCGACAAAATCGAAGCCGAACTTGAATACATCGTCGAGGAGGTCTTGCGGCTCGCAACCTGCTTCTCTGGCCAGTCTGGTCAATCGACGCGTGTGGGTAGTGGTAAGAGTTGGAGGTGGGGGCATGAGGCTCTCCTTCGATCATTGGCTGCCTCGATCTTACCCTTTCATTGGCGCTCGGGCCGCACCCCGCGCTCCATGAAGCCGCGCATCCGTGGCTTCGTCCCTTGGCTGTCGACAGTCGAGAGGGAATCATCGCCCCACGCATTGGCATCTTTCAGGTCGGCGCCGGCGGAAAAGCAGACGTCGCTGTCGGTGAGGATCACCACATAGACGTCGGTGCGCTCGGCGAGTTCGCGCGCGCAGGCGGTGAGCTCGCGCATCAGGGCGCGCGCGAGGGCGTTGCGCGCGCGTGGGCGGTTCAGGCGCACGATGGCAAGGCGGTCTTTGATCGCCGGTGTGAGTAGTTGGGAGTCCATTGATGGCAGGCTTCGATAATGATCGGTTCGGACAACGGGCGTTCCTCGCAGTCCAGCGCGCCAGCCCCTATCCATTGCAGCATCAAGAAGTCGCCGCCGTCATCGAGCGCGGCGAAAGGTGAATGCCATACGCCGGCATGCCACACGATGCCCTGCGTGCATTGACCCACAAATGCGCGCAGGCCAGCCAGGTCTGGTTCGCCGTCGGAAGGATAGGAATTTCAATGCCATTGTTGGAGTAATCCGGCCATATCGGTCAATCGTTGTTTTGTCGCCGAAGACCCCTGACAAGCCGCTGAAACCCCGCCCCGGCATGCCCATTGTGTGTGC
>CAYYFR010000307.1:0-5560 GCA_964470865.1 uncultured Burkholderiales bacterium | reverse complement strand
GCGCGCGGCGCTCACCGAACGGCTGCTGCACGCCCAGGCGTACCTGAGCCGCAGCGGGCAGACCGCGTAACCCATTTCAAACACGCCGGCCCCTGTGCCGGCACCTTCAAGGAGACTTGCAGCATGAGCAATCAGAATCGCGTCGCCATCGTCACCGGCGCCGGCAGCGGCGTCGGCAAGGCCGCCGCCATCGCCTTGATCAAGGCCGGATTCCAGGTGGTGTTCGCGGGTCGCCGTCCGGAGCCACTCGATGAAGCGATCGCTGCGGCTGGCGCCACCGCGGTCAATGCGCTGGCCGTGCCGACCGATGTGGCCAGTGAAGCTTCGGTACATGCCATGTTCGCCCGCACGGTACAGAAATTCGGCCGGGTGGACGTGGTGTTCAACAACGCCGGGGTCAACGCGCCCGGCGTACCGCTCGAGGAACTGAGCCTGGAGCAGTGGAAGAACGTGGTCGACATCAACCTGACCGGCATGTTCCTGTGCATTCGCGAAGCCTTCAAGGTGATGAAGGAGCAGTCGCCGCGCGGCGGGCGCATCATCAACAATGGCTCGATCTCGGCGCATGCGCCGCGCCCGAATTCGATCGCCTATACCGCCACCAAGCACGGCGTCACCGGCCTGACCAAGACCGCAGCGCTGGATGGCCGCAAGTACGACATCGCGGTGGGCCAGATCGATATCGGCAATGCCGCCACCGAGATGGCCGCGCGCATGGCCCGTGGCGTGCCGCAGGCCAATGGCGAGATCGCCATCGAACCGCTGATGGATGTCAATCATGTGGGCGAGGCGGTGGCGCACATGGCGCTGCTGCCGCCGGGCAGCAACGTGCAGTTCATGACCATCATGGCCACCAAAATGCCGTTTGTCGGGCGCGGCTGAGCCTGCCGGACATACGCTGATGCAGCCGCGCGCATGAGCCAGGATCGTCCTGGCGCCCTGCCAGCATGGACCCTGGCCGGCCCGGTTGCCGCAACACTCGTGCTGATGGCAGCGGCAGGCGGCATCGCCGGCGCATGGATGACAGGGCTCACCGCTGCGGCGCTGATCGTCGCGGTGCTGGCGGCGGTGCATCACGCCGAAGTGGTGGCGCATCGCGTCGGCGAGCCGTTCGGCACCCTCATCCTTGCGCTGGCAGTGACCGTCATCGAGGTTTCATTGATTTTCTCGGTGATGCTCTCGGGCGGCGCGGGCGCTGATGCGCTGGCGCGGGATACGGTGTTCGCCGCCATCATGATCGTGTGCAACGGCGTGGTCGGGCTTTGCCTGCTGGTGGGTGCGCTGCGCCATCATGTGCTGGTGTTTCAGGTTGACGGGACGGTGCCTGCCCTTTCAGTGCTGGCGGCACTGGGTACCCTGACGCTGGTGCTGCCTGACTTCACCACCACCACCCGCGGACCGACGTTCTCGACTGCGCAACTGGCATTTGCCGGCATTGCCTCGCTGCTGCTTTACGGTGCATTCGTCTTCGTGCAGACGGTGCGTCATCGCGACTATTTCCTGCCGATCGATACCGATAGCGAGAAGGCGCACGCCGCGCCACCCACCACCAAGGCCACCGCCGCAAGCGCGGCGCTCCTGATGGTGTGCCTGGCGCTGGTAGTGGGATTAGCGAAGATGCTTTCCCCTGCCATCAAGGCAGTGGTGACCGCCGCTGCGGCGCCGCCGGCGGTGGTGGGCGTAGCCATCGCGTTTCTGGTGCTGCTGCCCGAAACCATGGCCGCCACCCGCGCCGCCGCGCGCAACCGCATGCAAACCAGCTTCAACCTCGCGCTCGGCTCGGCGCTGGCAACCATCGGCCTCACCATTCCGGTGGTAGCTGCAGCGTCGGTCGCGCTGGGGCTGCCGCTGACCCTGGGCCTGTCCGGCAAGGATACGGTGCTCTTCGCCATCACCATGCTGGCCTCCGCCTTGACCCTCGGCAGCGGGCGCGCCACTGTGCTGCAGGGCGCGGTGCATCTGGTGCTGTTTGCTGCCTTCCTGTTTCTCGCGGTGGTGCCCTAGCCCTACTTTGGCAGGCGCCTGCCTCGTGTTACGCTGCGGGCGCTTTTTCGCCGTTGCAAAAAATGCCAATTGAGATGAAACGAGACCTCTACACCTCGCGCGAACTGCACCGCATGCTGGCGCCGCGCTCCATCGCCGTGGTCGGCGCCTCGGAAAGCGAAGGCAACTTCGGGCGCCGCAGCGTCGAAAACCTGAGCGGCTACCAGGGCACGGTGCATGCGATCAACCCGAAGTACGCAAGTGTTGCCGGTCGGCCCTGTGTGGCCGGCTTGCGCGACCTGCCCGCCGCGCCCGATTGCGTGGTGATCGCCGTGCCGCGCGAACGGGTGGAACCTCTGGTCGAAGAAGCCGCCGCCGCGGGTGCCGGCGGCGTGGTGGTTTACGCCTCGGGCTATGCGGAGACCGGCATCGAAGAGCGCATCCGCCAACAGGAGCGCCTGGCCGCCATCGGCCGCGCTGCCCGCATGCCGATCATCGGGCCCAACTGCATCGGCATCGTCAACCACGCCCTGCGCTGTGGCTTGACCTTCATGCCGCACTACCCGGAAATACCGGCGATCACCGGCAACATCGGCATCGTCTCGCAATCCGGCGCCATGGGCTACATCTTCGTGCAGGCACCGATGCGCGGTGTCGGCTTCACCCACTACCTGGCTTCCGGCAATTCCTGCGATGTCGACGTGTGCGACATGGCCTCCTACCTGGTGGACCAGCCGGAAGTGAAGACCATCGCTTTCCTGTTCGAGGGACTCAGCGACGGCGAGCGCCTGATCCGCCTGGGCGAACGGGCGCGCGACGCGGGAAAAACCATCGTCGCCTACAAGATGACAGCCGGTGAAGCCAGCCAGCGCGCGGCACTGTCCCACACCGGTTCGCTGGCCGGTACCGACGCCGCCTATGCGGCGGCCTTCGCCAAGGTGGGCATCGTCACTGTGGACAACATGGAGGCGGTGCTGGAGGCGGCGCAGTTTTTCGCCAAGGCCCCGGCGCCATCGGGCAAGGGCCCTGCGGTACTGGTGGGCTCGGGTGGCGCCGGCGTCATCGCCGCAGCCAAGGCCGAAGCCGCCGGCATGCTGTTGCCGCAACCGGATGCCCGTGTGGATGCCAAGCTCGCCGCCGAAGTGCCCGATTTCGGCTCGACCGCCAACCCCTGCGATGTGACCGCGCAAGTGTTGAACCGGATTGATTCGTTTTCGCGCTGCATGAGCGCCTTTCTGGACCACCCCGATTTCGATGCACTGGTGTTCCCGGTGGCCTACTCGCACCCCAAAGCGACGATGGTGCGTTACGCGCAAGTGAAGGAATTCTCGGCGCGCTATCCCGGCAAGGTGATCTGCCCGATCTGGTTCCCGGAATGGCTGGAAGGCCCCGGCAGCCGCGAATACGAGACCGACGAGCGCATGGCGATGTTCCGCTCCACCGAGCGCTGCATGCAAACGCTGGCCGCCTGGCACCGCCGCGCCGAGCGCGCCGCCTGGCCGGCAAGTGCGCGCCTGACCACACCGGCGGCGCTCGACCTTGTGTCGGGCACCATGACCGAGCGGGCATCCAAGGCTGCGCTGGCCGCCTACGGCATCCGCGTCACCCGCGAAGCGCTGGCCACCGATCTTGCCGGCGCCGAGGCCGCCGCCGCGCAGATCGGCTACCCGGTGGCGCTCAAGATCGAAAGCCCGGACATTCCACACAAGACCGAAGCCGGCGTGGTGCGCCTGAATATCCAGAACGCCAGCGACCTGCGCGGTGCCTACGACGAGATCACTGGCGCCGCCGGGCGCGTGCAACCGGCTCCGCGCATAGCCGGGGTGCTGGTGGCCGAGATGGTGAAGCCGGGGCTTGAAATCGTGATCGGCGCCAGCATCGACCCGCAGTTCGGCCCGCTCATCACCGTGGGCCTGGGTGGCGTGCTGGTGGAACTGCTGCGCGACGTGCAGGTGGGCCTGGCCCCGGTGACCCAGGCCGAGGCGCGCCACATGATCGACAGCCTCAAGGGGCGCCAACTGTTCGACGGCTTCCGCGGTGCCCCACCGGCCAACATCGGCGCGCTGACCGACATGGTGGTGCGTCTGTCGGAACTGATCGCCGACCATCGCGAGCGCATCAGCGAGATCGACATCAATCCGGTGCTGCTGACCATCGACGGCGGCGTCGCGGTCGACGCGCTGCTGGTGGTGGAATAAGGCACACCGCCACAATGCCATGAGCGGCTCAACCGACCATCTGCACGATGTGTTCGGCGCCTTCGGAGCGATCCGGACGCGACGCATGTTCGGCGGCCACGGTGTGTGGCACCAGGGCCTGATGATCGGCCTGGTGGCGGGCGACACGCTTTATCTCAAGGTCGATGAGCAGACGCGCGGGCGCTTCGAAGCGCAGGGCTTGGCGCCGTTTGAATACTCGCGCAAGGGCAAGACGGTGGCCTTGTCGTACTACCGGGCGCCGGAGGAAATGCTGGAATCGCCGGCCGCGGCGGTGGCTTGGGCGCGCTTGGCTTATGCGGCGGCGTTGCGCGGTGTGCGGCCGGATGACGTCGTACGCAAGTCTGGTGTCCGGCCGGCACCGCGCCGGAACTGAAGGAAGAACCCGGTGCGCCGCCAGCCGGGGACGGCGCCTTGCCGAACCAGGCGCGCACGCCATACAGTCTAAAATGCGCCGCTTTGCCGCTTCGCGCCCCGCCGCGACGGCCCCCTCCTCCCAGGATCACTGGTGGCACTCCTCTTCCTCGTACGCCACGGCCAGGCTTCGTTCGGCAGCGCCGACTATGACCGGCTCTCCGACCGCGGCCGCCAGCAATCGCGCTGGCTGGGCGAATATTTCGCCGGGCGCAACCTCAACTTCACCCGGGTGGTGGCCGGCACCCTGCGGCGCCAGCGCGAAACCGCGCGCGAACTGCTCGACGCGATGAGCGCCAGTGTTGCCGTCGACACCCATGCCGGCCTGGACGAATATCATGGCGAGGCGCTCTATGCGGCACATACCGGGGGCCGCAATCCGCTTGATCATCAACGCGGCGACTACCGCGACTACTGGCGCACCATGAAGGCCGCCATGCACGCCTGGGCGGCGGGTGATTTGGCCGGCATGCCGGAAACCTGGGTGCAATTTGGGGAACGCAGCCGCGCTGCGCTCGGCATGGCCGCCGCCGGCCTGAAGCGCGACGACTGCGCGCTGGTGGTGAGTTCCGGCGGCGCCATCAGCCGCACCATGGTCGACATCCTCGGCAGCCCCGGCGCCATCGGCGTGGAATTCAACCTGCAGTTCCGCAACGCCGGCTTTTGCGAACTGATCGTCGCCGGCGACGGCGCCAACCAGGAATACCGGCTGGTGGCGTTCAACGCCATTCCCCATCTCGACACGCCCGAACGCCGCAGCGCCATCACCTTCGCCTGAAGCCCCGCCGGCATTCACGACAAACACGAGCATGAGCCTTTGCCACAACCCCCCCAGCGTGGAACAGATCAACCGCAGCCACCACAACACGGCGGTGTCGCAAATGGGCATCGAGCTCACCGAGGTGGGCGACGACTACCTCGTAGCGCGCATGCCGGTGGATGCGCGC
>CAYYFR010000306.1:0-5574 GCA_964470865.1 uncultured Burkholderiales bacterium | reverse complement strand
CGACAACCAAGGCCCCGGTAACATTCCTTCTTGAGGCAACACGCCGGCCAAGATAGTTGTCGTCGAACACCGATGGACACGCCGGGACGGCGGGCACTCCAGCCACCGTCTAGATCGTTCGCTGTGACCTGAATAGTCTGTTGTAGTCGAATAGGCGCACGATTTGCGCTGTGATGCTCTTACAGTCCGGGTGTTTTGGATTAATCAACGCAGCGCGTTCTTCGGGAACAATGACCGAAGGCGCCAACAGGATTGACGATCGCAGCGCTGTCAGCCAGGCAGAGCCAATTTTCACGCTGGCACGGCCAGCGGGGATCGCTGACCACGCCGGTGGCAAAGAGGCGAGGTCTAGTTCCTCAGCCAAGACCCAAACGTCATCCGGCACATTGATCTCCAGCAGGTAGCGGTTCAGCGGCAGGCCGACATCGTCGATGTGTGCCGCAGTCTCAAGGACTGCCATCGAGATCGTGGGCGCGGCGTAGACGACTGGCTCACCAGTGTCATTCCAGCGCCCCGGTCGTTTTGCCGCGCCGCTTCCACTGAGATCGTCCGCGCGGTACTGACGTGTGTCTGCGGCGATGCGCCACAACTTCATTGGTAGGCGCCGCTCTCGATGGAGCCCAGCAGCCTTGCCACTATCTCCAGACCTGTGGGTGTGCCGATCAGGTCGGCAGGTTTGCGACCGCCAAGGGCCGACTGCGGCCGCTCGATCCACAGACCAAGCCACTTGGCCGCATCGAAATTTTTCGCCTCGGCAGCCGTGCTGTTGCGCACGATGTCCTGCGCAATCCCAAGGAGTCGGATCAACCCGACGGCGGCTTGTCCACTGCTGCCACTGATTCGCTCGCCGGCCGCGGCCTTTTTCTCTGCGGTGGCCTTGGGAACGCCCAGGATGGCAAACGTCCGGGAGGTTGCGACCTCCATTTTCCTTGAGAGTTCTTTGATGAAGGAGCCTGACACACCTTGCCGCTCTAGCTCCACTATCTGCATCGGTGTTGCGCTAACGATGGCGCGTACATACGCGTCGACGCCCTTGTTGCGTTGATACGTAGTGATCGTCAGCTTGTCATTGCGCCGGGCAAGCGTTGGTTCGGCGAAAGAACCTGCTGGCTTGGACGCGCGGCCGTGCGCCTTGGCGGTTGAACGGGCCTTGACGAATGGGGATGACATCGTACACTTCTCATGGTCTATATTGAGTCGAAGTATAGTCCTAAACGAGACAGATCAAAGAAAGTTCGATTCTGAAGCGCTTGCGGTAGACGTGCGGGGCGGTTGTTGATGCAGCAGTACCGCGACGGTAAAAACAATGACGAAGATATTCGGCGGGACAATCCGCTAGGTCATTTGATGCCAGCACTTTTTTGGCAGCATTTCGAACAGCAGAAGGGCTCGTTGACGCCGCCGAGGAGCAACGCTGCGTATTTCGGACCGACGTGACCGGCTGTTTCGGTGACGTGACCGGCAGAAGAATCGGATCCGATTGGTCGGGTGTTGGCGGGTGAAAGGCCCGGCCTTCGACGTCATTGACGAAGTGCTGCTGACCATCGACGCAGAACGCGGCATCCAGAAGGCGAAGTACCGAGGCGAGCTGTTTCCCGCCGCCGCAGCCGCGGACCCGCTGGGCACGTTGTTTCGCGACTTCTTCCAGCGCGACCGCGACGGCAACCCCAAGGGCATCAGCGTTATCGACCTGGAGAATTTCGCATGATCACCAACGAACGGCAATGCCAGATCAGCAAGGCACAGATCGCCAAGTTCCGCGCAGCCATCGACGCGCCGGACAGCAACACTCGCACGCTCCACCCGCAGGCGCAGAAGGCGCTGCGTCAGGCGGCTCAAAGTCAGCTCGATGATCTCCTGGTGGAGGTGGCCGATTGCGAGCGGCTGCGCAACGGGCAACTGACGGCAATCACCGTGGAGTCCATCGCCGACTTAGCGCCCGCACTGATCAAGGCCCGAATCATGCGCAACTGGACCCAGAAAGAGCTGGCCGACAAGCTGGCGGTGGCCGAGCAGCAAGTCCAGCGCTACGAAGCGACACAGTACAAAGGTGTGTCGGTTGAGCGCCTGCAGGCGGTGGCCGATGCGCTGAAGCTGCGGCTACGCGAGGTGATCACGTTCGAGCCCCTGTAGAGGCGAGGAGCGCATCAGTGGCTGGCAGCATTGAAGGCGACGCCGACGCGCGCTGCCAAGGCACCGAGTTTCTTGTCTAGCGTCCAGAGCATTATGTTCGGAGTGAGTAGAACGGAGGCGAGTAATGCCATATCAATGGCGCCGCAGCCCGAGGCATGGAATTGCTCCCGCTCGATCAGGGCAAGTATCTCGTCCGTTGTCGCGACGATGCCCTGTTGCAGCCCCTTGAGATCTCCGATTGTGCGCTCGCGTGGTGCCGGTGGGGTTCCGCACGCGAGTTCGAGCACGATAAGCGGATGGCACAGTATCTGGTCCATCGCAACCATCGATTGAAGCACTGGGTTGGCGCGGCGGAAATGCGCAACCCATACCGATGTATCCGCGAGGACCGTGGTCACCGGCTCAGATTATCTGCTGGTCGCCGACGCGGTATGTCCTTCATCGCTGGGGCCTTGCCGCCTAAAGCCGCAAGCCGTTTGCCCGCCTGCACGCGCACAAATACCTTCATCGCTTCACGAAACAAAGCGCCCTTGTCCATTCCCGGATCGGCAACGTCCAACGCCCTTTGATAGAGATCATCATCAATGGTGACAGTTGTTCTCATGCGATACCTTATCATCAAATATGATACATAGTAGCATCAAATTAGGTGTATATCCACAGGAGAGGCCTGATCGCATGGCCTATTCCCTCGAATCCCTGCCGCGGCCCGCGTTCACATCACCGCGGTGGGTGTCCCGGACCTTGTCGCCGCCGCAGTGATGTGGGCGTCATCGATTTTCCTGCAGAGGTGCCGGCTGGCGTGGGATTAGCCGTCGTTTTCGTGTGCCTCGCCGCCTGACGCGGCATTGCGGGCCTGAAAATCGTGCGCTACCGCGCGAACCCGCAACGGCGGTGCCGCTTTGTGGTCGCGCCCGAAAAGATTTGCGACAGTCCATGCATTTTGTTTTTGCCGTCAGGTCGGAATTGGTCGTGACGGCAAAAAACCGAGGTTGGAATCCAGCATCCATGCGGGTTTCCAGGCTACTGGCACCGGTTGCGCCTGGACGGTAAATCTCGCAGCCCTCCGCATCGACACGCAGCCTCTCGTGTCCATCGCGCGCGACCAGCGGGGGTCAGGTTGCAATTCTCAAATATCAGCCGCGTTGCGTCGCCCCAAACCTTCAGCGATGAATGCCAGCACCAAGGAATTGAGCGACACGCCTTCAGTTTTTGCTCTTGCGGTCAGTTGCATGTGCATGGAGCGTGGAAGCCGTGCCAGGACCTTTCCGGAGGCAGATGCAGGCGTAAAGTCTTCCACGTTGAAAGCCGGCGCAGGGATTTCCCGCCCCATATCCACCATGGCGCTTACCGTTGTAATAAAGGCTTCGCGGCCATCCGCGATCGCTTCGAGTTCTGTTGCGCCGTCTGCCACCACGCCGGGAATATCGGGCATGGTGAACATGAAGCCCCCACCGTGAGCCATATCAATCGGGCCGACGACATGGCTGTAGGCCTCGAAAGGGAAGGTGGGCTTCACTCTTGCAATAGTCTTAACGGTCATGGCTTCTCCTGAATCTGGTCAATCAGCGCCACAAAGCGCTTGATGTAAATGGCCTTGATGGGCCGGTGTGCCGGTACGGACAATGGGTCTCTTGCGGTCGGATGTGAAAAAACGTGGTGGCTGCCTCCGGTGCTTCGCACCTCCATGCCGCACTGTTTGGCCACCGTGAGCAGTTTTGCCATGGCCCAGTCGTTGGGATTTTGGCGCATCGCGCTCAGTAACTTGGTTGCCGTATTCATTTCCTCAATGATAGCGCCGGTAATATCATTTTGCAAGTGCAAGTCTTTTCCAACGAGCTGTGAACCTGGAGGACAGCAAGAAAATCCGCAAACACGCGAACGTTTCCGCAGGCTTTTTCGCGTCGGCCGAGCTCGGTCTGGCTTCCTCTTGCAGGAATGCGAAGCGTAGGGCAAGCGCAGCGCGCAGGCCGGGAACGCAGAGACCACGGGAGGCGTCAGGGATCAAAGCCGGATGGCCATGACTCGGCACGAGGCATGGGGCAACGCCCGCGGGCCCGATGGCGGCATGCCGGGACCGCAGGCTTGAGCAACTGATGGCCAAGCGCCTTCTCGAGTTCCCGCACTTGGCCGCTGATGGTATGGACCGGCATGTCCAGCCGCTCGGCCGCGCCGGCGCAGCCGCCTTCCTTGGTGACGCCTCAGAAGGAATGCGGGCGGCGGTAGTTGAGCATGCCGATCCAACATCGGAAAAACAGAAGTTTATCTCTGCCTTGCACTGGTTTATTCGAATCCCAAAGTGCTGAATACTATCGCCTGCTGTTACTCAATACGGACGAAACAATCATGCTCTACGCACTCAGCTGGTTTGTGATCTTCAGCCTTCTTGCACTTTGGTCGCTGGCAACCTGGGCGGCGCATGCCTTCGCCGTGTGGGCGGTCTCGAATGCAGGCACGTTGACAGGCGCCGCATCGGGCGTCGAGGTTCGTCTGCCGGAGTGGCTCGCCGCCTGGGTGCCGCCGCAAGTCGCGCAGGCGATCACCGCGCTGCTGTCGGGCCTGGCGCCGCTCGTCGAGAGTCTGCTTCAGGCCGCGCCGGCGCTGGCCGGCGGCCTGACCGTGGCGACATGGGTGATCTGGGGCCTCGGCAGCGCGCTGCTGGTACTGCTGGGGGCAGGGCTGCACCTGCTCGTTGCGATGTGGCGCCGCCACGGTGGCGGCTCTGGTCCGCAGCCGGCCCGGCGGGCGGCCGCATGACGGCAAGGCTCACCTCGCGCTGGCGCGACGGCTGTACGGAACCGGATCGCGTGGCCGTCTGCGTGGGGCGGTCCTGGTCGCTGATGGCTCAACTGGCGTCGACGCTCACCGGTCCGATCGGGCTGGCGTTGCGATGGCAAGGGCCCCGGCCCATGGGCATGGTGCTGCCCGCGGCTGTGCAGGCGGCACCGCAGTGCTGCGCCGGGCGTTCACGTCCGGTTCCGGGACTTGCACCAAGCCGGGCCGATGAACGGCCAAAAAGGTGGACCGGCCTGCAGTGGACAGGCGTTTGTGGTTACATTGCCCAATCATGAACATGCTTACATTTCTCGGCGGGCTCATTTTGCTGGTCATCGGCGCCAGCACGCTGGTGCGCGGCGCGTCCAAACTGGCGATGTCGTTCGGTATCAGCCCGCTCGTCGTCGGACTCACCATCGTCGCCTTTGGCACCAGCGCGCCCGAAGTCGCGGTGAGTGTCGGCGCCGTGCTCGACGGCAAGGCCGACATCGCCATCGGCAACGTGGTGGGCAGCAACATACTCAACGTGCTGTTCATCCTGGGCATCAGCGCCCTGATCGCGCCCCTGGTGGTCAATATCCAGCTGATCCGGCAGGAGGTGCCGATCATGTTGGGCGCGAGCCTGCTGCTGCTGGCGCTCACGCTGGATGGCCAGCTCTCGTTCCT
>CAYYFR010000305.1:0-5594 GCA_964470865.1 uncultured Burkholderiales bacterium | reverse complement strand
AAAAGAAAAACCATGGCTGCAAAAAGCCCTTGAAACCAATTCCGCGACATCGTTCAGAGTATGGCCACAGGCGATGACAACAGCATTGCGCAGGCATGAGCCGTTCGGCTCATGGGCAAGCGCAATGCCTTGAAATCAATAAATAAAAAACCCCGCCCTGCGGCGGGGTCGGGAACAACAAGCAGGCTTGCGCCCGCGGATTACTTGCTCCAGGTGAACGGCTGGCAGGTGTTGCCGCCGCGGGTCATGCGCGAGACGAACTTGGCGTTGGCCAGGCCTGCCGTCGTCATAGCCGTGTCGGCGTAGATGTAGCCTTCAGCGTCGTTGATCAACGCAGTCACGCCTTCCTTGGTGGACGAAGACGCGATCGAATCAAGCACGACCGGCGCACCCGCGCGGGTCCGGTAGGCCGAGAGGAACGACACCAAGTCGCCCGTGGTGACGCCGGCGGGCAACGGTTCGGCTGTAGTACGAAGAGCCGTGGCTACGTAAGCGTTGTTCCATTGCATGGTCTGCTCGACCACAAACTCGTACTTGCCGTTCTTGACGTTGTCGCGGTTGGGAACGATGCCGTCGATGGCAACATGCTTCCAGTTGGCGCCCACAGCCGGAGCGTTTTCCTTGGAGATCAGGCCGATGCCGTACTGCGCTGCCGGAATCCCGTTGAGGAAGCTGATGACGTTGCTGGTGCCGCTGCCTTCAAAGATGTCCACCTGGCCCGGGTTGTCATCGGAATTCTTCAACGGAACGGTGTTCGACAACGGCGCACACCCGTAGTTGAGGAAGTAGGCGTTTGCAGCAGCCTGCGTACCTGACCCGTTGACGCGTCGGCCGATGTTGACCTGGCCGGTAACCGCGGCGCCAGCCGGCAGCGTGCCCGGCGTGAACAGCGCTTGCCAGCCCTGACCGGAGCTAGGGGAGGCAAGCGCTCCCGACAAGAGAGACGCCACCGCTGCACGCGGCAGTGACGGCACCTGCCCTGCACCGGTCGACAAGCCTTGCGCAGCGGCAAGGTCGTTGTACAGGTTGTTGGTGACGGCGATGCCCATGATCACCTGGTTCTGGCTACCCACATCCAGATTGGCCAATTCGAAGTCTTCAAGCGCGGTCGTGGAGAAATTGGAAGGCTTGTTCTCTTCGGCCTTGAAAAGGTTGGGTTCCACGTCGGATACGCCGGCATCCGAAAAGCGCTCAGACACGTTGGCGACGGCGCAGCTGTAGTTTGGCGAAGCGCCGGTGCAGGCAGCAGGGTTGGTGATCTGAGGGCGCTTGGAGGAAGAGAGGACCGAGATGGCGCCACCCGAATCCACAGTTTTGGCGATCGGATACACGCCTTGCCCGGAGCCGCCGTCGGCGTTGTACGACAGAAACACGTTCTTGCCGGCCAAATTGGAGATGCCGGGGGCGATGGTGCAGGAAATGCCGATGACGTTGCCGGTGTGGGTATAGGTGTCACGGGTGCCAACCACGCACATGCTGTTGAACACGCCCTGGAGCACGTTCAATTGTGCTGAGGCACCCGACATGTAGATCTTCACGGTGCCGACGGCGCCGGTGGTGGCGGGATTCAGCGCGAAAGCGGCGGGCGTGGCGAAGGCGAGCAGGCAGGCGCCCGCAAGAGTATTGAGTTTCATGCGATTTCCTTTGAAGTAGGTGGCGGGCGGCGCAGCCGCCCAGCCTTATCGAGCGGATCGAGGTGTTACTTCGCGCGGCGGCGGGCGATGCCGCCGATGAGCGCCATGCCGGCCAGCATCAGTGCCCAGCTTTCTGGCTCCGGCACCGGTGCTGCGAAGGTCAGCGAGTAGTCATTGCCATTTTTGGCCAAGCTCCATGTCGCCGGACCGACCAGGTTGTCGTACTGGTCGGTGAGCGCAAGCGCCGTGTTGCTAGTCGAGGAACGCTGGGTGAAGTAGAAATTGAGCGATTCGCCGAGCGCGCCGCTCAGGTTGCCAGACGCAGCACCGTTCCAACTGGTAGTCATCACGCCTGGCTTGCCGAAGTTGCTGGCCTCGATATCGATCGAGAAGCTCGATCCGTTGTCGGACACCGGCGAGTTGGAGCTATGTGTGCCGCGGTTCTGGTTGTACGCGAGGTAGTTGATCGCAGCGTTACCGTAGGAGGCCACTTGCTGATTCGTGCGATTGAGGAAAGGATTGGACGCGCCGGTACCCATGTAGCGATTGCCGCCCACTGCGCTGCCGGTGCTGTCCGCGCCGGCCACCAGGAAGCGCAAGGTCGGGGTGCCGTCGGTGGCGCCCAGAAAGCCCGCCCAGGCGGCGTCGGTGTTGTTGATGGTGAACGGAAACATCGTGCCCGGGAAGGTCACGCCGGCACCCTTCGCAACCGAAGGCTGCGCAAGGAAGTTCTGAAACTCAATGCCCAGGTCCTTCATGTACGAGGCTTTGGATTCGGTGTCGAAGACCACGGCGAACAGTTCGCTGCCGTTGTTGCCGGGGGTATCGCCGGGCAAACGGATCGCCGCGGAAGCCTGTCCGGCCACCAGCGTCAGCCCGATCGCCGCGACGAGGGTTTTAAGTTTGATATTCATGCGAGACTCCTGCAAAGGTTGCCGGCGAAGCCGGTGGAAGTTTTCATTTGCTGCAAGACATTCAAGTCCACCTGACCACCCTTCCTACCGCCGGCGTTTTTGCGCGGTGCGGGAACGGCATCGGGAGGAGCCCGCTGCGGATGGATTCGCGGCGGACTGATCCGATAAAGAGCGAGGGTTCGCGCGGCCTGTTGTTGCGACTGCACCACCCGGTTTGGACAACAGGTGCGACTGTATTGGTCGGGTGTTAAACGGCGATTAATCGCGTGTGCTCATTCGATAGTCCGTTCGACTCATGCATGGTCCGAAAAGCGCGCTTTCAGGGCCAATCGCCGGCTGCGGGCAACCTCGGCGCAACCCCGGCAGGGGTCGGCATGAGCCGAACGGACTACGCGCGCGGCACCCTGCGCGCGCCGCCTGTCACACGCCGATGGTGGTGTTGGCGATCAGGCCGAGGCTGATGGCCTTCGACACCGCCTGGGCGCGGTTGGAGGCGCCCAGCTTGCGCAGGATCTTCTGCACGTGGTTCTTCACCGTAAGCGGGCTGATGAAAAGCACCGTGCCGATCTCCTGGTTACTCTTGCCCTCGCGCACCCAGCCGAGAATTTCCATCTCGCGCTCGGTGATGATGAGATCGGCCGTCGCGGCTTCCGGGCGCGGTTCCTCGCGCGCGCGCTCGGCCCCGACGATGCGCTGATAGGTGGCATGCAGGTAGGGCAAAAGCAGTTCGAGCATGAAGCTGTGGCGCGCGGTGAGTGGCTTGGCCTCGCGCTTGATGTGCATGGGCACCAGGTCGTTGCCGGCCTGTGCAAAGCAGAAAAAGGTTTCGATGGCGCGCACGTCATAGGGCGAGGGCATGCCGTGGGCTACGAATTCGCGCATGCCGCTGGCCGCAAGGGCCTCGACAAGCAGGCCGCCACGGGCCGAATCGGCCGCGCTGCCGTCGCTGGCGCAGGGGGTGCGCTCGGCATCGTTCCAGCTTTCCACCACCCGCGCCATCAGGCCGGTGCCGGGTTCGTAGAGCCGGTCGAGCGCTTCGCGCGCCACCGGAAACATCGGGAAGCAATCGTAGGACAGGCCGCGCCGCAGCGGGTCGTGGTGCGCGCAGATCAGCACGTCATGCGGCACCATTGCATTGAGCCGGCTCTGCGCCCAGATGTAGAACTGATAGCGGCGCCGGATCGTAAGCGAAGACTGGATGGTGAAAAGCAGCTGCTCGGTTTCGCCCTGGGTGAGCGCGCTCAAGCCTTCGAGTTCACCGGGTATGCGCATCGATCAGTGCCTGGTGGCTGCGCCAGCCAGGGTGGCTACGGCACGGCATGCCAAAGCACCGAGTGTGGCCCTGCGGTGTGTCAGCCACATGACCGACAGGTGCAGCGCTTGGGTCTCATCGCAGGCCCTCGGGCAATTCGACCAAGAGCCGCCCCAGGCGCGCGCCATTGTCGAACAGGGTGCGGGCGATCTTCTCCTCGTTGTAGAACACCGCCCAGTAAAGCGGCGTGCGCCCTTCGTCATCCTCGCTATTGAGGCGCGCGCCGCGCTTGACGATCGCCGTTGCGATCTCGGCCTGGCCTTCGTTGATCGCCCACAGGAGGCCGCTGATACCCTTGGCCGGGAACAGACGCCGCATGCCGGTGCGCAAAGGCGCCACCGCCAGGTCGGCGTCGGCGCCGGCGGCGAGCAGTTCGCGCGCCGCCGCCACGCGGCCGAAGCGGATCGCGCTCACCAGCGGCGTCTGACCGACGGCGTCAGCCAGATCCGGATCGGCACCGTTGCGCAACAAGAGCCGCACCAGCCAGCGGTTTTCGTTCAACACCGCGCCTAAAAGCGGGGTTTGCCCGAACCCGTCGCGCAGGTTGGGATCGGCGCCTTGCGCCAGCAGGTAGCGCACGATCTCGAAATGCCCCAGGCGCGCCGCCGTTGCCAGCGCGGTTTCGCCCTCGATGGTGCGTGCGCTTGGGCGGCCGCTGGCGGCCACCGCACGGCGCAGCGTGTCGAGATCGCCGCTGCCGGCCGCTTCGATCAGGCGCCGCGCCAGGGCCTCGCCTTCGGGCATGAACTGGTTGGCGGTGGCCGCCACCGGCGCGAAGTCGATCCACGCCGGGCGCACGCCGGCGGCCACGGTCGGCTCGGCGACCCGGCCGGCATCGAGCAGCCAGACGGTGCCGCCATCGCCCTCCTGCGCGGCAACCGCGCCGACGCCACCGCACAGGAGCAGCAGCGCCGATGCGCGCACCAGACTCAGGCAAAATCGTTGAATGGCGCTGGATCGATGTGTCATGCGATTTCCTTGTCAGCGCTCGGCTGCGCCGGGTAGCGAGAGTTGCGGCAATGAAGGCGACGCCGCGCCGGCGCTGCCGTCCGCGGTAGCGCCTGCGCCGGCCGCAGCAGGCGCGCCTGGCTGGCCGGCCGCAGCAGGCGCGCCGGGCTGGCCGGCCGCCAGGCTGCCCGGTGATGCACCCAATGAGGTACCCGGTGAAGTACCCAGTGCCATTGCGGGTACGCTGCCGCCTGGCGCAGCCGCCAGCGTGCCGGCCGGCGCCGCCGGCGCCACCACATCGGGCGCCATGAAGCGCCAGTCGGCATAGCGGGTGGCGCTGGCGAAGGCCTGCTCGGCTTCGCTGAAGCCGCCGCGTATCACCGGCACACCGGGCGCTAAGCTGTAGACGCCCATGATGCGCCCCTGCACTGCCACCAGGCCCCATTCGGCGCGCCCGGTCAGCGGGTCGGCATAGATGCGCCGCAGGTGGCGCCGCAATGCCGGGCCGCGCTTGTCTTCAAGCAGATCCTCCAGCCGCTGCGGCAGCTCCTTGGCGGCCTGCGGCGTCAGGCGGTAATAGTCGGCAATGGCGCGGCGCATTTCGGCACCGATGGCCAGCAGATCGCGCTCCTTTTCGCGCCGCACCCGCAGTTCCCACAGCACACCACCGGCGGCCAGGCTTACGCCCATGGCGGCGACGAAAAACAGCACCCACAGGTAGACGAAGCCGCGCCTGCCGGCAGGCCCCTGGCATACCAGGCGCTGCGCCACGTAGCGCTTACCAGG
>CAYYFR010000304.1:0-5699 GCA_964470865.1 uncultured Burkholderiales bacterium | reverse complement strand
GGTATGGTCTGCCGGGTTCCGGCGGCACGATGCATCGCTGTTCCTGGCAGGCGCCGGCAAGTCGATGCCGGCGTCCCTGCTTGGCACGCTCAGGAACCCCGCCATCGAGTTCTTCAAGCTGCAAGTGGACGCGCCCGGCGTATCGCTACCACTGGCCATGACCGACTGCAGCGCGGACCTCAAGACCTTCGCCGACACCGCCGCTTTGATGCATTCGCTGGACCTGGTGATCTCGGTGGACACCGCCGCAGCGCATCTTGCGGGTGCGCTGGGACTGCCGGTATGGCTCTTGTTGAGCGACAACGCCTGCTGGCGCTGGGGCCGAGCGATCGCGACTTGCCCCTGGTACCCCGGCATGCGCATTTTTCGTCAGGCCACCGCAGGGGACTGGCGCGCCCCGCTTGAACAAGTGCGGCTGGCGTTGGCTGAAATTGTCGATGCACGCCCGCGACGGGCCGTCCGGCCATGGGGTGATCGACTCTCCCGCTATTTCACGGGCCCGCGCCGCTGAACGTGCGTCGATGCGCCGTTGTCGAAACTTCGCGCGCGAAGACTGTTGGCCTGGGTCGCTCTTGCCCAACCCGCTGATGTCAGCGCAGACATGCACCTCGAAGTGATGTTCGGGTAGGCGCCGACGTGGATGGTTTCGATGGCGGTGACACGCATGCATGCTTCTCCATTGACTTTTCGCGGCTGCGGGGCCAACGACAAAGGCGGCTCGCGGGCCGCCTTTGTCGGATCACCGTACACCCAAGCTTCAGGTGTAGTAACGCTTGGCGCGCTTCTCGGCTTGCTCGGCCGCATCCTTGGCGCTGGTCTTGCCCACACAGGCCGACGCGAACATGTCGACCACGATCCAGTCAGCCAGGCAGGCCGCCGAGGCGTATCCGAGGTTGCCGGCAAAGCTGTGCGGCTGCAGGCGCTCAACCACGCCCTTGAACGGCGCGTACTTCGGATCGTCGTTCCAGAACTTGTTGCTGTCGTAGGCCTTGAGCGGATGACTGATGTAGCCCAGCGACGCCGCCTGCCAGGGCTCGTACTGCTCACGCTCCCACATGAAGCGCAGAAACTCCTTGGCCGCATTCGGATACTTGCCGTACTTGAAGGCCATCGCCTGGGTCAGCAGATGCAGCTCGGTCGGCTTGCCGATCGGGCCGATCGGCATCTGCGCGTGATCCATGTCGGCCACCACCGCTTTTTTCGCCGCATCGGTCGAGTTCTTGCCGGCGTAATAGATCGAGATGCCGTTCGAGGTCAAGCTGATCTTGCCTTCGAGAAAAGCGTTGTTGTTGGAAACCCCGCTCCAGGCCGCCGTGCCTTCGATGAAGGTCTTCGACAACTGCTGCATGTACTCGATCGCGCGGATGGTCTCGGGACTGTTGATCGCCACCTTGTTCTTGTCGTCAACCAGCTTGCCGCCGAAGCCCCAAAGGATGTTGTGCATCCAGGTCTCGGAGTCCCCGGTGGCATGCGAGAGCGCAAAACCGCAGGGCTTGCCGTTTTTCTGCAGGGCCTGGCACAACTTCAGGTAGTCGGGAAAGTTGGTCGGAAACTTGTCGAATCCGGCTTCCTTGACCCAGGAAACACGATAGTTGAGCAGCGCACCGCCGGCGCCCAGCGGCAGTCCGACCCAGCGCCCCTTGGCGGTGGTGGCGTAAGTGCGCGCCGCCGGAAACCAGCCGCCGTACTTCTTGCCCAGGTAATCGGCCAGATCGGTCAGGTCGAGCAATTTCTCCGGGTACAGGTGCGGATCATCCATCCAGCCGACGATGATGTCAGGCCCGGCGCCGACATTGGCCGCCACTGCCGCCTTGGGCCGCACGTCTTCCCAGTTTTCGTGATCGGTGCGGACTTCGATGCCGGTCTTCTCGCTGAACTTCCTGGTGTTGGCCAGCCACATGTCCTCATCGGCCTGCACGAAGCGCTTCCAGCGCAGCACCCGCAGCTTGGCACCCTTCTCCGGCTTGAAGCTCATTTGCGCCTGGGCATTCTTGACCCAGATCATCGGCCCGACAGCACCGGCGCCGAGCGCGCCAATCACCGTACGTCGTTTCTGATTCGTCATTTCCCTGCCTCCCTTTATTGGTTGTACCGCTCTCACTCCCATGCCACCGCTATGCCGCCACCCTTGCAGGCGTGGCTGCCTTTGCCTCATCGCGTACGCGCGCCCACAGCGCGCGCACCATGTCCTTCATCAGGTTGGCTTCCTGCCAGCGATCCGACAACTCGTAGCCGTCGGCCCCTGTCATCGCGTATTCCTTCGGCCCCATCTCGCACAGGAACGTCAGCGTCTCGTCCGGGCCGGCCCGCCGCATCCAC
This sequence comes from uncultured Burkholderiales bacterium, assembly GCA_964470865.1. Taxonomy (GTDB): domain Bacteria; phylum Pseudomonadota; class Gammaproteobacteria; order Burkholderiales; family JAEUOS01; genus JAEUOS01. Next base: position 3,380 of record CAYYFR010000304.1, on the reverse strand, counting down.
TGCCTGAAACCATATTCCCACCAGCCCATGAACAGGTCGACCCAGTCCTTCTGGTGCGGAAAGCTGATCTGCACCTGGATCTGCTCGCGGCTCGCCACCCGGCCATGAAAGCCCCAGCAATGGTCGAGGATGCGGCGCATCAGCGCGTGATTCTCTTCACTCAGGGGCCAGGCGAACTCGCGCCCCACCACATAGTGCGACAGGTCACCGGTGAGACGCAGATCGGGAAAACAGTCAAGCAGATGCAGGGTGAAGAACAAATCGGTGGTCATGCGATCGCGATGCGTCTCGATCTGCAGCTTGATGCCGGCGTCCATCGCCAGCCGGCGCCAGCCTTCGATATAGGGGATGCATTGCTCCAGCCGGTAGGGCCGCACATCGGGCTGCAGGTTGATATGGTCGGCGCCGAGTTCCCTGACATGCTCGATGATCGGCTTGAGATCGTCCACCGTCTGCGGATAGCACTGCGCCTGCCAGCTCATGCCGTGCGCGCGCAGGAAATCGGTCACGCGCTTCGCATACTTGTAGTCGAAGAACCGTACGCCGGCGCCATCGAAGCCGGCATCACGGATCATCGCAAGCTTTTCATCCAACGTCCATTCCAGCCCGTCGGGGCGACGCCGCTCCATCGCCCACAGGGATTGATAGACCAGCAGGCGCTGGGTCACGAAAGGCCGCTTGGAAAGCGCCGAACAAGTCGCTGGAATGCTGACTTGCAAACGCAGCGTCGTTTCGCTTCGACATGTGGCATAAGTGACTATTCCGACCTGCGGCCCTGCTCAGCGTTTCACTAGAACACCACGACGCTGCGAATCGATTCACCCGAGTGCATCAGGTCGAAACCACGGTTGATGTCGGCCAAGGGCATGGTATGGGTGATCAGGTCATCGATGTTGATCTTGCCATCCATGTACCAGTCGACGATCTTCGGCACGTCGGTGCGGCCGCGCGCACCGCCGAAGGCCGTGCCTTTCCAGGTGCGACCGGTGACCAGCTGGAAAGGCCGGGTCTTGATCTCCTGGCCGGCCCCCGCCACGCCGATGATCACTGATACGCCCCAGCCGCGGTGGCAGCATTCGAGCGCCTGGCGCATCACATCCACATTGCCGATGCACTCGAAACTGTAGTCGGCGCCGCCGCCGGTCATTTCGACAAGATGCGCTACCAGGTCGCCTTTGAGATCCCCGGGGTTGACGAAATGGGTCATGCCGAACTTGCGTGCCAGCGCCTCGCGCGCCGGATTCAGGTCGACGCCTACGATCATGTTGGCGCCCACCAGCCTGGCACCCTGCACCACGTTGAGTCCGATGCCGCCGAGGCCGAAGATCACCACATTGGCGCCAGCCTCGACCCTGGCGGTGTTGATCACCGCACCGATGCCTGTGGTGACACCACAGCCGATATAGCAGATCTTCTCGAACGGCGCGTCTTCACGCACCTTCGCCAGTGCGATTTCCGGCAGCACCGTGAAGTTGGCGAACGTCGAGCAGCCCATGTAGTGATGAATCTTCTTGCCGCCGATCGAAAAGCGGCTGCTGCCGTCGGGCATCACGCCTTTGCCCTGGGTGCCGCGAATGGCGGTGCAAAGATTGGTCTTTTGCGACAGGCAGGACTTGCACTGCCGACATTCGGGTGTGTAGAGCGGTATCACATGGTCGCCCTTCCTGAGCGAGCTCACACCCGGGCCGACGTCGACCACGATGCCCGCCCCTTCATGCCCGAAGATCGCCGGAAACAGGCCTTCCGGATCGGCGCCTGAGCGGGTGAATTCGTCGGTATGGCAGATGCCGGTGGCCTTGATCTCGACTAATACCTCGCCTGAGCGCGGCCCGTCCAGTTGCACCGTTTCGATCACCAGCGGCTTGCCGGGCTCATAGGACACGGCGGCACGTACATCCATTTGCAGTTCTCCAGGCGTTTAGGGGGAAGACGCAATGATAGCGCCGTCGCCTTCAGGTGCTGGCGGTCTTCTTGCCGTCTTCCTCGACGAAGCCGAAATAGCGCTTGCCGGCGGTCTGGTTCTCGTAGATCGACCCCTGGTTCCTGGCCGGCGGCAGCGGCATGCGAATCGGCGTGACTGTGACACGCGGTTCGATGGTCTCCTCACCACAAATCAGGCGCTTGCCGAAAGCCTGCCAATCGGTCTTGCCGACCGCCATCAGGGGATAGGCGTCCGCGGCCGTCATTTCATAGAGCAGGAGGCCACGCGAGCGATTCGAGGTGTTCTGTGCCGAACCATGCACGGTGCGCACATGGTGGAACGATACCGATCCGGCCGGCCCTTCGCATGGCACGGCCCTGGAAAAATCGACGCCGCAGGTGTCTGGATCCATCGCGCCGCAAAAATGGCCGTCAGGGCCGTGGTGATCGTAGGTCGGGCCCTGGTGAGTACCCGGAATGACATACATCGCGCCGTTTTCAACCGTGGTGTCGTCCAGCATCACCCCCACGGCAAGTATGTCGTCGTTGGTGTGCGGGTAAAAGGCCCAGTCCTGGTGCCATTCCACCGGCGAGCCGAAATGCGGTGCCTTCAGGTTGAGCTTGGAGCCGTGCAGGCGCACGCTCTCGCCCAGCAGGTCTTTCAGGATGCCGACCAGCTTGGGCGTGTACATGAACTCGTTGAACACCGGGTCGACCTCATGCGGTTTCTTGATTCGTCGCACCCGTGGCTCTGCCGGGCTGTGCCCCGGCTCGAGATCGTAGACATCGTCATGCTGTGCCACAGCACGCGATTTCTCCACCAGACCGGCCAGCGAGTTCTTCATGCGCTGGCGCATCACATCATCGAGCACCCCTTCAACGATCAGAAAGCCGTCGGCATGGTAACGATCGATCTGCTTCTGCGTCAGAACATGTGGCATTTGCGTTCTCCTCGAATAATCGTAAGTTCAGACTGTGGCAGTCCAGGCGGATTCAATCCACCTTGGCACCGGAACTGCGCACCGCCTTGCCCCACTTGGTGACCTCGTTGCGCACAAAGGCCTTCATCTGCTCCGGCGTGCCGGGCGCTGCGTCCAGCCCAAGGCCGGCGAAACGCTCGCGCACATCCGCCATTTGCACCGCGCGCAGCATCGCCGCATTGATCTTCGCCACCACCTCGGCGGGCATGTTGGGCGGGCCGCTGATACCGGTCCATGATTCGGCTTCAAACCCGGGGAATCCGGACTCCGCCACCGTCGGTACTTCCGGCAATGCGGCGCGACGCGTCAGGCTGGTGACTGCCAGGGCGCGCATCTTGCCCGCCTTCACATGCGGCAGCGCCGAATCGAAATTGACGAACATCATCGGCACCTGGCCCGACATCAGGTCGAGCATCGCCGGCGCACCGCCGCGATACGGAATGTGCGTGATGTAGACCGCGGCGGCCGACTTCAGCATTT
>CAYYFR010000303.1:0-5733 GCA_964470865.1 uncultured Burkholderiales bacterium | reverse complement strand
TCGCTTCGAGAGCGGGGCCGCCCTTGCGGGCGGCGCCACCGGAAGCCTCCGCACCCTTACCGGCCGTTATTGCGCCAACTTCGACACCGCCTTGAAGAGCCGGTCGAGCGCCCTTCTGGTGGCAACCCGCGAGCGCGGTTGCGCTTTCTCGCCCGTGGTGAACAACAGAAACGCCAGTTGGTCGCGCACCGAACCCCACTCCCTGCGGGTGCCGGAGCGACCGGCGAGGGTCGTGTAGCGGGCCTCCAGGGCATCGCATTCACGGGTGAGGCTCCCTGCGTGCAGGCTTCTGTAGAGCGCAAGCTCGATCTCGGCCGTATGCGACCAGAAGTCCGCTGCCTTGTTGTTGGCTTCGGCGATCAGTTGCTCGCAGCGGGTAAACGCATCTTTAAGCTTGAGTTCGCCGCGGTTCTCTCCGGCCGCGAGCTGCCGGCCGATGGCGGCGGCGGCGGCATTCATTGCCGGATAAAAGGCGGCGTAGCGCTTTGCTTCTGGCGTGAGTTCGATTGCGTTTTCGTAGGCCTTCTGCATGTCGTCGAGTGTTGTGACGAGATTTTCGGAATCGGGCTCAAGCAAAAGGGCGAGACGCTTGTAGGCACTGCCCATGAGGCTTGCGCGCTCCGGCGTGGGCGCAATGCCGATCAATGCCTGCAACTCGGCGAGCGCCTTTTCGACATCCTCCTTTTTCTCCGCCCCGCCGGCTTGCGCCGCGCGTACGCGCAGGTTGATCCACTGTTCCATCGCCTTGAAGCGGGCATTGCCCTGGTGCGAACGCACTGAGCGGCCGTACCACTCGATCGCCTTGGTGGTTTCGCCCAGTGCGGCAAGGGCGGCGGCAAAGGATTCGGCGACTTCGCCGGAATCGCTCCATTTGGCGCCGTAGTCGCGTTCGAGCGCTGCCAGCCGCGCTGTGAGCGCCTTGTGCGCTTCGGTACCGCCGGCGGCGCCGTCGGATTGAACCAGGATCGCCTCGAGTCGTTCCAGCAGTTCGGATTCGACCAGAATCTCCTGGTCCGCAGCGCCACTGGCCGAGAGCGAGCCCTTCTCCCGATAACGCCATTCAAGGTCGCCGTAACACTGGTAGGCCGCCCAGGTGTTGCAGCCGGGATGGCGCCGGAATGTCATCTCGCGCGCCGCGAGCACGGCCCGGCCGAAGGGGGCGCCCTCCAGCAGGCTCGAATAGAAGGTCTGCGCGAAATCGCTGGCGGCGTTGTCGTCCACCGCCCAGGCGGCGGCCACCACGCAGCGCACGCCGTTGCGGATGAGCTGCTCGGCCAGGTTGGCCGCATACTCGCCGCGCCGGCTGGTCAGCGTTGTCTCGTTGAGCCGTTCTGTCGTCACGCCGGCTTCGATCTTGCCGAGCGAACAGCAGTTGACGAACACCAGTTGCGGCACGCTTCTCATCTGGCCGATTTCTACCGGCGAAAGCACCACCCCGTCCGACAGCACCATTCCACTCAAGGCCTGCCCTTGCTCGCCTTCCTTCTTCGGCCGATACATGCCGTGGCCGGCAAAGTGCATGATGCGCCAGTGGTTGTCGAACACCGCGCGCAGGATCTCCAGCATCGGCTTTTCCGCCAGCAACTTCACTTCAGCGTCGGCGCGATTCGCGCTATCCGCCTGCAGCACCCGCGCGACTTCCTGGGCCTCGGCCAGGGCGCCCGGCAGGCGCGGCAGGGTCGGGCATAGCGGCGCGCCGATCACCAGCGCACGATGCCCGCGGGCGTCGTTCGGACGCTTGCGAAATTGCGTGAGCTTGAGTTTTCTTACCACCGGGCTGATCAGGCTCAGGCGGCGCTGCTTGCCATTCACCGTCTTGATCAGCATCTCCCAGGGGTAGGCGGCAGCCGCGGTGTCGACATCGAGCACCAGCGCGCGCCCGGCGTCGGCATCCTCTTTCAGGTCGTTGGGCACGAGCAGCTCGAACAGCAGCTCGCCAATGGCGTCGCTGTTGCCGGTGGAAGCTTCGCCGTCGCGCACCAGCCGGTCTATCAGCACCCGCTGGGTGGCCTGCTCCAGCACCTGGCTTCTGGCACGGTCGGTCGCCAGCGAGAAAACCAGCTCGCGATGCTGGTTCTGGGTGATCGATATGAATTGCGGCCAGCCGCCGGCATCCGGCTTGAGGCGATTGCGCTCGTACACCGGGCCTTTTCTTGCCAGCTCCATTTCCACCTGCAACGCCGGCCGCTCCTTGGCCACCATGAGCGCCGCGCGCAGCGCCTCGATGGCGATGTTTTCGTAGTAGTCGACGAAGGTGAGGCCGACAAAACGGGCGTCCGGACGCAGTTCGGCCTGCGCCAGCCTTGCATTCGCGTCCTGCACCGCGAACATGATGGCCTGAACCGAATCAGGCACGCTGATGTTGGAGGCGCCGGTGCCGATCAGGAGCGAGGCGACGACAAGTTCGAGCGGCCCGGCATCCGGGGCACTGTGCTGCGCCTCGCCCTGCGCGAAACGCACCAGCGCTGCTCCGATGGTTGTCTGCAGGTTGGCCGGCGTGAGTTCACCGACTTCGCCCAGGCCCACAATGATGGCCCGTTCCGGGCGAACCCTGACCCCCTTGGCGCTGGCGTCCTGCGGCGGCAGGAAAGAATCGGAAGTGCCCAGCGCGCCGGGGTAAACATCCAGGCGGATCGCCTCTGAAAGGCGCTGCCTGTAGACGCCATCGAGGAACTTTTCGGCGCTGTACAACCCGGTGCCGGCCTGGTGGCCTAGCATGAGCGGATCGTCGATGTAGCGCAGGTTCGCATGCAAGACCTTGACGGCGACCGCAGGCAGGTGCCGCGCGGTGCGCTTGACGCGCGGCCAGGCGCCGAGCGCGGCATCGACCAGCTCTTCTTCGGTGGCGGGAAAGCGCGCAATGGCGAAACCGTAGCGCGAGCGTGCGTCCGGCACGGCGGCACTGCCGTCGGCGCTGCGGAAAAATCCGCGCTTGGGCGGCGTGGTCGCCAGACTGAGCGTTGTGCCATCGCGCAACAACTGCACGTAGCCGATGAAGGCGTCTTCAGCGTCGGCCAGATCGCCGTGGGCGGCATCCACATACCACTGGGGCGCATTCACCTCGGGGATGCGCCCTGCTTTCCAGGTAACGCGGCCGTCGCCTTCGGCCACACACTCGAACTCGAAGGCGCCATCGACCTGTGCGGCGCGCACCGGGGTTTCGCGCGCGCAGCCATGCACGATGTGGATGCGATCGGCGTAGGGCTTCAAGTCCTGCTGTGCCAGCTTGCGCTGAAACGCGCGTGCCGAATCGAGCACCGCCTGGGTCGGCGCTGTCCAGTCGCGGCGCATGATCGGGCGCGGGCTTTCGCCTGAAAAATCCATGTCGGGCCGCGCCTTGTCGATCGAAAGCAACGCCTCCCAGGCAGCGGCGTTGTACCAGTCCTGGGTCGAATCTTCGGCGCACGCAAGTAATTGCAGGAAGCCCGGAAAGCCGGCAGCCACCGAAAGGAATTCCTTCGGGCCGTGCACCAGATCGACCCCTTCGAGCATGTTGACAAAGGCGTCGCGGCCGGTGAGCACCGCCGCGGGCGCCATCGAGCCCTGGTTGGGCACGCCGAGCATGAGGATGCGCGCTCCCGGCGTCGACATCATCCTTTCCCAGGTTTGCGGCGCCTGCCATTGCAGCGCGCGGGTGACCAGCCCGCCCATCGAATGCGCGACGATGCGCACCGGTTGCCGGCTCGATTTGCGCGCATCCAGGGCGGCTGTGACCACCCGATCAAGTTGGCGGGTGGCGTCTTCTATCGGCGCGCGCCAGTCGTAGGCGAACGGGATCACCTCGTGGGTGGCTGCCAGGGTATCGAGCAGGCGGTCGTAGGCGCGGCCGATCAGCCCGTCGGGCGTGACACCGGCTTGTCCGAAAGCCAGCTTGGGAAAATCTCCGGCCACGATGCGGCCCAGGCGAAACCAGACCCGCACGTCGCCGGCCTTGAGATTGGACCCCATGATGCCGTGCAGAACCACCACCGCCGGCCGATCCGGCGTGGCCTCGGCACGCACGGCGCGCGCACCGCGACCCACGGCCTCGCCTAAAGCTTCGGTCAGGGTGAAGCCGGTGGGCGGCGGCTCCTTGAGCGCCTCGTTCAACGCCCGCGCGGTGCGGCGATTGGAGAAATAGGAAAAATGGTCTACCTTGGGCCCCTGGTCGAACAAGCGTGAAGCCTTGCCGGGCAAGCGCCTCGGCCCCTTGTCCATTGAACTGGTGTTGACCACCAGATCATGGTCTTCCCAGTAGAAAGCATCCACCAGCTTGACCTTGAGCCAGGCGCCGAAAGAGTCGCCGGTTTCGATGTCGCCGGCGATGGCGCGCAGATCGCCACCGACCCGCACATCGGTGCGATTGAGCATCGCCACGATCTTGCGCTCCGGCATCATGGCTTCGATGCCGGGCAACTCCTTGGCGTCAGTGCGCTTGTGAGCGATAGCGGCGGCGAGCTTGGCCAGCGCCTCGGCGGCACCGATCACCCCCGCCACGGGCAGCAGGCCCGCGACAGCGGCCGCATCCGCCGCCTTGCCGACAAGCCACGACAGGGTGGACAAATACAGGTCCAGGCGGCGCGAGGCGAGGATGGTGCCGCGTGAGGGCGAAGCCACGCGCACGACGCGTTCGACGATGATGCGTTTGTTTTTGAGCAGGTTGCCGAGTTCCTGCAGGCGCTTGTCGTAGTCTTTGTATTGCTCATCCCCGGCGAAAAACGCGATGTCCTTCGCATCGAACGGATCGGCCGCCGTCCCGGAAGCGTCACCGTCGGCCGGCCAGCGCTGCGCGCGGCTCAAGAGGTCGGCTACCAGCCCGCCGCGCGAATGTGTCACCAGATGCACCCGCGCCCCCTGCGGCAAGGCCTCGGCCAGCGCAATCGCGTTCTGGATCGGGCTCTCGGTCAGGGTCTTGTGGTCCAGCGCGAAAACACGATCCGGGTAGCGCTCGAACAACTCCCCCAGCATTTCCTTGTTGTCAAGCCACAACCCGGCAAACCCGCCGCCGGTGCAAGAGCCCGTGCCGTGGATGAAGATCAAGAGCGGTTGATCCACCGGCGTGTTGGCCGGCATCTTCACCGTGAGCGCGGTCTTGACCGGTAGCGTGTCGTGCGTAAGTTTCCAGACACCGGGACTGACAGAATTCTCGATCGACTGCGCAATCTTTGGCGTAGCCAGATCGGCTGCCTTGTCGGTACCGAAGTCGAACAGCCCGAAGCCGCTCAGGATCATGTCGCCAATGCCGCGCGACGCCACGCCGGGCAGGGCTGCGCCAATGCGCACCACGCCTTCGGCAACACCGTCTGCGCCACGGCTTGCGCCGCCGGTGCCGCCCAACAGCGCCGCAACATCCGCCGGATTCACGTATAGCGTCGGGCCGCCTGCAAAGGCCAGCGCCACCACATGGCGCTCGGCATCGGCCTCGATTAACGTGTCTTGCGCGCCTTCGCCGCGCGAGACGCCGATGGCGATGTTCCTGGCGAGCGGCAGGCCGGTGATGGGCTGGATGGCGCTGCCGGCTTCAGCGCCGGCGATGGAGAACTGGATGGTGGGCATGATGGGATTCCAGGGTCAGGTGAAGAGAGCTCGGGTTAGGCGGCGTCAGAGCGAAGGCGTTTCAGATTGAGAAGGAGGTGCGGGGTCAGAATGGATTTCGTCCTTGGCGCTGCGCGATGCGGGAGCTTCGTTCAAACCAGCAAGCATTGCATCGAGATTCGCCCGGGCAGCTACGGTGTCGGGGTGTTCTTCGCCCAG
>CAYYFR010000302.1:0-5736 GCA_964470865.1 uncultured Burkholderiales bacterium | reverse complement strand
GCGGGCATCTGGCCAGTGCGCAGAGCGATATGTCGCAAGTGCAGGCGTTGCTGCGCGACGCAGTGGAGCATCTGCTGGTTGATGCCTGTGCGATTCGCGAAGCCAGCCGCCTGCAGCAGGCAGTCGCAAGGAGCGACCTTGCCGGAGCCTGGGAAAAAACCCTGGAGCTCAGCCAAATGATCGATTTGCATGCGGGTTCTGCGCTGCGTCACCTGCAATTCCAGGACATGGTTTCGCAATTGATCGAACACGTGCGCAAGCACCTCGATGCAATGGCGGAATTGTCCGGCCCCGAGCCAACCGTGAGCGAAGTACAAGGTCTGTCGCAACACGCAGGCAGCCCGCTTCCGGCGGGTTCAAAGCCGGTCCTGGCAATTGATATGCGGCAGGGTGAAGTGGAATTGTTTTAAGCCGGCCGGACAACGCAGACAAGCCTTACCCAAACAGATTACGCACGATTTGCAAGGAGCGACGCATGGCCAAGAAAATACTCGCGGTGGACGACTCACCGTCAATTCGAAAAATGGTCGGCTTCACGCTGCGCAGCGCAGGCTACGACGTGGTCGAAGCCGAAGATGGCCAGGATGGGCTGGACAAAGCCAAACTGGGGCCGGTCGATCTGGTGCTGACTGACCAGAACATGCCGCGCATGGACGGTTTGACGCTGGTCAAGTCGCTGCGCGCCTTGCCGGCCTACAGCCGCGCGCCGATTTTGATGCTGACTACCGAATCAAGCGACGAAATGAAAGCCGCCGGGCGCGCCGCCGGCGCCACCGGATGGATGGTCAAGCCGTTCGATCCGGACCGCTTGCTCCAGGTAGTCAAAAAAGTGCTTGGTTGACCCACCCGCCGCGATTCGAATCGACAGCCGCTAAAGAGAAACAGAAAGAGGAAACCATGAGCATCGACATGAGCGAGTTCTACCAGGTGTTTTTCGACGAGGCCGCCGAGCTCCTCGGCGACATGGAAAACCTGTTGATCGATCTCGACATTGACAACCCCGGCGATGAAGAATTGAACGCTATATTTCGCGTCGCCCATTCGATCAAGGGCGGTGCTGCGACCTTTGGCTTTGCCGACATGACAGAAGTCACGCATGTGCTCGAATCGTTGCTTGACCGCCTGCGCAAGCATGAGCTGGCACTGCGTGCAGAAATGGTGGACGCATTTTTGATGGCCCGCGATGTGGTCAAGGCGCAATTGGCAGGGCATCGGGGCGATGGCGCGGCGGACCCGGCCAAGGCCGCACAAGTGCGTGAATGGCTCAGCAATCTGGCCGCCGGTGGCGCCGGGCAGGCGCTTGCCAATGCAGCGTCGCCGGCAGGCGACAGCAGCCGCATCGACAGTAGCGCAGCAGCGCAGCCCGCAGCGATTGCCGGCCGGCACTACCGGGTCGAGTTTAATTTTCGCAGCACAACTGCGGCTTTTGACAACCTGCTGCGCAACCTGCGCACCATGGGAAGTGCCGAAATGGATGCGGCCTCAAGAAGCGTACAGCTGCCCTTGATCGCGCAAGACAATGCCAACGTAGCGTATGAGCCATGCGTGGTCAACGTCATCACAGATGCGCTTGAAAATGATTTGTGGGAAGCCTTGGCGTTTGTGGTCGATCCGGCCGGCATCAACATCGAGGAAGTGCTGCCAACGGCGGCAACGCCGGCCAAAAATACAGCGCAGGCACGGGTGGGCACAACTGCACCGACGGGCACAACTGCACTGACGGGCACAACTGCACCAGCGGGCGAAGCGGGGCCAACAACCCCTTCTACAGCGTCTCTTCCGGCGGGTGATGAGCCGGGCTTTGGGTTTTTCGAGCCGCTGTATCAGGCGATTGCCGGCACCGGGGCGCCTGATTCGCACCCGCCTGCGGCCGCTGCGATTACAGCGGCGGTTACAGCGCCGGTTACAAGCGTCCAAACCATTCCCGCAGCAGCCGTGGTGGAGCTGCGTGCGGCAGAAGGCGCCGCCGGGCGCCGCGCCAGCGACAACAATGCGCCGGTTGAAGAGCAGCGTGGCCGCCGCGCCACCGACAAACCGGGCCCCGCAGCGAGTTCTGATGCCAGCTCGATTCGCGTCAATATCGAAAAGGTCGATCAACTGATCAACCTGGTGGGCGAGTTGGTGATCACCCAGTCGATGCTGGCGCAAACCGCCTTGACCGCCAACGCCGCGCAACACGAAAGGCTGGTCAAGGGTCTTGGCCAGCTTGAGCGCAATACCCGCGACTTGCAGGAATCGGTGATGTCGATCCGCATGATGCCGATCAGCTTCGTGTTCAGCCGCTTTCCGCGTCTGGTGCGTGATCTGGCCTCCAAGCTGGGCAAGGAAGTCGAGCTCAAGACCGTGGGTGAGAGTACCGAACTGGACAAAGGCCTGATTGAAAAAATCGCCGACCCGCTGACTCACCTGGTGCGCAACTCGATTGATCACGGCATCGAAAACCCGGAGAAGCGGGTTGCTGCGGGCAAGGCGGCGAAGGGCACGATCACGTTGCGCGCGTTCCATCAGGGCGGCAACATCGTGATCGAAGTGCTGGACGACGGCGCCGGACTCGATCGCAGCAAAATTATCGCCAAGGCACGGGCGCAAGGGCTGGCGGTCACCGACACGATGCCCGATCAGGAAGTCTGGTTGCTCATTTTCGCGGCCGGCTTCTCCACCGCCGAAGTGGTCACCGATGTCTCTGGGCGCGGCGTCGGCATGGATGTAGTGCGCCGGAATATTCAGGCTTTGGGCGGCAGCGTCGAAATCGACTCTGCCCTGGGCGCCGGCACGCGCATCTCGATCCGCCTGCCGCTGACGCTCGCCATCGTTGACGGCCTATCGGTTGCGGTGGGGGACCAAACCTTCATTGTGCCGCTCACCTACATCATCGAATCGCTGCAGCCGCGCATGGAAGAGATCAAGACCGTGGGCAACTGCAACATGGTGATCCACGTGCGTGGCGAATACCTGCCGATTGTGCGGGCGCACGATTTTTACGGAGTCAAAGCGGCCTCCACCGACATGAGCGCCGGCATCATCGTGATTCTGGAATCCGACGGCACCAAAAAGGCGCTGTTTGTGGACGCGTTGCTGGGGCAAAACCAGGTGGTGATCAAGAGCCTTGAATCAAACTATCGCCGGGTGCGCGGTGTCTCGGGCGCCACCATCATGGGCGACGGCACGGTGGGCCTGATCATGGATGTCAATGCGGTGGTGCGCAGCAATGTGAATGACAACGCCGCGCAGGGTGTGGAACTGAAACTGGCGGCTTGAGCGCAGACGCGCGCACAGGCTAATTCAATTTTTTCAATTCAAGGAGCGAAGCAATGAACCAGACCAGCACGGCCAGCACGGCCAACACGGCAACCCACGCGGCGGTTGCCGCGGCGGCGGCGAATCAGGCAGTGGCGCAAGCGGGCCCGAACGAGTTTCTCACCTTCACGCTCGGCGCCGAGGAATACGGCATCGAAATTCTCAAAGTGCAGGAGATTCGTGGCTATGAGAAGCCGACCACCATCGCCAACGCGCCGCCCTTCATCAAGGGCGTGATCAACCTGCGCGGCATCATCGTGCCGATCATCGACATGCGCATCAAGTTTCAATTGAGCAGCGCCGCGTACGACCAGTTTACGGTGGTCATCGTCCTCAACGTCGCCGGGCGCGTGGTCGGCATGGTGGTGGACAGCGTCTCGGACGTGATCGCGCTGTCGGCCGAGCAGATCCGGCCTGCCCCTGAATTCGCGTCAACCAAGTTCGATGCCACCTTCATCACCGGGCTGGGGGCGCTGGACGCGCGGATGTTGATTTTGATGGATATCGAAAAACTGATGTCCAGCGCCGACATGGCGTTGATCGACGAGAAAGTTCACTGATTCACCCTGGCTTCATCCTTAGTCACCAATTTTATTTAACTGGAGTAACTGTCATGAAAAACCTGAAGATAGGCAAGCGTTTGGGAATTGGCTTTGGCATCGTACTGTTGTTCTTGATCGGTATTACCGCCTTGGGGCTTTCGCGAATGGCGCAGTTGAAGGAGAACACGGCCATCATGGTCAAACGAGACGTGACGAAGGTGCAAACTGCAGGCGCAATGGAAAGCGCGAGCCGGGCGAATTCCAGAAGGTTCCTGGAAATGCTCAATGTGACCGATCCGGCGCAGATGGCCAAGATAAAGGAACGTATCGCGGCCAACTCGAAGACGGCCGCCGAGAATGCGGAAAAACTTGAAAGTCTGCTGTCCACTCCGGAAGACAAAGCGTTGATGGCCAAAATCAAGGAAAGCCGGGTCATCTATATCGCCGCCTTCACCAAGCTTGTAAAGGCGGTGGAGGAAGGGAAGCGCGACGATGCGGTAAAGATTTCGAACGCAGAAATGCTGCCGACCCTGGACGTGTACTTGGCACACATCAGGGACATGCTCGCCAGCCAGGGCAAGCAGCTGGAGATAGGCGTTGCAAACAGCGAAGAAGTCTATACCGGCGCACGCAACATGATGCTGGCGCTGGCCGCCCTGGCCGCGCTGCTGGCCTGTGGCGTCGCCTGGTGGGTGACGCGATCGGTGACCGGCCCGCTGGGACGGGCGGTGGTGATCGCCGATGGGATAGCCACGGGCAAGCTGGACAACGACATTGTGGTTGACAGCAAGGACGAGACCGGGCAGTTGCTGACCGGCTTGAAGAGCATGCAGGATGTGCTGCTGGAATCGAACCTCAATTTCAAAGGCCAGTTGGCTGCGATCAACAAAGCGCAGGCAGTGATCGAGTTCACGCTGGACGGCAAGATCCTCACGGCGAACGACAATTTTCTCAACACGCTGGGGTATTCGCTGGGCGAGATCAAAGGGCAGCACCACAGCATGTTTGTCGAACCGGCCGTTCGCTCCACCACTGAATACCGCATGTTCTGGGAAAAGCTGGGACGCGGCGAATTCGATGCTGCGCAATACAAGCGCATCGGCAAGGGCGGCAAGGAAGTCTGGATTCAGGCCTCGTACAACCCGATCATGGATTTGAACGGCAAGCCGTTCAAGGTGGTCAAGTTCGCAACCGACGTGACCGCCCAGGTGCTCGCCGCACAGGTGATGGAACAGGCAGTAGCCCAGACCGGGGAGGTGGCAAGCGCCGCCAAGGAAGGTGACCTGACCCAACGGATTCCGCTCGAAGGCAAGAGCGGCCAGATCGCAGAACTGTGTGGCGGTGTCAATTCCCTGATCGAAAACATTGCCGCAGTGGTCGCGCAGACGCAAGAAGTGGCAGGCGCCACCCAAGACGGCGATCTGACCCGGCGTATTTCGCTCGAAGGCAAGAGCGGCCAGATCGCAGCGCTGTGCGAAAGCGTCAATGCGATGGTCGACAACATGGCTGGCGTGGTCGGGCAGATCAAGGAATCTTCCGATCTGATCGGCACGGCATCGAAAGAAATCGCCTCAGGCAACACCGACCTGTCGAGCCGCACCGAAGAGCAGGCCAGCTCGCTGGAAGAAACGGCTTCGTCGATGGAAGAACTCACTTCGACCGTCAAGCAGAACGCGGAGAACGCCAAGCAGGCCAATCAGCTGGCGATTGGCGCATCCGACATCGCGGTGCGCGGCGGTGATGTGGTCAAGCAGGTGGTGACGACGATGAGTTCGATCAGCGAAAGTTCGAAGAAGATTGTCGATATCATCAGCGTGATCGACGGCATCGCATTCCAGACCAACATTCTCGCGCTCAACGCAGCAGTCGAGGCGGCGCGGGCCGGTGAACAGGGGCG
>CAYYFR010000301.1:0-5745 GCA_964470865.1 uncultured Burkholderiales bacterium | reverse complement strand
TGTGGGAGATGCCGGGCAGCGACCCGGCCGAGGGCGATCCACGCGCGCAACCCATGCCGGACTACATGCCGGCCTACGAGTTCGATCTGCGCATTGCGTGGTAAGGCAAAAGACGACAAGACTCGCTCGTCGGGGGCGACTCGTGCCTGTGGCCACCCGGGCGGCAAACTTCCGCCGCCCAGGTGGCCACAGGCCCACACAATGGGCATGCCGGGGCAGGGTTTCAGCGGCTTGTGAGGCGTCTTCGGCGCCAAATCAACGATTGACCCAGACCGGTATGGCCGGATCACTCCAACAATGGCGTTGGAATTCCTATCCTCAGTTTTCGCGCCGGTGCAAGCGTCAGGGCAGGCCATGCCGATGCTTCGCTTGATCGATTCGAACCAGCGCTTGTGCCGCATCGACGATCGAAATGCCTTCGAACACGCGAAGAATTCGCAAATCGTTGTCGCCCGAAACGATCAGGTCGGCGCGCGCGGAAATCGCAGCCGCCAGAACATTGTCGTCGTCGGCGTCGCGGCAGATACGTGCAATCGAAAGTGCCGGAACTTGCTCGCATAGCGCGAGTTATTGGCCGCCCAATATCTCGGCTGTCATCCCGGCGGCAGCGATGCGCGCCGCGAACTTCGGCATATCGAGTTTCTCAACCAGTTCCGCGACGAGAAATGGATTCACGCAAGCCATCACCTCTTGTTTGACGACCAGGTCGATCAGCAGCGCAGGTGGGCCGTGCCAAAGCAACCCGGAAATAACAACGTTGGTATCTAGAATCAGTCGCATCAGCCTTAGCCGCGCGCCAACTGCTCCGCCACCTCAATGTCGGACATCGTTTCGCCTGGCAAATTCCGGACTTTGGCCAGCGATGCCGCCAGCGTATTGCCGGCAACGCGCCGCGTTTCGAATTCCAGCCACGCTCTGATTTTTTCCGGCGTGAACAAACCGAGCGAGGCGGCGCGCCGGGCTACATCGTCCGGCAATTCAATAGTGATGGAGGTCATGGCATATTCGCCTTGTACGATCAAATGCTGATGGTAGCGCAATCCCGATGGCGGGAAAATCCGTCGACACAAGTTGGCATTGAGGACGCGTCCGACGATCGCGCGGCAAAAGCAACGCATGACAGAGGAAGATCGAGGACCAGGGCGCCGAAGCCGAAACCGGCACGCCGGAGCAACTTCGCACCCTGGTGCAGAAGGAAGTGGTACGCTGGAAAAGCGTGATCGCCGCCGCGAAAATAACCGCCGACCGACAAGGCCAAGACCCTCATGAGCAATCCCGACTTGAAAGACTGGATCGGCCGCGCCGAGACGATTGAAGACGCGGCGACCGCTACCCCGGTGGTGGCGCTGGCGGCCACTTTGGACTGGCCGTTCGATCGCCCGGCGCCGGCGTTGTCAGCGTCGATTTCTCGCGTGCCATGATCGGCGCGGCGAGCAAACTCCATCCGGCGTTGGCGTTGCGCGAGGCCGATGCGGAATCGCTGCCGTTCAACGACGGCCGCTTCGACGCCGTGACGATCAATTTCGGCCTGCATCATTCTGCGTTTCCGCTGCGTGCGCTGGCCGAGGCGCGCCAGGTGCTGCGTATCGGCGGGCGCCTGGATCTCACGGTTCGACGTGCGCGATGCGCAGGGCATGGACCGCATGAAGCACGAATATCGGCTTCGCTGAGCTTGAGCGCGCGCATTTGCGCGCAGGCCGGAAGAAGCCCGACCCCCGGCCGTGTTGCGCAAACGAGGTTGCAACCCGACGCTCGACGATGATCGGGAATGATGATCTTCAGCTTGAGCGTCAGGGGTCCTTAGCGGACGCGATGGCGTCGCGCAGCGAAATCGCGGTGTCCGGAACAGCGGCGAGCAGCTTCTTGTCCAACGAAACAAGCGACACGCCAAGCTGACGGGCCAACGCCACATACTGGGCATCGTAGGCGCTGAGGCGGGATTTTTCCGCAATCGCCAGAGCAGCGATCATGTCCACCGACCGCAAACGCGTTGCAAAAAGGCATCCGCATGTTCTCAAGCCTTGGTCACGCCCGCCAGACCACTGCGCGCGAATTTCGCATAGTTGGCGGCGATGTTGAGCATCTCGTGCCGCCACAACTCGGGCACCACCCAGTCGCCGTCGAGATCAAGCAGCCTGCGCGCATCGTCGGTCGCGGTACTTTCGAAATACAGTGCCGCAACCACGTTGGCATCGGCAACGATCACGCGCGGCCCGTCCGCTTGGCGCGACCAAGCCATGCGTCCGAAAGCATTTGCTTCCCCTTCAGCGGCGGCGGAAGGTCCGCTGTAAGGATTCGCCCAGGCTCCAGCGCCCTTTCAAGCAGAGCCAGGGCATGCTGCGTCATCGAGCGATGATGCTTTTGCGCTTCTTGCCGCAAGCGTGTGTGCAGTGCCGGTGGAACATCCTTGATCATCAATGCGGCCATTGCGGGGCTCCGTCGATTGCTTGTCAGGTGAGCGTCTGCGCGATTTTCGCTGGCGCAGTAAAACCGCCATGATAACGAAAACATACCATTTCGCTAGCAGATCCGGGAGTCCGCTACGATTGCGTTAGTGTTGAAGCGTCGCCGCGCGACAATCCAAATCGATCCTATGAACCCATGACGACCCGATCATTCAACGTCGCCGTGCGCCTGGTCGAGATAGTGAGAGATCATGCGCGCGCTCGTTCGCATCTCGATGCGCTGGCCTTGACAGCGACCACTCTGCTGGTGGTTTGCACTGGACTGATCGCCACCTCTGCGTCGACCGGAGCGCACGCGGTGGTGGCCTTTACGCAGACGGAGCGGGAAGCCGTCGCCCGGCACGCTCCCTGGCCACCACCCCTGAAGCCCGACCCCGGCAATCGTCACTCAGGCAAACCCGCCGCCATCGCCTTTGGCAGGGCCTCTTCTTCGATGGGCGCCCGTCCGCGGACAAGACCCACGCCTGCGCGAGTTGTCACATCCCCAACCTCGTCTGGACCGACGGCTCGCCAGGAAGCAATGGTCGCGACGTTCGACGCAGCGCGTGTTGACACCGGGAGTGCAGACATGATGTCGCGCGTCGTTGACCGCGTACTTCACCTTTGAAGCATCCAGCCCGGCGGCGGTCGATGAACTGGCCCGGCGCGCCGTGGCATTGGGCGGGGCCGTCGTCAAGCCTGCCTACACGACCTACTACAACGCGCAGCAGGTTGTGCTCACCGATCCGGAGCAAAACGTGTTCCGCGTCAATCACCGCATGGGGGCCCGCGTGCTGGTGGGGGCCGATCACTTCGACTAGAACTTGATCAGGCGCCACCGCGAAAGCAGGAATAGCCCCAGGGCGTGAGCTTCATCGGCAAGTGGTAGTGCTGGGCGGTGTCGCCGATGGCAAAGCGGTAAGTCACATGATCGAGAAATGGCAAGGCGGGCAGTGCCACGCCGGCTGCGCGATACCACTCGGCCACATGAAAAACCGCCTCGTAGACGCCGGCCTGCATCGCCGCGCTCATCAGGGCCGGGTGGTCCAGTACACCCTTGGCGTTGATGGCGCCGCTGCACACCCGTGTTCGATCCGCGCCGCAGGCAAACAACTCCACCCGCATGCCGCTGGCGATCACGCCGCGCGCAACGTCGACCACGTGGATCGATACGCCGCCGATTGCGTCACTCATGTGCTGTCCCGGATGTGACGAGCCGATCAGGCACGCACCGGCTCGAAGTGTTCGAAGAAATGCAACAGGGCGCGGGTTGCCGTTTCAGCGTCTTCCGCGCTCATGGTTTCATCCGGATGGTGGCTGATGCCGTTGTTGCCGCAGCGCACGAACAGCATCGCCGTTGGACACACTGGCGGGAACACCATCGCATCATGTCCGGCACCGGAGGGCAGGTGGCGCACGCGACAGCCCTGTGCAGCGATCGCGTTGGCCAGTTGCGCCTGCAGACCGGGGTGGCAGGGCGCCGCGTCGGCCGAATAAAACGCTGCAGTTTCGACCCTGACGCGGCGTCGCGTTGCGATGGCGGCGAATGTGCTTTCGAAGGCCGCCACCGCCGCATGGCGCGCAGCATCGTCACCGGAGCGCACGTCGACGCTGAAGCTCACGTCCTGCGGGATCACGTTGGCCGCGCCTGGCCGGGCTTCGAGAATGCCGACCGTGCCGACCAGGCCGCCCTGCGCACTGTGCGCTTCGCAATAGCGCTCGACTTCGAGCAGCATTTCGGCGGCCGCCGCCAGCGCGTCCTGGCGTTGGCCCATCGGCACGGTGCCGGCATGTCCGGCCAGGCCGGTCACGCTTGCCTTGAGGCGGGTGGCGCCGGCGATTGCCGTCACCACGCCCAGGGACAGGCCTTCGCTCAGCAATACCGGACCCTGCTCGATATGCGATTCGACAAAGGCGACGACGTTCGACAAGCGTCGATCCAGGCTCGTGACTGCGTCCGGGTCACCGCCGAAATCCCGCAGCGCCTGCGCCATGCTGATGCCGTCGGCATCGGTCTTGATAAGCCAGGCCGGATCGAATGTACCGGCCATTGCCTTGCTGCCGATCAGCGTGGCGGCGAAGCGCACGCCTTCCTCGTCGCCGAAACCGATCACTTCAAGCGTGAAAGGCAGGCGTTTGCCGCGTTGATGCAAATCCTTGACGCAGGCAATCGCACTCAGGATGCCGAACAGGCCGTCGTACTTGCCGGCATTGCGCACGCTGTCCTGGTGCGAGCCGGTCATCACGATCGGCGCGGCGGGATCGGCGGTGGCGTAGCGGCCGACGATGTTGCCCAATGCATCGAAGCCAGCCTGCATGCCGGCCTCAAGCATCAGGCCGATCAGGTATTCGCCCGCCGCCTTGTGCTCGCGCGACAGGTAGGTGCGGGTGATGCGTGGCGCGTCTGCGGTGAAGCGCGCCAGCGCCTCGGCTTGTGCCATGAGTGCCGGGCCGAACTTCACTGCGGCGGCCCGCACAGATCGTCCAGGCGCCAGCGGGTTATCTGCTCGATGTTGGCTAAGCAGCGCTCGAATTCGTCAGCCGCCGGCAGGTCGAGTCGCTGCGCAAACTTGCGCATGATGGTCGCGCGGTCGAGATGTTTGACCGCGAGGATGAATGGCCAGCCGAACTTGCGCTTGTAGGCGCTGTTGAGCTCCTGCAGGCGCGCGAATTCCGCAGGCGTGCACTGCGTCAGGCCGGAACGTGTCTGCTCGTTGGCCGATTCCGCAGTCAACGATTGATCGACCATTGCCTTGCCTGCCAGTTCCGGATGCGCACGCAGGAATGCCAACTGGCGCGCATGGGGTGCGGCGCGTACCGCCGCGACCATCGCCGCATGCAGGCCGGCGACAGCGGCGAACGGGCGTGACTCGAAGGCGGCCTCGGCCACCCACGGCGAGTGTTCAAAAATGCCGCCTAGGAGCTGCACGAACTGTGCGCGTGAGCAGGCATTGATCTGTGCGATAGCGGTTTGCATGGGATCAGGTCAGGGCAGAACGCAGGTCGGCACCCGCCGGCGTTTCCTCGCGCAGCACCAGGCCACGCTCGACATTGCTCAGGTGCTGGTGCATCAGGCGTACTGCCGCAAGCGCATCGCGCTTTCTGATGGCTTCGAGCAATTGCCGGTGTTCGTCGAGCGAATCGGCGGCGCCACGGGTGTTCTGGTAAAAGAGCGTGATGAGCGAGGTTCGTGCCACCAGTTCGGAAAGAATTTCGGTCATGACCCCGTTGCCTGCGATCCTGGCGATGACCTCGTGAAAGTCGCCCAGCAGATGATTGCGCGATTGCGCGCTGCCGCCGG
>CAYYFR010000300.1:0-5867 GCA_964470865.1 uncultured Burkholderiales bacterium | reverse complement strand
CTAGTTGTCGCCCTGGTCATCACTTACAAGGCATATGCCCGGTGCACACCGTAGCATGCCTCTCGTCGCTACCTGTGTGGTCCAACCCCTCGGTCGAGCGGCTCGCACCGGCAGGCCACTGTTGCCGATGCTCATGCACGTGCCGATCGCCGCGGCCATGTTTATCCTTGTCCCACAGACGATGCCTGCGATGGCAGTAGTGACCTTTGATCTCGTACTCGGTACTGCGCTTTGGCTCATCGTCGCAGCGGTCGCGCTCGCCAACCGCGGCGCGCCTCTCAGTTCAAACGTTGAAAGTGAAGGGCGCATGGCGCGGGGCACGTTGGCGGGCGTGTGGCCCAAAACGCCATGACCCTCATGCCCTGGCTTCGACGCCACCCGCTGCTCGGATATTTCGCTCTCGCTTATGGCGTGAGTTGGGGCGGCATATTTGTTGTGCTCGCCGTCTGGTCCCTGATCATCCCTGCGATGGTGCTGCCGGACGGCAGCAATCTGCGCCCGTTTCAGATTGTCGTCGGCATCCTGGTCCTGACGGCGGTCGCGCTGTTGTGCAGCGGCGAGTGATTGCCCAACAAGACAATGGATCCTGAGTAGAACTTCGTCGCGCATCAAGACGGAGTACCCCAAAATGCACTCACGCTTGCGCAACTTGGGCGCCGTCTGCGTCGCCTGCCACGAGGCGGTGTGGCCGAAATCCGGAGTGTTGGCCAGCGAACAGACAACGCAAATGTTCGAAACTATCTTCGGTGCAGAGACGTTCCCACAGGCAGGTCACGGTGGTACCGAGACCCTGGGCAGATTTGATAACCAACAGGAGACGGTATGAAGGGTTACGTGCAAGACATCGAGGGCATAGCCACGCGGAACGACAATTTTCGTAAGGTTCTCTACACTGCCCGAAATTGTCAATTGGTGGTGATGGCGCTCAAACCGAAGGAAGAGATCGGTGCCGAAGTTCACAAGCTTGATCAGTTCTTCCGTGTCGAACAGGGCACCGGCGAGGCTGTGCTGGACGGTGTGAGTACAGCGATCCGCGCCGGCTATGCGGTCGTGGTCCCGGCCGGGGCCAGACACAACATCATCAACAGCGGGACTGAGCCGCTCAAGCTCTACACGATTTATTCGCCGCCCAACCATCGCGATGGTGTGGTGCACGCCACGCGCGCAGACGCTGAGGCCGACACCGAGCACTTCGACGGCAAGACGTCGGAATGATTGAATCGTCGACACGGGCCGGCGGCGACCCGTCTGCGTAAATCATCCTCGTGCTGGTACGCATCTTCAATCTCATGCGCGGTCCCAGACAGCCAGTGAGTCGCAAGCGGTCTGAACATCTCAGATCGTCGTCAGCATCCTGGTGCTGATGGGTCGTGGCAGCGCCGCCGCGAGCGAATGCCCGACAGGCCACGCATGCTGGCGCGCCGTCTCTATTGGTCCTCGTCAGTCGGATTTTTGCGCGCCGATGGGCCCACGTTTCGCCGCAACCGCCGTTGGCGAGCCAATCTCTCTCGGGTGACTATGAGCTCGCCTACCGCCAGCGCATGGCAGGCCAGACCAGCACAGGCCGTTGAACCCGCAAAGCCCGGCAACCCCGGTGACATCGGCGATCCGTCGGGCATGGCGAGCAACGCGGTGGCGGTGGCCCTGGCGGCGGATGTCGAAAGCGGGCTCGGCGCAACGGCAGGAAGCCAAAGCGCAAAACGCTGTCGCCGCGCTCGCCAGAATGGCTGCAGCCACCACTGTGCTGCCTGACGGCAAGCCGCTGCGCGTGCCCACAGCCGAACTGGTGCGCGGCGATCTGATCGTGCCGGCCGAGGGTGAGGTGGTTGGTGCCGATGCGCGCGTGCTTGACGTCACATGCGAAAGACACCGCATTGACAGCAACTAGATTTCAGCGACAGCTTGCCCCGACTTGGCCAGCACTTCGAGAGCGCGGGATGCGCTGCTGCGCTCGGCGCGCTCTTTTAAAAACGCTGCCGCCGTCCGACGAGAAGCCAGTTTCTCAGCCAAGGCAACCGCCAGATACTGGTTCATGGCCACCCCATCGGCTTTGGCGGCCTCGCGCAGGTGCTCGTACAAAGACTGCGGCAAACGCAGCGCGAAGTTGTTGGATTTCACGTGATCGGCTCCTGGTTAAAAATTGCTGCGCTGCTGCTCGTAAAACCCGGCGGGCGTTTGCAACTTGAAGGCAAACTGCAAACTGGCAGGTAAAAAATCCCGGATGTTCCAGGTGACCAAATGGGTGGCACCACCGTTGGCAGCCGTTTCCAGCACCATCTCGTCGGCAGGGTCGCGTAGCTGAGGGCGCCACAAAAATGACAAGTCAACAGGCTGAAAGACGTCGGCCAAACCGTCCAGAAATTCGATGACTTCTTCCTGAGTCAAACCAAAAGCGGCCAAATGCTCGGGCCGCGTCAGCACGGCTTCATACTCAAGGAAAAGGGGAACCGATACACCACATTGCAGCCTGCCCAAAAGCACTTCTTGCAGCATCACGCGGGAATATCCGGTGGTGGAGCGCAGCGCAGACACAAGAACATTGGTATCGAGAATCAACATATTTAATATTGTAGGCGATATTAATAGAAGCCTCCACCAGCTCGCCAGGATTTTTAACAAAGAATCCGGGCCAAGACTCCGCTTGAATCGAATTGCTGCTCCCTTGGATGACATATGAGACCGCCTGACGCCAGCGCAACGCCTGCCAGCACAACGCCGGCCGTTGAACCCGCAAAGCCCGGCAACCCCGCTGACATCGGCGATCCGTCGGTCATGGAGACAAGCGCGGTGGCGGCGGCCCTGGCGGCGGATGTCGAAAGCGGGCTCAGCGCAACGGAAGCCGCGCGTCGGCTCGCACAGAACGGGCCCAATGAACTGCGTGCCGCCCCACGAATTCCTGCCTGGCGGCGTGCGCTGGCGCAGTTCCAGGACCCGCTGATCTACCTGTTACTGGCGGCGGTGGTCATCGCGCTGGTCGCGTGGTGGGTTGAGGGTCGTGTCGGATGGCCGGTCGATGCCATCGTCATTGCGGCCGTCGTGCTGCTCAACGGCGTGATCGGCCATGTGCAGGAAGCCAAGGCGCAAAACGCTGTGGCCGCACTGGCCAGGATGACCGCAGCCACCGCGACCGTGCTGCGTGACGCCAAGCCGCAGCGCGTGCCCAGTGCCGAGCTGGTGCGCGGCGACGTGATCGTGCTGGCCGAGGGCGACGCCGTCGGCGCCGACGCGCGCCTGCTTCAAGCTTTGAGCCTGCGCGTGCAGGAGGCTGCGCTCACCGGCGAGAGCGAGGCCGTGCTCAAGGCCGCCGCCCCGCTGCCCCAGCCGGCGCCATTGGCGGAGCAGACAGGCATGGTCTTCAAGGGCACTGCCGTCGCGCAAGGCACGGGCCGCGCGGTGGTCACCGCCACCGGCATGGAGACCCAGATGGGCCGGATCGCAGCGCTGCTGGAGGCCACGGTCGAGGAGCCGACGCCGCTGGAAAAGGAAGTCGCGCGCATCGGGCGCACGCTGGGCGTGGCGGTCGTGGCCATCGCCATCGTGGTGGTAGGCACCATTCTTTTCATGTCCGAGAGTCGCAGCACCGCCGCTGTGGTCCACGCGCTTCTGCTCGGTGTGTCGCTGGCGGTGGCCGCGGTGCCCGAGGGGCTGCCGGCCATCCTCGCGGTGGTGCTTGCGCTGGGCGTGCAGCGCATGGCCAAACACCAGGCCATCGTCAAGAACCTGTCGTCGGTGGAGACGCTGGGTTCCGCCTCGGTCATTTGCTCGGACAAGACCGGGACACTGACGCGCTCGGAGATGACCATCGAGCGCGTGATGACGGCCTCGGGCGACACCCGCGTAAGCGGGGTGGGGTATGCGCCGGAAGGCCAGGTCGAGCACGCCGGTACTGAGCTTACCGCCGGGGCGCTACACGATGAAACCCTTGTGGTTCTCAGTGGCGGCAGCCTGGCCGGCAACGCCGATCTTCGTCAGACAGCGCTCGGCGAATGGGAGATCCACGGCGACCCCACCGAAGCCGCGTTCCTGGTGGCCGAGCGCAAGCTTGGCCAGGGCACGGTCACCGAGCGGCGCCAGCGGCGCTTCGAGCGTGTCGGCGAAATCCCGTTCACGTCCGAGCGCAAGCTGATGACGACCATCGAACGCGACCATGAACACGGCGACGCGCTGGTGGCCATCACCAAGGGCGCGCCCGACGTGCTGCTCGGCCGTTGCACCCGGGTGCGCGTGGGGCTGGAGGTACGCGCGCTCGATGAGGCCATGCGGGCGCGGCTCTTGGCAGATGTGGACACCTTGACCGAAGCCGCGCTGCGCACACTGGCGGTGGCCTACCGGCCGCTGGCGGCGGGCGAAGACCCGGCGGCTGCCGAGACACTCGAACGCGAGCTGATTTTCGTCGGCACCGTCGGCATGATCGACCCGCCGCGCGAAGAGGCAGCGGTGGCCATCCGCGAAGCGCGCCGGGCTGGCATCCGCGTGGTGATGATCACCGGCGATCACCCGAAAACGGCCGCACGCATAGCCGCCGACCTGGGCATCGTCGACGCGGGTTCAGCGGCCTTAACCGGCGCCGGGATCGATGCGCTTGACGACGCGGCCTTTGCCGCCGCCGTGCGCAACACGTCGGTCTACGCCCGCGTTGCGCCAGCGCACAAGCTGCGCATCGTCGACGCACTGCAGGCCGACGGCAACATCGTGGCGATGACCGGTGACGGCGTCAATGACGCACCGGCATTGAAGGCAGCCGACATCGGCGTCGCGATGGGCGTGACCGGCACAGAAGTGACCAAGGAAGCGGCCAAGATGATCCTCGCCGACGACAACTTCGCCACCATCGTCGTCGCCGTGCGCGAAGGGCGCGCCATCCTGGACAATATCCGCAAGTTCCTGCGTTATCTGCTGACGTCCAACATGGGCGAGGTGTTGACCGTGTTCCTGGGCGTGGTGGGTGCAGGCGTGATCGGATTGAAGTCCACGGACACCGGGGCCGGTGCTGCCGTGGCGCTGCCACTGCTTGCCACCCAGCTGCTGTGGATCAACCTCATTACCGACTCGGGGCCCGCGCTCGCAATGGGTGTGGACCCCGCCACCGACGACCTGATGGCCCGCAAACCGCGGCACTTGAACGATCGGCTGATCGACGCGCGCATGTGGTCGAGCGTGATCCAGACGGGTCTGGTGATCGCGGTGGTGACCTTGCTGACGATGGACTTCTACCTGCCGGGCGGGCTCATCCCTCACAACGGCCCCGGCACCGGTGACCTGACAACGGCCCGCACAGCAGGCTTCACAGTGCTCGTTTTCACCAGCATGTTCACCTGCTTCACCGCGCGCTCGGACACCACCAGTGCGTTCGTCGGGCTGTTTGTCAACCGCTGGCTACTGAGTGCCGTCGCACTCTCGTTGCTGTTGCAAGTCGCTGTCGTGCACGTGCCGTTCCTGAACCTCGCCTTCGGCACGGCGCCGCTGTCGCTCGACCAGTGGCTGGTGTGCGCCGCGATGGCAAGCGGAGTGTTGGTCTACAGCGAACTGCGCAAGCTGGTGAGCCGCATTTTCGCTCGATGAAAGACGCCACAGCGGGCAATCAAGGCCTGGCCTGGCAAGCCACCTTGGCTACCGTCCTGTGGCTGATGGCGGCGATTGTCATCGGAGCCTTTACTCGGGCTACGGCAAGATGAACGCTGTTGTCGCCGTGAAAAAACGATCGCCGCTGGCGTTCTTCGCGCTGGTGCTTGCGCTGTCCGCTCCCTTCTGGTGGATCGGCAGCGTGTCCGATCGGCAGTTATAGTCGGTGCAAACAAGTGCACGGGTCAACCAGTTACAGATGGTTTGAGAATTACAACGTAAGAGACACTCTCAACTGACCGGCC
>CAYYFR010000299.1:0-5875 GCA_964470865.1 uncultured Burkholderiales bacterium | reverse complement strand
GTGGGCGCCTACGCAGCGGCCGGGTCTAATATTCAAGCGAACAAGGGGTCGCAGAGCGTTATCGGAGGGGGGTATCAAAAGATCGTATCGCTCGCCAGCCTTGCGGATACCGACGACTATCAGATCGTCGCCAATTCGCAGCGACATTCAGCCAACGAAGTCAACATTTTCATTGAAGATCAACCCGACGTCTATGGCAACGGGGATTGGTTGGGTCAGCGTCCTGATAGTAGTGCCGCCGCCGCCCTTGGCGGCAAGGACCCGGGGGACTTCGCCACCACGCATTCGATAGTGCTGCTTATCGATACGTTGAGCGTGGTTCAAGCGGTGCAACGAATTGCGCCATTGCTTTCCCTGGAGACGATTTCCGCATTGCTCTCGGCGTCTTCAAACCAGCGCGGCGAGAGCAATTTCGCACTGCTTGGCGACGCGGCCTCCAAGCCCGGCCTGGCTGAAGGCGATTCACTCGAGAATCTGCTTAACGCGCTGCGCAAGGCGTTCTACTCGAGCGCGGAATTCAATGCGAGCGCAAAAAGGTTTGCCTCAGGTATAGACAGAATCAATGCGGGTTTCGGCAACTACACAAACCGAACAGCGTTTTACCGCAACATTGAGGATCTGGCACAACGTGCATCTGGGCTCGGATCAGCGCAACAGGCGTTTGAGTTGTTTGCGTTTGCGAATAAAGGATCTGATGGAAAGACCACTCTCGAAGCGGCAGCTGAACTTAAAGCGATAGCGCAAGGGGCGGACCTCAAGGCCATCGCGTACCGCTACGCTCTGCAGGAACTCAATCCGTTTGCGCTGGTTGGCGCGGCTTTGTATGCGGACCGGATCGCGGCTGGCGAGCTTGGCCTCTGGAACGGCAAGAGCCAATCGGGAGAGATGACGCTTCAATACCTGGACGATCGCGCGAATTTTCTCGAGAAGCGCATGCTCGGGAACGTGCGCAATCTGGTCAACGACATACGGAACCCGCTTACAACAACGATTGATGCGGCACAGAACGTGGATGATCCCGCGAGGACAAGCTATGAGGATCGGGCGATACTACAAACCGTGATTCCGGATCGCAAGTTCGTCAATCAAACAAAGGAGATTCCTTTCGTATTGCGCTGGGCATATGACTCAACCACCGAGCCGCTAAAACGAGTCGTGTTTGGTTCGGAGGGCGTCGATTCCCTTGAGGGCGGAACAGCCACCGTTGACAACGGTTTCGCAGACCGACTGTACGGCGGCGCAGGTAACGATATTCTGAACGGAAGAAAGGGTAATGACTATATCGAAGGCGGAAGTGGAGTAGACATCTATGAATACAGGGCTGGGGATGGCAACGATGTCTTGCTCGATACCGACGGCAGAGGGGTTGTCCGCTACATTTATCGAGATGCCAACAATGTCGAACAAGGCACTTTGGTCAGCGACGGGTCAATATCGCTCGCGGAGGACCGCTGGGCCAGTATCGACAACCGGATTGTCTATACAAAGGTAGCCGCGCTGGATCAACAGGGTGGCGTGTTGCCGGAGCGCTTCAATCTGGAGATCAATTTGGCTGGCGCTTCCGGGAACATTTACGGAGGCCTGATAACGGTCAGGGACTTCGATTTCGCCAAGGCGCAGCGCGGCAGTTACCTGGGTATTCACCTCGGCAAGCCGGGCCCGAAAGACCCGGTGACGCCGAACGGTGGGCCGATACTGGGTGGTGAGGTGGTAAGCGGTAGCGTTCCCGATGGATTGGGCAACTACCCTGTCAAGCCAGGGTCGTTGAATGACAACGTGGCCAATGTCATGTACGGGTCGGCGGCCGGCGAATCGCTTTACGGTGGTGGGGGTGACGACACCATCCACGCCAATCGCAATGGGGTCGCCGATGTCGGCGACAGCGCCACTGCGGCTGACCTGGTGGACGGTGGTTCCGGCAACGACCGGTTCTTCGCCGGCGCCGGGGCGGACCTGCTGTTGGGTGGAGATGGCCGCGACTATATTGACGCGGGCGCGGGTGACGATCTGGTTGAAGGCGGCGGCGACGGTACGTTTGCGAATCTTGCCGGCGGCGAGGTCATGTTCGGTGGTGCTGGAGCGGACCGGATTTTTGCCACATCCAGAGTTGCTCTCGACGTGGCGATCGGCCGAGGTGATGCCGGCGCAAATCCGGCAGTTCAGTCGGAGGTTGGTAGCGGTCAACGAGGAGAACTCGCTGGCGGGGGCCAAGGCGACGATGTCATCGTGGGCGGTGCTGGCGACGACGCGATTTATGGCGGCCTTGGCAGCGACGTTTTGCTAGGCGGGGCAGGCGACGACAATATTCTGGGCGACGACGATTTGACGGCCGCGCAGATGGATTGGTCGCAGGTGCGAACGCTAAGTGTCGATTCAGCTGCCAATGTAACCACGTTCCGCCTTGTAGCCACGAACTTCACTTCGTACTTCGCCTCAGGCAATCAAGGCGACGCGGACGCAATTTATGGCGGTAGCGGAAACGACTGGGTATTCGCCCACGGCGGCGACGACTATGTCGATGCCGGCAGTGGCGATGATGTCATTCTCGGAGGCGCTGGATCCGACGTGCTGCTGGGGGGCAGCGGCGACGATTTCATCGATGGCGACGACGCGGATTCCGGAGACTCAGGATTCGCAGGAGATGATTTCGTTGATGGCGGGGAGGGCAACGACCGCATTTTCGGCAACAAAGGCGATGACGTGTTGTTCGGCAGCGCCGGCGACGACAGCATCAACGGCAGCGACGGCAACGACCTGCTAGACGGCGGCATTGGTCGTGATGGCCTGTTCGGGGGCAAGGGCAACGACCTGGTGCGTGGTGGCGACGGCGATGACCGACTTGAAGGTGAGGACGGCGATGACACCCTGATCGGCGGCATGGGCAACGACATCCTGCGTGGGGGCAAGGGTCGCGATACCTATGTGTTCAATCGCGGCGATGGCGTTGAAACGATTTTTGACCCCGACGATCAAGTAGTGGACGAGAACGGCACCGTTCTCCAGAAGTCAGGTGACGACAAGAGCATCATCATTTTCGGCGAAGGCATTCGCAAGCAGGATATCAAGTTCGGCTTGGGGAGTTTGCTGATCGATCTTGGACCGAGCGACGGCGCCGATCCGAATAGCCCGCATGACGCGATCCACATTGAGGGCTTCGACTACGCCCGAGCGAACGCAGGTGCGATGTTCGCGCGCCTTGAATTCGCCGACGGCCGGATCATGAGCTTCGATGAGGTGCTGGCGCAGGGTTTCGACATCAACGGCACCGATAATGCGGACACTCTGTTTGGCACTAACAATACCTTGAGTGGTGACCGCATTCACGGCTTCGGTGGTGACGATTCGATTCATGCCCTGGCGGGCGGCGATACGTTGTACGGCGATGATGGCGCCGATACTCTCGATGGTGGGGCCGGCAACGACCAACTGTGGGGCGGTGCCGGGGACGACACGTTCATTTACGAGCGGGGCGGCGGCAACGACGTGATTGTCGATTTCGAAGGCCGCAATGGGGTGCGTTTCGGCGCGGGGATCGGCTTCGAGGATCTGACGACCCGCTGGACTGTTGCGGCGAATGGCGTTCATCAAGACCTCAATATCGAGATTTATGCCGATGCCCAAGAACGCAACGCCGGCTCTCTCTACATCAATCGGGCGGACGGCGCGGGAAGCATCGCCGAGTTTCGCTTCGCAGGCGGCCTTACATACACGCAAGCGGAGTTCCTTTCGGTTTTGGCCTCGCGTTTTCTCGGCGGCACCCCGAACGACGACACCCTAACCGGCGGCAGCGGCGCCGACGTTCTGAATGGCTACGCCGGCAATGACCTCCTCATCGGCAAGGGCGGCGACGACACCTTCGACGGCGGCCCCGGTGTCGACCGCATGGAAGGCGGGCGCGGCAACGACACCTACTACGTCGACAACACCCAGGACCAGATCATCGAACTGCCCGGTCAGGGCGTCGAGAGTGTCGTCAGCCGCGTCAACTACACGCTCCCGGACGAGGTGGAGAACCTCACGCTCGAAGGCGGGTTTTTCTACTATGAGCCGCCCGGCCCCACCTTCGGCGGCGGCAACGCAGAGGCCAACCGGCTTGTCTCCTACAACACCCGCGCCAGCACCACGCTGCGCGGATTCGGCGGCGATGACTTTCTCACCGCCTATGGCAACGCGATTCTCGACGGCGGCGCCGGCATCGATACCTTCTACGCCAGCCGCAGCGCCACCTACGTGTTCGCCGCGGGCGATGGCACGGATGAAACCGGCAGCGTGCAAGTCGAAACCATCGCTGCGCAGGCATCGGGCAATACGTTGCGCTTGAATGCAGCGGGCAGCGTAACGGCCTCCCAGATCGACGCGAGCGCGGACTTGCTGATCGAATACGCAGGCGGCGCCATACGCTTGGTCGAAGGCCTGGGCGACGGGCTTGACGGCGTCGTTCGCGCCGACGGTACGCAGCAATCGGTGCAACAGTTTCTCGATTCCACGGTTACCGCGCCGGTGGTTTTGTCGGCTTCCACCTTGCGCTCCGGCAGCAACGTGCTGCATGGTGGCGGCGGCGCCGATACGCTCACTGCGGGCGCCACCAGCTATGCCACCCTGCAGGGCGGCCGCGGCAACGACCTGCTGCTCGGCGCCAACCCCAACACCAACACTTTCCGTTTCGGCGCTGGCGACGGCACCGACCGGGTGCGCGGGCAGGCGCGCGCGGATTTCAGTTTCAGCGCCGATGCCGGGTCGCTCAGGTTCACCCGTGTGGCCGCAGGCGACCCCGATGCCATCACCCCGCGCGATCTGGTGCTGCACTACGGCCAGGGTGACAGCATCCGCATCGAAGACAACGCCGCCAGCATCGATCGCACTTACCGGGTCGATGCCCTGACGGGTAGCAGCAGCACCTACCTGTCGCATATGGAACTGCTCGATCAGTCCGGCCTCAATCTTGAGTATTTGGGCGACGCGCGCGCCAACAGCGTCTACGGTACCCGTTTCGGTGACCTCATCTCCGCTGCGGACGGCAACGATTCCGTCGATGGTCGCGGCGGCAACGACGCCATCGACGGCGGCGCCGGTGACGATAACCTCATCGGCGGCGACGGCGATGACAGCCTCGTCGGCGGTGCCGGGCGGGACATTCTCACCGGCGGTGCCGGGCGCGACCTGCTCGAAGGCGGTGCCGGCAACGATCAACTGCGCGGCGGTGCCGGCGACGACAGCTACGTCTTCTCAAGCGGCGGCGGCATCGACGCGATCGACGACGCCGAAGGCGACAACAGCGTCATGTTCGGCAGCGGCATCAGTGCCACGCAGATCAGCGCCGATCTTCTCAACGACGAGTCCGGCAGAATCCATCTGGTCATCACCACGGCGCCCGGTGAAGGTCTGTTGATCAAACAGAGCTTCAGCTCGGCAGCGGTAACGGCGTTCAGCTTCCGCTTCGCCGACGGCACAGAGCTGAGCCAGGCGCAACTGATGGAGCAAACGCTGACCGAAGCGCTTGACTTCCGTGCCGGTCAGGGCGCGGTGGCGATCACCGGCAGCCGATTCGGTGACACCCTCATCGGCGGTGCGCTGGGCGACAGTCTCGACGGCGCGGCGGGAAACGACAACATCGCCGGTGGCGACGGCGACGACCGGCTCTCCGGCGGGGAAGGCGACGATCTGCTGGTCGGCGGCACCGGCAACGACGAGTTGCGCGGCGGTGCCGGCGCCGACACCTATCGCCTGGAAATCGGCATGGGGCAAGACCGCATCAGCGACGTCGCAGGCGACACCAATACCCTGCAATTGGCGGATGGCCTGGCGCTGGATGACTTCCACGCCTTGCGCAGTGGCAATGACCTGCTCATCACGCGCAAGGACAGTCGTGACGGCG
>CAYYFR010000298.1:0-5923 GCA_964470865.1 uncultured Burkholderiales bacterium | reverse complement strand
AATGCCCACTGGCGGGCGGTGATCGACCGGCTGTGCGCGGACGAGCGCAGCGATGCCGGGCGCAGCGGCTGGGTCGGGGTGTCGATGGGCACGGCCTACGGACTGCCGCTGGTCGCGGTGGAGCCGCGCATCAAGGCCGCAGCGTTGGGAACGGGGGCCGCTGTTGCGGGGTATCAGCTTGGTCGAAGACTGTCGTTCGAGAGCCTTGGGGGAAGGGGCTTATCGGCGCGGCAGGATCAAACGCGCCTGCAACCCGCCGGCGGCAAGGTTGGCAAGGCCAAGCGTGCCGCCGTGCGCCTCGGCGATCCCGCGCGCGATGGTCAATCCCAGACCGGTGCCGCCGGTTTCGCGATTGCGCGATTGTTCCAGCCGGTAAAAGGGCTCGAACACCCGCTCAAGTTCGGCTTGCGCAATTCCCGGTCCTTCATCAGCGATCACGATTTCCAGGCGCAGGTCGCTGTCGTCCATGGTCACCAGTGCACGCTTGCCGTATTTGACTGCGTTTTCCAGCAGGTTGGCCAGGCAGCGCTTGAGCGCCTGCGGCCTGCCCACATAGGGTTTCTGCGGGGTGCCTTCGATGCTGACCTGTGCGCCGGTTTCGGCCATGTCCGCCTGCAGGCTTTCGAGCAGGGCCATGATGTCGACCGGCTGCGCGGCTGCGCCGGAATCCAGGCCGCGCATGAAATCCAGCGTGACCCCCACCATCGCCTCCATTTCGGCCAGATCGTTGCCGAACTTGGCGCGCAGCATCGGATCATCGAGCAACTCGGCGCGCAGGCGCAGGCGCGTGATCGGGGTTTTCAAGTCGTGCGACATGGCGGCCAGCACGCGGGTGCGATCCTCGATGTAGTGCAGCAGGCGTGCCTGCATGGTGTTGAACGCGCGCGCTGCGCGCACCACTTCCAGCGGCCCGGATTCGGCCAGCGGCGCCTGATGGATATTCCTGCCAAGTTCCTCGGCGGCGTCGGCCAGCGCCTTGAGCGGGCGGGTGGCCCAGCGCACCGCGATCAGCGACACCAGCATCACCGCCGCCAGCAGCACCACCAGGCTGGCCAACATGCGATACGGCCAGTTCTCGGTTTGCGCCGGCTGCCGTGTATCGAAACTGACCCAGGTACCGTCACCGAGACGTACTTGCGCGACGAACGAAAGCGCGGGCCGCGCAAGGTATTGCATGCCCGGATGCATCGGCATCGGCTCGCCTTCTGCGCCACGCCCCATGCCCATGCCCGGACTCATTCCGCTACCCTGGGCCATGCCCGGCCCCATACCCGCACCCATGCCCATGCCCCGGCCGGGGCCCATGCCGGGCTCCATCTGCCGGCCGTCAACCGGGCCCGCGCCTGCGGCTGCCGGGGCGTGGCTGTCGCTCATGCTCACCTCGACCGCCCATGCCTCGCCCAAAGCGCGCCGCAGGAACGCGCCGAACAGCGCGGCGCGTGCCTGGCGATCGGCGCCCTGGTCGGCAGGCGGCGCCAGGCGAGCCTGATCGAGGCGAATCCACAGCGGCGCGGCGCTCAGCACGAAGGCGATGCGCCGGCGCTCGGCTGGCGCGAGCGGATCGAGCAGCCTGACGATATCGGCGATGCG
The DNA here is from genome assembly GCA_964470865.1 of uncultured Burkholderiales bacterium. Lineage (GTDB taxonomy): Bacteria > Pseudomonadota > Gammaproteobacteria > Burkholderiales > JAEUOS01 > JAEUOS01. Next base: position 4,333 of record CAYYFR010000298.1, on the reverse strand, counting down.
CCGTGCCGACTGCATGCCGGTGGTTTCCTGCAGCAGTTCGCTGCGATCGTGCATGTGAATCACGAAGCTCAGCAGTTGCGCGGCAATCAAGCCGCCTAGCAGCACCAGCACCAGCCGGCTGAACAGGGACTTCGGCAACAGGCTCATCGATGCACGGCCGTCACCTGGGTCGCGAATACGTAGCCCTGGCTGCGCACGGTCTTGATGATCGCCGGCTCGCGCGCATCTTCGCCCAGCCGGTGGCGCAGGCGGCTCACCTGCACGTCGATGGCGCGGTCGAACGGGCTGGCATCGCGCGACAGCATGAAGTCGAGCAGCTGGTCGCGGGTGAGGACCCGCTGCGGGTGATCCAGGAACACCCGCAGCAGACGAAATTCCGTGCCACTCAAGGCCACCACCACGCCGGCCGGCGAGCCGAGGTTGCGGGTCGCAAGATCGAGGGTCCAGCCGGCGAACCCGAACGACACCAGCTCGTCCGGCTTCAGGTTGCCCGGCAGCGCACGGGCGCGCCGCAGCACGCTCTTGATGCGCGCCAGCAACTCGCGCGGACTGAACGGCTTGGGCAGGTAGTCGTCCGCCCCCATCTCGAGCCCGACGATGCGGTCGGCTTCGTCGCCGCGCGCGGTCAGCATGATCACCGGCAGATCGGAGCCGGCACGCAGATCGCGGCACAGGCCGAGGCCGTCTTCCCCCGGCAGCATGAGATCGAGAATCACCAGGTCGGGCGGCGCCGGACTCAAGGCTGCACGCATCTCGCGGCCGTTGGCCGCAGTGCTCACGCGATAGCCCTGCTTGTGCAGGTAGTCGCGCAGCAGGGTGCGAATCTCCGCGTCGTCGTCCACCACCAGGATGTGATCTTGCTTCTGCATGCTTGAGATATACGCGGGCGGCGAATCGGCAGGCGGGATTTTCGTAACGCAGTGTAACAACCCGGCTTCCCGCAAAGCTTCGATACCAAACAGCTGCGCGGCGACACGCCGGTGTTACATCTGGATGCTCAAATGGCGCATGCCGAAAGCATTGCGTCGGGCAGAAAGGTAGCAGCGGCGCATCGGATCGAAATGATGAACTCCAACTTATGAAGGAATCTGATCATGAAACACTTGTACAAAGCTGTAGCAGGAATCGTTGCATCACTCGGCCTGGGAATGACTTTTCTGGCCCACGCCCACCAGGGCTCAATGGGTGAAGGGACAGGGCATGGCGCGATGCACGGCGGCATGGGGCATGGTGGTATGGGTCATGGCGGCATGATGCAAGGCATGTCCGGCGGCACGGGGCACGCCGGCATGGGCCATGGTGCCATGGGTGGCGGCATGGGGCAGGGTCGCATGGGCGGGCAGACGCTTGGCCAGCAACTGATGACCCCTGAGGAGCACACTGCATTCCGCGAGAAGATGCGCAACGCCGCCACGCCGGAGGAACGCCAGACGCTGGCCGAGGCCAATCGTGCCGAAATGCAGAAACGCGCCAAGGAAAAAGGTATTAGCCTGCCTGAAGGGCGCGGGCCGCGCGTCGGCGCCGCTCCGGGCAGCGAGACCCACAAGCACTGAGCCGGTTCGGCTGCACCGGGGAAAGGCCTGCTCCCCGGTGGAAAGCCGATCTTGTCACTTGCTCGCCTGCGGTGACTTGAGCCAGGCAAGCGCCGGGAAAAGTCCGGCTGCCCCATCTTCTCCGACCATCTGCCTGCTGGTCCCGACCATCCCATGTGCCCGATCGACCGCCGCCAATTCCTGCAAGGAACCACTGCAAGCGCACTCCTGATGGCAAGCGGCGGGTCGGGCTTGCTTGCGGCAGCGGCACAAGGCATGCCGCCTGCGGAGGCTACGCCGGACTTCAACCCGGACATCGAACTGGAGCTTGATGCGGGAATCGACGAAATCAGCATCTTGCCCGGTGATACGACCCGCGTATGGCGCTACAGCGGCCGCGTGCTGCGCGGCCGGCCACAGGTGCTGGGCGCAAGCGACGGCTCGGGACACATCCCCATCATCCGCGTGCGGCGCGGCCAGAAAATTCGCATTCGTTTCAGCAATCGCTTGCCCGAAGAATCCATTGTTCACTGGCACGGGCTGCATGTTCCGCAGCGCATGGACGGCCATCCGATGTACGCCATCGCCCCCGGCAAGCGCTACGTCTATGAGTTCGTCATCGACAACCGCGCCGGCACCTACTGGTTCCATCCCCATCCCCACGGACGCACCGGCCATCAGGTCTATCACGGCCTGACCGGCCTGTTCCTTGTCAGTGATGCGGAAGAGGATGCCGCCGGGCTGCCGCGTGATGAACTTGACCTGCCGCTGGTGATCCAGGACCGCAGCTTCGACGCGGGAAATCAGCTGGTCTATATCGCAGCGGGCATGCGTGAGCGAATGATGGGCTTCATGGGCCGGCAGGTGCTGGTCAACGGCACCATGGATTACCAGCGCATGGTGCCGCGCACGGCGCATCGCCTGCGCCTCTTCAACGGCTCGAACGCGACGCTCTACCGGCTGCGCTGGAGCGACGGCAAGCCGCTCACGCTGATCGGCACCGACGGCGGCCTGCTGGAACGCCCGCTCACCCGAGAAACCCTGACGCTTGCCCCGGCAGAGCGTGCCGATGTGTGGGTGGACTTCGCCGCTCACGCGCCGGGAGAGGAAATCGCGCTTGAGGCCGAATCCTGGTCGCCGATGCTTGTCAACATCACCAACATGCAAGACGGCGCACCGGCGACGCGCGGCGCGCGGGCGATTGCGCGTTTCCGGGTCGGCAGCGGCGGAACCCGGCAAACCCGGTTGCCGCCGCACCTGTCCACCTATCCGGCGCTCAGAATCGAGGATGCCGTCAATCGCGGCAAACCGCGCTCCTTCCAGATGTCGATGATGGGCGGCCAGGCGCTGCTCAATGGGCGGGCGTTCACCCGCATGGACGAGGTTGCCGATAACGAACGGGTACGCCTTGGCACCACCGAAGTCTGGGAGTTTGCCAACGATGCATCGTTCGGCATGCGCATGGCGCATCCGATGCATGTCCACAACCTGCAGTTTCGCGTCATCGGCCGCCGCGGCGCCAGCCACGCCTTGAGCGCCGGTTTCACCGACGAGGGCCTGAAAGACGTGGTGCTGGTGCTGCCCGGCGAGCGGGTCCGGGTGCTCATGAAGTTCGAGAACCACACCGGTATCTACCTGTACCACTGCCACATTGTCGAGCACGAGGACATCGGCATGATGCGAAACTATCTGGTGCAAGCGTGATACCCGTGCATGCCTGCGCCGGCAGGCAGCATCGCCCGCTCTTCAAACATTCGGCAACCCAAAGGACACCATGACCGACGCCCTCACCCGCCACGCATTGGCGCTCGCCTGCATCCACGCCGCCTTTGTCGCAACGCCCGCCATGGCGCAATCGCCGCACACCCACCAGCACAGCTTCGGCGACGCCGCCAAGTGGGCGAAGGTATTCGATGACCCGCAGCGCGACGCCTGGCAAAAGCCGCATGAAGTGATCGGCGCGCTGGCTCTCAAACCCGATGCGGTGGTGGCCGACATCGGCGCCGGCACCGGCTACTTCGCGGCGCGCTTCGCGCACATGGTGCCCCAGGGCCGGGTCTACGCCATCGATACCGAACCCGACATGGTCAAGCACCTCGCCCTGCGCGCCAGGCGCGAAAGTCTGGCCAACCTGACGGCTGTCAAGGGTGAGCCTGCCGACCCGCGCATTCCGGCAAAGGCCGACCTGATCATCATGGTCGACGTGTTTCATCATGTTGATGATCGCGAACGCTATTTCGCCAAACTGCGCGATTCACTCAAGGCCGGCGGCCGGGTGGCGATCATCGATTTCCGCATGGATTCACCGGCAGGGCCGCCCCGGGCCGCCCGCATCGCACCGGAGCAGGTGAAGGCTGAACTGACGCGCGCCGGCTACACACTGTTGGGCGAGCATGGATTTCTCCCGCGCCAGTATTTTCTGGTGTTCGGCGCCAAAGGCGCATGACGGCCGAGGCCGTATTCCGCCTCGCCATGTTGCGCCTCCGTTACTCGGTCAGCGCGACTTTGGGGGGTCTGACACCTCATTGCGCACCCGCGTGAGGGTCTCGACCATGGTCCGCACTTCAGCAGGCCCGAGCCCGCCGTGCGACGCCAGGTAGTCAGCGACATTGCGCGCGCTCGACACGCCGACCAAGACACCGTTCTTGACGACCAATGACTTGCGTACAAAGTCGGCCGCGCTTGCATGACAGCGTGCACATTTCTCGCCGTACAGTGGAGACGTTGCAACTTGCGCGATCAGCATCGCACTTACGGGCGCTACAAGAGCGTCGGCCAGGTAATGATTGCGCAGGAAGACG
>CAYYFR010000297.1:0-5932 GCA_964470865.1 uncultured Burkholderiales bacterium | reverse complement strand
GCCAAGACAATTGGGACCCAGCAGGCGCACTCCGGCCTGCCGCGCGCGCGCGGCAAGCCCTTGTTGCGCGGCACGTCCGGCCTCATCGACTTCGGCGAAACCGGAGGAAAACAGCACCAATGCCTTGACACCGGCGCCAATCGCATCTTCCAGCGTCGGCAGCACCGCTGCCGCCGGCACGGCGATGATGGCCACGTCGATCGGCGCTCCCACAGCCGCCAGTGTCGGCCACGCCTTCAAGCCCTGTACTTCCTCATACTTGGGATTGACCGGGATCAGACGACCGCGATAGCCGCGCCGGATCATCAGGTCGAGCGGCACGCCGCCGATACGGCCCACATCGCTGGTGGCGCCGACCACGGCCACCGATGCGGGGTTGAAGAGGGCATCAAGCCCTGCATAATTCTTGTCCACTTCTGTCTCCGCCGTATTGTGGCTTGACTGAAATTATCGCCGCAATCAGCATCGGGCGTGCCGGTTCGAAGACCGGCATCCAGGAGTAGCTGACGGTCAAGTACCTGTGCATGAGCGCCTGAGCGCCAGGCGCGTCAATCGCCACAGCGGCGGGATCTCCGGTCACGGGTCGAAGCGCCGACTTGATTTTTTCGCGCTTGCAACCAGATGGTTCAATGCCGACCACGCACGATACAGGTCCGCCCGATCGCCTACTTCCTCGTTTGCGGCCGGACACGCGTTACCATGCACCGCCAAACCCGATACCCCCATATGCCCGCATCGCGCTTTTCAATCCTCAGCCTGAACATCCACAAAGGCTTGTCGCCTCTCAACCGACGGGTAATCGTGCATGAATTGCGCGAGGAGTTGCATGCACTGTCGCCCGACATCGTGTTTCTGCAGGAGGTGCAGGACGCACACGCACGCCACGCCGCGCGCCATACGGATTGGCCGATGCTCGCGCAGAGCCGTTTTCTGGCCGAGGGCCTGTGGTCGGAGGTTCACTACGGGCGCAACGCGGTATACGATCATGGCCATCATGGCAACCTGATCCTGTCGCGCTTTCCGGTGGACACCGTACGCAACGACGACATTTCGGAACACCGCTTCGAGCGGCGCGGTATGCTGCACGCGATGATCGACGTCAAGGGTGTCCCGACCCACTGCTTTTGCGTCCATCTTGGCCTGTTCGAACGTGGCCGGCGCAGGCAGATCGAGACCATCATCGAAGCAGTCGACGCGCGCGCCGGCGCCAGCGCGCCGGTGATTGTCGCCGGCGACTTCAACGACTGGCGCAACCATGCCGAGGCACGACTGGCGGAGATAGGCCTGATCGACGTGTTTCGCGCCAGCCATGTACGCCTGCCGCGCACCTTCCCGGGCCGCTTGCCGCTGCTGCGCCTGGACCGCATTTACGTACGCGGCCTTAAACCGGTCCAGGTACAACGCTTGTCAAGCTGGAAAGGCCTGTCCGACCACCTCGCGCTGCACGCCACCTTCAACCTGCCGTGAAATACCCGCTGCGCTCCGGCAACCGCATCGACCTGCTCGATTCCGGGGCGCAGTTCTTTCCAGCCCTGATCGCTGCGCTAGAAGCTGCGCAACACGAGATTTTCTTCGAAACCTACATCTATGCCGAGGACGACACCGCCCAAAAGGTAACCGACGCGCTGGCGGCAGCGGCACGGCGCGGGGTGACGGTGCGCGTGATCGTTGACGGTTTTGGATCGCGCGATATGGCGCAGGCGTATCGCGCCAGCCTGACGGCAGCCGGCGTCGAACTGCTGGCGTATCGTCCGCCGCTTTGGTGGCAACCGGTGCGTGGGCTGCGGCGCATGCATCGCAAACTGGCCGTTGCCGACCAGTCGCTGGCGCTTGTAGGCGGGATCAACATCGTCGACGACTGGAATGCCCCAGACGAGGTGCCGCCACGCTACGACTATGCGGTGCGCATTGCCGGCCCGCTGGCGGGCGACGTGGCTGAAGCCGCATGGCACCTGTGGGTGATTGTTTCGTACACCGCGTTCCGACGCCGGGCAGCGCGCGCCACGCGGCTGCCACAACTCCCGGCGGTCGCGGGCCCGATGCCGGCACGCTTCCTGGTGCGCGACAATCTGGCGCACCGGCAGGATATTGAGGAAGCCTACCTGGATGCGATCAACGGCGCACGCGCCAGTATCATGCTGGCCATTGCCTATTTTCTACCCTCCGGGCGCGTGTTCGACGCCTTGGCCAGCGCAGCACGGCGCGGCGTGGCGGTGCGCATTCTGTTGCAGGGCCCCAGCGACCAGCCTCTCCTCATGCTTGCCAGCCAGTTTCTCTACCGTCGCCTGCAGGCCGCCGGGATCACCGTCATCGAATACCGCAAGAGCTTCCTGCACACCAAGGTGGCTGTGATCGACGACCTGTGGGCCACGGTTGGCTCATCCAACCTGGATCCCTTCAGCCTGCTCTTGTCACGCGAAGCCAATGTCGAGATCTTCGATCCCGAATTCGCCCGCAGCCTCAGAACCAGTCTCGAGTCAGCCATTGCGGGTGGCGGCGAAGTTGTCACCCGCAGCACCCTGGCACGCTATGGCTGGGCGACACGCCTGGCGCAGTGGGCCAGTTACCGTTTTTCGCGCGCCCTGATCGACTGGCTCAATCTGGCGAAAAAGAACTAGCCGCGCTCGCGGCACGCCGCTAGGATACGCAGTCTGGATGCGCCGCATTCGCTCGACGTTTGACGTATTTGTTCATTTATCGGAGAAGCCATGGGATTACTCGATTCGATCACGCAAATTGCCGGCCAAGCCATGTTTTCGGGCCAGGGCGGTGGCCAAAGCACGCTGCTGCAAGGCGTGCTGGCACTGGTATCGCAACACGAGGGCGGGCTCGGCGGGCTGCTGCAGTCGTTCAAGGACAAGGGTTTGGGTGAGGCCGCAGCGTCCTGGGTCGGAAGCGGCGAGAATTTGCCGATTTCGGGCGATCAGATCCAAAGCGTGCTGGGGGGCTCGGCCCTGGGCGATCTGGCTGCGAAGTTCGGCATGTCATCCGAAGACGTGTCCGGGCGTTTAAGTGAATTGTTGCCGCAGGTGGTGGACAAACTCACCCCTGCGGGCAAAGTCGAAGGCCCGTTTGACATGGGTAACGCACTGGGCATGCTGCAGGGCATGTTCAACAAGTAGAAGCTGCCGCCGGCGCCGTTGCTTGCGGCGTTGACACAGCGGAGGAAGCAATGATCAAGTCGGCTCAAAGCATCGTTTCGTGCACCATCATGACGGCGGCGCTCGCCGCCATGGCGCCCGCGCAAGCGGCCGAACCTGCCGTCGGGGCCGGCGCGCTATCTGCCCCTGCGGCGGTGACAAGCCTTGATCCCGCGCTACAAGGCGCTTTGAGCCGCATTGCGGCCTCTTTTTTGACTAACTTTGCCACCAGCATTGCCTCGGGGTCGGCCCAGAGTTTCGACCCCGGTCCGGCAATCGAAAAAACCCTGCGCGGGGTGGTGGCCAGCGGCGAGCTTGAACTTTTCGTCGACCGGCTTGCGAGCCAGGTGCTGGCGGCGGGTTCCGGCGCATCGAAAGACCTGTCGCCGGAGTTGCGGGCGGCGCTAGCGCTGACCGCCAGAAGCCTGGTGTCCGGAATGCGGCGCGAAATCCAGCGCGAGCTTGCCGCGCCGTGACGGCTAGCTGACAGGCTGCTAGGTTCCGGTCTCACCGGCCGTCTTGAAAAAACGGTAGCCGTTGCGCCCGGCCTGTTTGGCCTCGTACATTGCGGCATCGGCGTTTTTCAGCAATTCGTCGCCGTCGGCCGCATTCTGCGGATATAGCGCGATGCCGATCGAGGGTGATGTGCGTACCGGCTTGCCGCCCAGTTCATAAGGCGAACCGACCGATGCGAGGATTTTCCTGGCAACAGTCTCGGCATCAGTAGCCGATTTCAGCGCCGGCAGCACCACCACGAATTCGTCACCGCCGAGGCGCGCCACTGTATCGGAATCGCGCACGCTTATTTTCAGCCGCCGTGACACCTCAATCAACAATTCATCACCGATCGAGTGACCCAGGGTATCGTTGATCAATTTGAATTTGTCGAGATCCAGGAACATCAGGCCACACATGGCCTTGTTGCGTGAGGCCTGCGCCAACGCCACCCGCAAGCGGTCGGCCAGCAGGATGCGATTGGGCAAGCCGGTGAGCTGGTCGTGATGTGCGAGAAAAGCCACGCGCGCGGCGTCGGCCCGCTGCTCGGTCACGTCCTCGATGGTCCATACCGCGCCGCGCTCGGGTTCCCACGCCGAGATCGCCTTGGCCGATGCGCGCGCCAGGATCACCCGGCCATCGCGGCGTTTCATGTGGATATCGCCGCGAAACACCATTCCGCTCCTGAGCACCGACTCGACCTTCGCCAGGACACTGCGATAGTCATCTTCGTTCAGGTGCAAGTCAGCCATGCTTCGCCCTACCAGTTCGCCATCCGGGTAGCCCAGCAGCGTCACGCACATCGCGTTGATCCAGACCACTTTCGCGTCCCTGATGAAAAAGGTGGCGACCGGGCTGATTTCCAGCATGGCACGAGTCTCGGCCAAGGCCGACTCGAGCACCGCCTGCAGGCACCTGCGTTCCAGCGAAGCCGTCACGCGCGCGCGCAGCAAAACCGGATCGAAGGGCTTGCTCAGGTAGTCGACCGCGCCCAGTTCGATGGCGCGCACGAAATTGGCGCTGTCGTCATTGGCCGAAATCACGATCACGGGAATGCCGGCTAACGCCGGATCGACCTTCATCGCTTCGAGCACACCGAAGCCGTCGAGCTCGGGCATCATGATGTCCAGCAACACCAGGTCGAATTTGTCCTGCCGCATCGCCGCCAGCGCTTCCACACCGTTACCGGCCATGCCGAGGTTGGCGTGACCGTCGCGGGTCAGGCGGCGCGCCAGCGTATAGCGGTTGAGTTCGTCATCGTCGACGATCAAAATCGACATATCCTTGAATTTCTGCGTCATCCTGCTCCTCCGGCACCACCTTGCACAGCCCCCCCGGACTGCGCGCCAACGATTTCCGCATGCGTCGCCATTTCGGGTGGCGGTGCTTCCAGCGGCAACGCCAGCACAAACCTGGACCCGCGCCCCACTTCGCTCGCAAGCGTAACATCACCACCGAGCAGGCGCGCCATGCGACGCGACAACGCCAAACCCAGCCCGGACCCACCAAATTTTCGGGTCGGGCGGGCATCGAGCTGGGTGAACTCCTGAAACAGGCGGCCGATATCATGAGCGGCAATACCGGGGCCGGTATCGACCACCGTAAATTCCACTCCATGCGCCGACGCCGTTACCTCCATGCGCACCTCACCGGCATCGGTGAACTTGACGGCATTGCCCAGCAGATTGATGAGGATCTGGCGCACCCGCTGCGGATCGCTCAGGATCTCCGGCAGCTGCGCAGGATAAACCGCGGCAACGCGCAAGCCCTTCTGGCGCGCCATCGGCGCGACTGTCGCCAGCGTCTCCTCGGCCAAGCTCGCCGGCGCAAAGCGCAGCAGTTTAACGGCCATGTGTCCGGCTTCGATCTTCGACAAATCGAGAATCTCGTTGATCAGCCCCAGCAGGTGCTTGGCGGCCGCACCGATGCGCGGCAGCGATTCCTTGAGTTCGCGCGTGTCGGGGCTGTCGGCATCCTCCAGCAGCATGTCGGACAAGCCGATGATCGCGTTCAAGGGGGTGCGCAATTCGTGGCTCATGTTGGCAATGAAATCGGACTTGTGACGGCTCGCGGCCTCGGCCTGCGTTTGCGCCGCCTTCAGTCCCATCAGGGCCCCGCGAAACGTCGATAGCGAGCGTGCCATGCGGCCGATTTCGTCGCGCCGATCAACGTACGGAACGGCTTGCGAGTAGTCGCCTGCGGCGATCGCCGTCATGGTGTTGCTCATCCGGTTGAGTGGATAGATGACGAAACGCAGCAGCAGAAACGCGCCGCCGACAGCGATCAGTGCCGCCAGC
>CAYYFR010000296.1:0-5974 GCA_964470865.1 uncultured Burkholderiales bacterium | reverse complement strand
GGCATGGAGTACGCCTGGTTCAACAACGTCGAGACCAAGCCCGGCATCGGCTACCCCAAGCAATGGGAGAACCAGGACAAGTGGAATGGCGGCTGGGTACGCAAGGCAAACGGCGCGATCGAGCCGCGCCAGGGAGCGAAATGGCAGCTCTTGATGCGCATCTTTGCCAATCCCAACCTGCCCGAGATCGACGACTACTACGAGCCCTTCACCTTCGATTATCAGCACCTGCAGTCGGCACCCGAGATGCGCGCCACGCCGACCGCGCGGCCGCGCAGCCTGATCACCGGCAAGCAGATGGACAAGATCGTCTGGGGCCCGAACTGGGAAGAGATTCTCGGTGGCGAATTCGCCAAGCGCGGCAAGGACCGGAATTTCGACGATATCCAGAAGGACATCTACGGGCAGTTTGAAAACACGTTCATGATGTATCTGCCCAGGCTGTGCGAGCACTGCCTGAATCCGGCCTGCGTGGCGTCGTGTCCTTCGGGCTCGATCTACAAGCGCGAGGAAGACGGCATCGTGCTGATAGACCAGGACAAGTGTCGTGGCTGGCGCATGTGTGTCTCCGGTTGCCCGTACAAGAAGATCTACTACAACTGGAAGAGCGGCAAGGCCGAGAAGTGCATTTTCTGCTATCCGCGCATCGAAGCCGGGGAGCCGACGGTGTGCTCGGAGACATGCGTGGGGCGCATTCGCTATCTCGGAGTGCTGCTGTATGACGCCGACCGTATCCAGCAGGCCGCCAGCGTCGAACACGATCGTGACCTGTACCAGGCGCAACTCGACATCTTTCTCGACCCGTTCGATCCCAAGGTGATCGCGCAGGCGCAGATCGACGGCATTCCGGACAAATGGATGGAAGCCGCACGCAACAGCCCGGTCTACAAGATGGCGGTGCAGTGGAAGGTGGCGCTGCCCCTGCACCCCGAATACCGCACCCTGCCGATGGTCTGGTATGTGCCGCCCTTGTCGCCGATCAGCGCTGCGGCCAATGCCGGCCAAGTCGGCAGCAATGGCCAGATTCCGGATGTCAAGCAGTTGCGCATTCCGGTCAAGTACCTGGCCAACCTTCTGACCGCCGGCGACACCGTGCCGGTGGTGCGGGCGCTGGAGCGCATGCTGGCGATGCGTGCCTACCAGCGCGAGAAGCATGTCGATCAACGCGTCAACCTGGAGGTATTGCAGCAGGTGGGCTTAAGCCAGGCCGAGGTCGAGGAGATGTATCAGGTGATGGCCATCGCCAACTACGAAGACCGCTTCGTGATTCCCACCACCCATCGCGAGTACGCCGAGAACACCTTCAACGTGCGTGGCGGCTGCGGCTTTTCCTTCGGCAATGGGTGCTCCGAGGGAAGCAGCCAGGTGAGCCTGTTCGGCAGCGAGAAGAAACGCACCATTCCCATCAAGCTGGAGGTTTGACCATGTTTGGAATCAACACCCCGCCGCCGATGAAAACGAGCCTGCGCGTGCTGGCGGCACTGCTGGGCTACCCCGACGCGCGGCTGCGCGGCTTCTTGCCGGAAATGCAGGGCTTGCTGCGCGACGAAGCTGCGCTGACGGCTGCACGGCGCGCCGAACTCGATGCGCTGATGGAAACGCTGGCTCGTGGCGCACCGCTCGATACCGAGGCCGACTATGTGGAGTTGTTCGATCGCGGCCGCGCCACCTCGCTGCATCTGTTCGAGCATGTGCACGGCGACTCGCGCGACCGCGGACCGGCGCTGATCGATCTGGGTCAGACCTACGCAAGCGCCGGCCTGATCCTGGCCGAAGGTGAATTGCCCGACTATCTGCCGGCGGTGCTGGAATTCGTGTCAACCCAGCCGCCGGTCGAAGCACGCGCCTTTCTGGGTGAGATGACGCATATTTTCAACGCCATCTTCGGCGCCCTGCAGCATCGCCGCAGCGCGTATGCCAGTGTTCTCGGTGCCCTGATCGAACTGGCCGGCGAGAAAGCGCAGGCAGTCGCGCCGGCTGCGGAGTTGCCGCTGGACGAAAGCTGGGCCGAGCCGGTGGTGTTCGACGGCTGTTCGTCCAGGGGGCAGGCCCGGCCTGGTCAGGCGCAACCCATCCGCATCGTTCGCAAGAGCGCGGCAGTACAAGGAGAATTGTCATGAATGGCGTGTATGGTTTCCTGTTCCAGGTCTATCCTTACGTGTGCTTCACGGTGTTCATCGCTGGCAGCCTGCTGCGCTTCGACCAGAATCAGTACACCTGGAAAAGCGATTCCTCGCAGTTGCTGCGCAGCGGCCTGTTGCGCTGGGGCAGCAACCTGTTCCACTTCGGCATCCTGTTCCTGTTCGCAGGCCACATGGTGGGCCTGTTCACGCCGCACTCGGTATACGGTGTGTTCATGAGTGCGGCGACCAAGCAGACGCTCGCCGTGGTGGCCGGCGGCGCGGCCGGCATGGTGTGTTTCGTGGGCCTGACCATGCTGCTGTACCGGCGTGTGTTCGATGCGCGCATTCGCCTGACCAGCCATGCCACCGACATTGCGATTCTCGTGATCCTGTGGGTGCAACTTGTGGTGGGCCTGATCACCCTGCCGTTCTCCTGGCAGCACGCCGACGGCAGCGTCATGCTGATCCTGGCGGATTGGGCGCAGCGCATCGTCACACTGCGGCCGGTGGATGCCAGCACGCTCATCAACCTGCCATGGCCGTACCTGTTTCACATCGTGTTCGGCATGACGATCTTTCTGTTGTTCCCGTTCAGCCGGCTGGTGCATGTATGGAGCGGCTTCGCCACTGTCTTTTATCTGTTCCGTCCCTATCAGGTGGTGCGCAGCCGGCGCTTGAATCTGCCGCCGGGGCACAGCCATCCGCCTGAGCGCCAGACATGAAAGGGAGTGTGCAGCATGCATACGCATATTCAAAAGCTTGACCACCAGCCCTCGTTGCAGGGCGGCGCGCCCCCTGTGGCACGCGTCAACGGCACCGCCCTGCATGGTGCCAGCGTGCAACTCGCGCCCGAAGAGTTGCGCCAGCGCGCCTGCAGCGAACTTCTGCGTCAGGCGGCGCTTCGCTCCGGCCTGCTTGATGCGGCCGACATGGCGCCGGGCGATGGCGTCATCAGCGAAGCGGCGTCGCAGGCGATCGACACTCTGCTGGAACGCGAATTGCAACTGCCGGAGCCCGCCGACGAAGCCTGCCGGCGTCACCATGCGGCACATCCCGCACGCTACCGCAGCGGCGAGCGCGTGCGGGTGCGCCATATCCTTTTTGCGGTCACACCGGGCATGGACGTGGTGGCGTTGCGCAATCGTGCCGAGGCCTGCCTGCTCGATGTCCGTTGCCACGACGGCAAAGCTGCCGACGGCTTCGGCGCGTCTGCTGCCAGGTGTTCCAACTGTCCCAGCGGTGAAGCGGGGGGCGAACTGGGATGGCTCACGGCGGCCGACTGCGCGCCCGAGTTTGCCCGCGAGCTGTTTGGCCATGTCGAGGTGGGGGTGCTGCCGCGCCTGGTGCACAGCCGCTTCGGCCTACACGTAGTCGAGGTGCTGGAACGCGACGGCGGCATCGCGCAGCCCTTCGAGGCGGTGCGTGGCGCGGTGGCGACAGCCTTGCGGCAGCAGGCCTTCGTGACCGCCTTGCGCCAGTATCTGACCCTGCTGGCCGGCGCGGCCACAATCGTCGGCGTGGAAATCGACGCCGCCGACACGCCGCTGGTGCAATAGCCATGATCCGGCGCAATCCGCGCGGCGACACCCCGGTGGTGCACGAATCGGCGTTCGTCGACCATACCGCGATCATCTGCGGCCAGGTGATCGTGGGCGCGAACGTGTTCATCGGCCCCTACGCGGTGATCCGTGCCGACGAGGTCAATGCGCAGGGCGAGATGGAGCCGATCGTGATTGGCGCCAATTCCAATATCCAGGACGGCGTGGTGATCCACTCCAAGGCCGGGCGCCTGGTGTCGATCGGCGAGAACACCACCATCGCCCACCGCTCCATCGTGCACGGGCCGTGCACGGTGGGCAGCTTCGTGTTCGTCGGCTTCAACAGCGTGTTGTTCAATTGCGTGGTGCACGACCATGCGGTGGTGCGCCACAGCTGCGTGATCGACGGCCGCGTGATTCCCGAGCGCTTCTACGTGCCCTCGTCGACCAAGGTCAATCACGACACCGATCTTGCGACTCTGCCACGGGTGACGCCTGAAGCAGCGGAGTTCTCCGAGGACGTGGTGCGTACCAACCTGCAGTTGGCGCGCGACTATCGGCGCATCCAGAACGAGTTCTGACGCGGCGGGCTGCCGCTTCTCTCGAAGGGGTATCCCCGGCAGGGGGCGACATGGTCTGCACGCCAAGAATGCCCGCCGTCAGCCCGCTTGTACTCAGGGAAACACGTGGGTCGAAAGAGTCTCTCTTGCAAGACGTGGAATCGAAACGACTCTTCGTTTGTGGATCCGAATTCCAGGGACTTGTGCAGCGTTTTCTTAGGCAAGGCTGACGACGGTACCGCTGCGATCGAACGCGAGAAAATTGCCGATGCTGCCCTGCTTGACCGATTCGACCATCATCTTGAGCGCCTGGTCGGCCTCGTCGCCACCCGGTGCGATCCCGGCGCGCCCGGACATGCTGGTGACAAACACCAGGTGCCAATCGATCCCGGTGCTTTGCGATTCCAGGACCAGGCCTTCGAAGCTCGGTTGCTCGGCGGGCAGTTTGTCGATGCACAGCACCGGGGCGAGAGCGCCGCCTTCACCGGCCGCGAATTCCGTTTTTTGGGCGGCCGTGGCGTCGTCCGGCAGTTCCGCGCGGACGAACACGAACAACAACCGTTGCGGTTCGGCCTGCGCGCAGGCGGCGCTGATCAGATCGGCGTAGCTTGCGATATTCATGGTCCGGCGCACCTGATGTCGGGAGTTGTGGCATCGTACGCCCGCGGCACTCTCGCCGCCACGAAAATATGCGGATTCAGAAAATCATGGAGAAGGCAATGCGCAAGTTCTTTGGGGTGGCAAGCCTGCTGTTGGCAGGCATCGGCCCGCAACTGCTGTGCAACAACGCCGCGGCGCAAGCCTGGCCGGCGCGGCCGCTCAAGCTGGTGGTGGGCTACACGCCCGGCGGCTTCACCGACACCATGGCGCGCGCGGTCGCCGAAAAGCTGGCGCCGGCCCTGGGCCAGCAGGTGCTGGTGGACAACAAGCCCGGCGCCAACGGCATCATCGGCGCGGATCTGGTGGCCAAGGCGGCCCCCGACGGCTACACGCTGGGCATGGTGATCGCGGCTTTCGCGGTCAACGCCACTTTGTATGCGGGCAAGCTGCCATTCGATACACAGAAAGACCTGGCGCCGGTATCACTGGTCGCCATGGCGCCGCTGTTCCTGGTGGCCAACAACAACTTTCCGCCGAAAAGCGTATCCGAATTGATCGCCTACGCCCGCGCCAATCCGGGCAAAGTGAATTTCGGCTCCAGCGGCGTCGGCGCGGCGGCTCACCTGGGCATGGAATATTTCATGAGCCTGACCGGGACGAAGATGGTGCATGCGCCCTACAAGGGCACGGCGCCGGCGCTGACCGACCTGATGGGCGGGCAGATCCAGATCATGTTCGATGTCACCTCGTCGATGATGCCGCACGTGCGGGGCGGCAAGATCCGCGCCCTCGGCATAGCCAGTGAAAAGCGTTCGCTGATAACACCCGAGACCCCGACCATGATCGAAGGCGGCGTGCCCAGCTACGTCTATGGCAGTTGGGCCATGCTGCTGGCGCCTGCCAACACGCCGCGCGACATCGTTGGCCGCCTGTCAACGGAGGTGGTGAAAATCATGCGTGCGCCCGAGACGCGCGAGAAGTTCGCAACACTGGGGGTCGATCCGGTGGGCAACACGCCCGAGGAAGCGGTCGAGTTTTTGCGCAACGAGATCGCCAAGTCGGGCAAGATCGTGCGCGATGCGAATGTGAAAGTGGACAACTAGAAGGGAAAATGGAAATGGACCGAAACCAGGAACGTGCACAGTTGGTCGCC
>CAYYFR010000295.1:0-6057 GCA_964470865.1 uncultured Burkholderiales bacterium | reverse complement strand
CAAGAGCGACGTCCTGATCGAGAACTACAAGGTCGGCGACCTGAAACGTTACGGCCTGGATTACGCAAGCCTGTCGGCGCTCAATCCGCGCCTGGTGTATTGCTCGGTCACCGGTTACGGCCAGGACGGACCGTCGGCGCACAAGCCGGGCTACGACTTCGTGTTCCAGGCCATGGGCGGCCTGATGAGCGTGACCGGCGAAGCCGAAAGCAGCCCCGGCGCCAGCCCGCAGAAGGTGGGCATCGCGATCGCCGACGTGACCACCGGCATGTACGCCACCGTGGCGATCCTGGCGGCACTGAACTACCGCGGCGAATCGGGGGTCGGCCAGTACATCGACATGGCGCTGCTCGACTGCATCGTGGCCCTGGGCGGCAACCAGATCACCGGCCACTTCGCCAGCGGCAAGATCCCCAGGCGCTACGGCAATGCGCACGCCAGCCTGGTGCCGTACCAGGTATTCGACACCGCCAACGGCCAGCTGGTGGTGGCAGTGGGCAATGATGTGCAGTGGCAGCGCTACTGTGAAGCCATCGGCCGGCCCGACCTGGCAGCCAGCCAACGCTGGCGCCGGGTCAGCCAGCGCATCGTCGGGCGCGACGAACTGGTGCCCGACCTGTGCAACACCATGGCCACCCGCACCACTCAGGAATGGATCGGCAGGCTCGAGGCGGCCGATGTGCCGTGCGGGCCGATCAACAATTACGCGCAGGTGTTCGCGGATCCGCAGGTGATGCACCGCGGCCTCAAGGTCGATGTGCCGCGTGCCGCCGGCGGCATGGTCTCGACCATCGCCAGCCCGCTACGCCTGTCGGCAACGCCGGTCAGCTATGACAAGGCGCCGCCACTGCTGGGCGAGCACACCGACGAGGTGCTGGCGCAGGTGCTCGGTCGAGACGCCGCGCAAATCGCCGCACTGCGCGCCGACGGCATTGTCTAGACACACTGCACAAGTCCGCAGGTGGAGAAAGTCGCTCTTGCAAAACGTTGAATCGAAACGACTCTTCGTTCGCGGATCCGAATTTCAGGGACTTGTTCAGCGTTTTCCCAGGGCGGGTTCACACAGAACGCGCAGCCGCAGCGACGCCGCTCACTTGCGGTTGTGCGACACCACGTAGGCGGTCCCGGTTTCGTTCGGCGCCGGCTCCATGCGCACCGGCTGACCGCAAGCGGGGCAGTCGGCGTAGTGCTCGGCGCCGCTCTGCACCACCTGCGGATCGCCGCTGTCGCCGCCGAAAGCGTGTTGGTCCAGCCGTTTGGTCTTGAAGATGACCGCGTTGCAATGCGGGCAATGCTGATCCATGAGCACCCTCCCTTGGTCGCGCCGGCGCGGCGACGACCTCACCAAGCCGTGGCGCCGCCCGATAGACGCTGGCGCCTCAGTGGCGCGGAATCACCACCTGGACGTGCTCGCGGCTGACGTTCAGGAACGGTTCATTGAGGATCAGGCGACCGCCCAGATCGGCTACTTCGGCGTCGATCACGGCGATGAATTCCTTGGCCTCGATCATGAAGTCGGTCAGGCGCGCGCCGGGAAGGAGTTCGACGAAACCCTTGATCCGGTAGGTGCCGGTCAGAATCGTCACTTTGGTCCTGCTGTTGTCATCCGTCTTCATCGCACAGCCCCCGACACGCAATATCCCGATGGCCAGAAGAGTGTGGCAAAAACACACACGGCACCTTGACCCAAATCAACATGCCTTGCCGCGCACGGAGCCATGCTTGCGACTCCGGCTCACACCATCAATCCGCAACGCAGACGCCATGAGCTATCGCAATATCCTTCTGCATCTTGATTCCCTTGCCGCTTGCCGCAAGCGTATCGCCGTCGCGCTCGATCTGGGCGAGCGCTTTGGCGCCCGCATCACCGGCATGGCGGCCACCGGCAATCTGGTCTTGCCGTATGGAATGGACATGGCGCCGCCCGGCGACCTGCTTACCGAATGGCAGGAAACCCTGCAAAGGCAGGCACGCACAGCCGCCGACGCGTTCGAGGCCGCAGCGCGGCAAGCCGGCTTTGTGCGGGTCGAAACGCGGGTTGCGGAAGGCAGTGATATTGCGGCCATCACGCAGGGCGCACGCTATACCGACCTGGTGGTGATCGGCCAGGTCGATCCCGCCGACAGTGGCGCCGGCCAGGAAGAAATGTCCGCCGGCGAGGTGGTGCTCGGCTGTGCGCGCCCGGTCCTGGTGGTGCCATACATCGGTGCACCGGCCGGCTTCGGCAAACATATCCTGATCGCCTGGAACGGCAGCCGCGAAGCCAGCCGCGCCGTAGCCGACGCCCTGCCACTGTTGAAGAAGGCGCAGCGGGTGACGGTGATGGCGGTCAATCCCGAGATCGATGAACGCGGCCATGGCGAATTGCCGGGGGCGGACCTGGCGGCATTCCTGGCGCAGCATGACGTCAGTATCGAGGTTGAGGCCGACCGCGGCGCGCAGGACGATGTCGGCGAAGAACTCCTGTCGCGCATTGCCGATCTGGATTGCGACCTGCTGGTGATGGGTGCCTATGGCCACAGCCGGGCGCGCGAATGGGCCTTCGGCGGCGTTACCCGCACCATCCTGCGAAGCATGACCGTGCCGGTGCTGATGTCGCACTGATCCGCGCGCCACCGGTCGGCCGGGCGACAAGCGCACCGCCTTGACATTGGTCAAACACACGCGGCCCGCAGCGACTAGGCTAGACATGGCGTCAGGCGAATGTGGCAGCGCCGGCATTTCATGCAAGGCGATCACACCATCGACACAGGAGGCAGCATGCAGGCGAAAAGCGGGTGGGATATCGACGCAGCCGACTTTCCACGCAAGGCTCCGCCGGAGACACGCGCCTGGTTCGCCCTGCGCTATGCCACGCTGGCGCCGTCGTCCCACAACTCGCAGCCCTGGCGTTTCATGGTCGACGGCAACACTATTTCCCTTCTGGCCGATCGCACCCGTAGCCTGCCCGTGGTCGATCCGTACGACCGCGAACTGCTGATCAGCTGCGGCGCGGCATTGCTCAACCTGCGCGCGGCGCTGGCACATTTCGGCTGCGGGTTCGCGATCGACCTGTTTCCCAGCGAGATCGAACCCGATCTGGTCGCCCGCGTGCGCATGCTGGAAGGCACGCCGGCGGACCCGGGCCTGTCCCACTTGTTCCCCGCGATTCCCCGGCGCGTCACCAACCGCGGGCCGTTTGGCGCGATCGCGGTGCCCGAGAGTGTTTGCGCCGCCATCTGTGCTGAAGCCGCCAGCGAAGGCGTCGCAGTGCGACCGGTTGCAACCATCTTGCAGCGCAAGCAAGTGGCCACCCTGATCGCGCAGGCAGACCAGGCGCAGTTTGCCGACGTGCGCTTCCGGCGCGAACTGGCGGCATGGATCCATCCGCAGCGTACAGGCGACGGCATGCCCGCGCACGCGTTCGGTGTGCCGCGCCTGATGGACTTCGATACCCCCCTCACCGCCTTGGTGATCCGCTCCTTCGATCTGGGCAACGGTGTGGCCGCGCGCGATGTCGAGGTGGTGAGCGGGTCGCCGTTGCTGTTGTGCTTTTCGACCAGGCAGGACAATGCGCCGGCCTGGGTCGCCACCGGCCAGGCGCTGCAGCGGCTCCTGCTGCTGGCCAGGCTCGAAGGCTACGACGCCTCATACCTGAACCAGCCCATCGAGGTGCCTGAATTGCGCGGGCACCTGCGCGAAACGCTGCAAACCGATCCTTATCCGCAACTCCTGATCCGCGTCGGCCGCGGCGAGTTCGCGGCGCATACGCCACGCCGGCCGTTTGACCAGGTGGCCGGTTGAACCCGGCGGTCGCCGCGGCCGCCGGCGCCCCCCTAACACGAGGCAAGCAACATGACAAATCACCCAACTGACAACGCCGAGCCCACCGCCCCTGTCGTCGCGCGCGACGCCTCCATGCAAGCGTGCGCGCCAGCGTCTGCGCGGGCGCCCGGCCGCTGCCTCACACGCACCGGGATACTGCCACAGCTATGCATCACCCCGGTGCAAATGCGCGACATGACCGCAGAAGCAGCTTACTACCGCGCCATGCAGCGCGGATTCGCCCCGGGTCACGAACTGGAGGACTGGCTGGCAGCCGAAGAAGAAGTCCTGTCGAACCGGATGTAAGGCCGCGCGCCAAAGGCAGACGCGTGCAGGTTGCCGGTGCGCCGATCCCTTTGTCGAGAAATCGCGGCCCGGTCGCCATGACGCAGCATGGCCCGCCATCGCGTCACGCACCTGCTTGAGCCTGATCAACATCCGGCCTGAGGCGAATCGCACAATGGGTGCTGATCCAACACCAGTGCGGGCTTGCACATCATGGACAGCAAACTTCTCCTGTTTCACGACGACGCACGCAAGCGGGCCATGCGCGGCGACGATCGCCAACCTGCTCCTGAGCACCGACTGCGTGGTGGTCAGCAAGCTGAAAAAGGAAAGCCGCTCGCCTGCGCAGCCGCAGATGGAACCCGAGTTCCGAGCACCGCCAGCGCTTTCACTCTCAAGTGACGCGCCGGCTTCCAGGAGAACGCAGCATGCGCAGCGCCGAGCCCTGCATCCATCCGGACGACTGCCACTACCGCAATCCCGAGGCCTTGCCGCCAGTGGCGCAGTTCACGCGCCAGACGCTGGCGGTCATCCTGGCAGGCGGCCGCGGCGAGCGCCTCGGGCGCCTGACCGACTGGCGCGCCAAGCCTGCCGTGCCCTTCGGCGGCAAATTCCGCATCATCGATTTCGCGCTGTCGAACTGCGTCAATTCCGGCATCCGGCGCATCGGCATCTGCACGCAGTACAAGGCGCAGAGCCTGATCCGCCATGTGCAGCTTGGCTGGAGCTTCCTCGAAGGGCGTTTCGACGAGTTCGTCGAACTGCTGCCGGCGCAACAGCAGATCACGCAGTCGTGGTATCGGGGCACAGCCGACGCGGTATTCCAGAACCTCAATGTCCTGCGCCGCCACAACCCGCGTTACGTGGTGGTGCTGGCCGGTGATCACGTCTACAAGATGGACTACAGTCGCATGCTGGCCGAGCACGTGGCGCGCGGCGCCGACATGAGCATCGCCTGTGTCGAGGTGCCGCTGGCGCAGGCGCGGCAGTTCGGCGTGATGGGCGTGGATCGTGATTTCCGCGTCACCGGGTTTGCCGAAAAGCCGGCAACGCCGACAGCGCTGCCCGGGCGCGCAGATGTGGCGCTGGCCAGCATGGGCATCTACATTTTCGGCGCCGACTTCTTGTACCGCCAGTTGCGCCAGGATGCCGACGATCCGGCATCCTCGCACGACTTCGGGCGCGACATGATCCCGCGCCTGATTGCCGGCAGCGATGCGCGCGTGTTCGCGCACCATTTCGCCAGCTCCTGCGTCAACATGAATGACGGCGTGCCCTACTGGCGCGACGTCGGCACCATCGACGCCTACTGGGCCGCCAACATGGAACTCACGCGCGTCACGCCAGCCTTGAACCTCTACGACGACAGCTGGCCGATCTGGACCCGCCAGGAGCAGTTTCCGCCGGCGAAGTTCGTGTTCGACGACGACCACCGCCGCGGCCATGCGGTCGATTCACTGGTGTCCGGCGGCTGCATCGTAAGCGGCGCCACGGTCAGGCGTTCGGTCCTGTTCTCGGCGGTGTTCGTGCACGAGCATGCGCTGGTCGAGGATTCGGTGGTGCTCTCCGGCGCGGTCATCGGTGCGGGCGCGGTGCTCAGCCGGGTGGTGCTCGACCGGCGTTGCCGGATTCCGCCCGGCATGCGTATCGGCGTGGATGCCGACGCCGACCGCAAGCGCTTCCAGGTGAGCGCCGGCGGCATCACCCTGGTCACACCGGAAATGCTGGGGCAGAACATCCACGAATCACCCTGATGCGCAAGCGCCAGGCCGGCCGCGCCTGCCGCTCAAGGCACCTTGATTGCGATCCACTTGCGCGACAGTGCGCGCCGCAGATGCGGCGCTAAGTCGCGACCCTCTCAAGCATTGCCAGCGATTCACCGGCGCGAAAGATGTGCCGGTTCGCAACGCTCAATGCATCAGGTGCCGCGGCCCCAGAGCCCGCAATAGCGACGTGCCACAAACTGCA
>CAYYFR010000294.1:0-6089 GCA_964470865.1 uncultured Burkholderiales bacterium | reverse complement strand
GCGCCTGCGACGGCGCAGCGACGCAGGCCAGGACGCAGGCGATGGTCAGCAGCGCAGCCTCATGTTTCATAGCGGTTCTCAAGGCTGCCGACGCCTTCGATCTCGACTGCGATCACGCTGCCGGGTTTCATGCTGCCGGCACCCACCGAGGTGCCGCAGGCGATGATGTCGCCGGGCTCCAGGCTCATATCGCGCGAGATCAGGCTCACCAGTCGCGCCGGCGTAAAAATCATGTCGGCAACCGGATAATTCTGCCGCTCCACGCCGTCAAGCAGCGCCTTCACGCGCAGCTGCGCCGGGTCGATGCCGGTTGCGATCACGGGGCCGATCGGGCAGAAGGCGTCGAAACCCTTGGAGCGCGTCCACTGCTCGAAGGTTTTGTCCTCGCGCAGGATCTCGACGGCCGTGACATCGTTGACGCAGGTGTAGCCAAAAATGCAGTTGACCGCATCAGCCTCGCTGACGGCGCTGGCGCGCCGGCCGATCACAATTCCCAATTCGGCCTCGAAGATGACCTTGCCGTCGAAGTGCGCTGGCTTCCTGATCACCGTGCCGTGCGCGCAAAACGAATTGTTGCTCTTGAGAAAGTAGAGTGGGTGCGCCGGCAACGGGTTGCCCTCCTTGGCGGCCCGTTCGTGGAAATTGTTCCACAGGGCCGGCATCTTGCCCGGCACGCAGGGCGCCAGCAGTTCAATGTCCGCCAATGCCAGGGTCTGGTCGCTCGCCTGCTTGTGCCCGAACATCTCGCCAGTATGGACCGTGACGATTGCGCCCTGCAAAGTGCCAAAGCCGATCGCGCCCGCATGGGCGAAGCGCAGCCAGTGCGCCATCACGCGACCTTGAGCGGAATCTTGAAGTCGATGATCTTCTTCGACCACTCGGCCGGCCCGGTGTTGTGGGCCGAGATGCCGGTCGAATCGACGGCGACGGTCACCGGCATGTCCTTGACATCAAACTCGTAGATCGCTTCCATGCCGAGGTCGGCGAAGCCGACCACCCTGGCGCCCTTGATCGCCTTGGCCACCAGATAGGCGGCGCCGCCCACGGCCATCAGGTAGGCGCTCTTGTGCTTCTTGATCGCCGCAATCGCCAGCGGGCCGCGCTCGGCCTTGCCGATCATTGAAATCAGGCCGGTTTGCGCAAGCATCATGTCGGTGAACTTGTCCATGCGGGTGGCGGTGGTGGGACCGGCCGGACCGACCACCTCGTCGCGCACCGGATCGACCGGACCGACATAATAGATCACCCGATTGGTGAAATCGACCGGCAGCTTTTCGCCGCGGGCCAGCATCTCGGAAATCCGCTGGTGGGCGGCGTCGCGGCCGGTCAGCATCTTGCCGTTGAGCAGCAGGGTTTCGCCCGGCTTCCATGCGGCCACTTGCGCGCGCGTCAGCGTATCCAGATTGACACGCCTGCTTTTTTCCACATCCGCGGTCCAGTTGACTTTCGGCCAGTCGTCCAGCGATGGCGGCTCGAATACCGCAGGGCCGCTGCCGTCGAGCACGAAATGCACATGGCGCGTGGCCGCGCAGTTGGGGATCATCGCCACCGGCTTGGACGCCGCGTGGGTCGGATACTGCGCGATCTTCACGTCGAGCACGGTGGTGAGCCCGCCCAGGCCCTGCGCGCCGATGCCCAGCGCATTGACCTTCTCATACAACTCGATGCGCAGCTCCTCGAGCTTGTCCTGCGGACCGCGCGCGAGCAACTCGTGCATGTCGATCGGCTCCATCAGGATTTCCTTGGCCATCAGCATCGCCTTTTCGGCGGTGCCGCCCACGCCGATACCCAGCATGCCCGGCGGGCACCAGCCCGCGCCCATGGTGGGCACCGTCTTGAGGACCCAGTCGACCAGGCTGTCGGAGGGATTCATCATCACGAACTTGGACTTGTTCTCGCTGCCGCCGCCCTTGGCCGCGACGTCGATGTCGATGCTGTTGCCCGGCACCAGCTCCATGTTGATCACCGCCGGCGTGTTGTCGCGGGTGTTTTTGCGCGAGAACAGCGGATCTTCCAGCACCGAGCCGCGCAACAGGTTGTCCGGATGCAGGTAGCCGCGCCGCACGCCGGCATTGACGGCATCCGCAATCCCGGTCGAAAAGCCTTCGAAGCGCACATTCATGCCGATTTTGAGGAACACGTTGACGATGCCGGTGTCCTGGCAGATCGGCCGATGGCCCTCGGCACTCATGCGGCTGTTGGTCAGGATCTGCGCGATTGCATCCTTGGCCGCCGGGCTTTGCTCGCGCTCGTAGGCGCGCGCCAGGTGCTGCAGGTAGTCCCTGGGATGGTAATAGCTGATGAATTGCAGGGCGTCGGCGATCGACGAGACAAAGTCTTCGTGGCGGATGATGGTCATGGACAAGCCTGGCTAGGCGCGTGCGCGCAGGGGCGTGATTTTACGCCACTCCCGCCGGGTGGCGATATCCAGCCTCGCCGATGGCACAATTCCCATGCTGGTACGAATGTTGCGACAATCGCCGTACCTTCAAACAGGAGCTTTGCATGCACAATCGTCGCCAATTCCTCGCCGCCGGCCTCACCGCCACTGCCTTTGCAGCACTGCCAAAGGGGGCGCTCGCCCAAACCTGGCCGCGCCAGCCGCTCAAGATGATCGTGACTTTTCCGCCGGGCGGCTCAAGCGACATCGTCGCACGCGTGCTCGGCCCGCTCCTGGCCGAGCGGCTCGGGCAATCGGTGGTGATCGACAATCGGCCGGGCGCCGGTGCCACCATCGGCGCCCGGGCGGTGGTCGATGCGCCCGCCGACGGCTACACCCTGATGCTGTCGAACACTGCGCCGATCAGCATTTCGCCCTTCATGCTGGACAAACTGCCCTACGATCCGGTCAAGAACTTCAGCCACATTTTCTATATCGGGTCGGTACCCAACGTGTTCGCGGTGCATCCGTCGGTGCCGGCCAAAACCATGGCGGAATTCGTTGCCTGGCTGAAGGCACAAAAAGACCCGGTGCCGTTTGGCAGCGGCGGGGTTGGCTCGATCGGCCACATCGTCGGCGAGATTTTCGGCAACAACACCGGCGCCCGCATGACCCATGTGCCGTACAAAGGCTCAAGCCCGATGCATGCCGACCTTCTGGGCGGCACCATCAAGGTGGCGGTCGACAGCCTGCCGCAGAACCTGCAGTACATGAAGGGCGGGCAGTTGCGTCTGCTGGCGGTGACCTCGCGCGACCGCATGTCGATGGCGCCCGACCTGCCCACGGTGACCGAAGCCGGCTACCCCAATCTCACGGCCGAGAATTTCCTCGGTATCTCCGGCCCGGCCGGATTGCCGCGCGAAGTGGTGGACTTGGTGCATCGTGCCATGAGCGAGGTCGTCAAGCGGCCCGACGTGTTGCGCAAGCTCGATGAACTCGGCATTTCGCCGCGCGCCATGTCGCCGGCCGAATTCACCAGCTTCGTCGGCAATCAGGTCGCCGCCTGGGGGCCGGCGGTCAAGGCGTCCGGCGCGCGCCTGAACTGATGGCCGGCATCGCTGTCGTATTGTTCGGCCCGGCGGGTCAGGGCGGCTTCAACCAGGCCGGGCTGGCCGGCGCGCAGCGCGCGCAGGCGGCGGCTACGGGCATCGAGGTGCTGTGGTGTGAACCGCCGGCCGAACGCGCCGCATTCCTGCGCGCCGTGTGCGAACGCGGCTTCGACCTGATCATCGCGCACGGCGGCCAGGGCGACGCCCCCGTGGCGGCGCTGGCGCCGCAGTTTCCCGCCTGCCGCTTCGTGGTGACCCAGGGCGCGCAAGCGGCGGCGAATGTCTCGACATACGAGGTCCTGCAGGAGCAATCGGCATACCTCGCCGGCGTGCTGGCCGCCACCGTCACTCGCTCCGGCGTGGTGGCTCACATGTCCGGCGAACGCGTACGTCCGGGCTTGCGCGGTCGCGCCGCGTTCGCCGACGGCGTGCGGCGCACGCGAGCCGAGGTCCGGCTGGTCAGCTGTTTTTGCGGTGATCAGCATGATGCCGCGCTGGCGCGTCGGGTGGTCGATCAACAGGCCGATGCGGGGGCCGATGTGCTGTTCGCCATGATCGATGGCGGCCGTGCCGGTGCGATCGAGGCCTGCCGCGCACGCGGGGTCAGCCAGATCGGCAATGTATTCGACTGGACCGTGCGTGAACCCGACGTTTTCATTGCTTCCGCGATGGCCGATTCCGGGGTGTGCATCGAACTGGCCGCCCGCGACCATGCGAGCGGGGCACTGCGCATGGGTGTGCATCGCAGTTTCGGCCTCGAGATGGGCGAAGTAGTGCGACTGGCCCTGGCTCCGCGGGTCGGCATTGCCGCGCGGGCGGCGGTGGAAACTGCGCGCGCGGCACTGCTGCGCGGCGCGGTCACGCCGGCCGAGGAGTATCCGGGCACGGAGATGGAATTGGCCTGAGAACTTCGCGCAGACAGCGCGTGATGGCAAGGCGCCGCCCGCGCGTCAAAAACGCTTGACCAGCACCAGGGTTTCGCCCTCGCGCTTCATCTCCACCCGGTTCAGGAAGCTCATGCCCAGCAGACCCACGCCGATGCCCGGCCCCTCCAGGATGGTGGCGTCGACGTTGTAGAGCGTGATCGGGCCGGCGCTCACCTGATCGAGCTTGACGCGCCAGGCGCGCACCGGGCCATTGGCGGTGTTGGCCATGCCGGGCGTGCCCTTGTGGAAGTTGATGCCGATTTTTTGCGCCATCGCCACGTCCAGCGCGACATTGGTCGCACCGGTATCAACCAGGAACGGCAGGTTCACGCCATTGACTGCAACCGGTGTGGCGAACATGCCGGCGCGCACTTGCGTGAGTGTAAGGCTCGGGCGCGGGTCGGCGTTCGCCATCTGCGCCGGCCCGCGCGACAGGCGCATCAGGTTGCCGTCACGCGTCATCGACAGGCGCGACAGAAAGCTCATGCCCAACAGCACCGTCTCGCCGGTGCCGGCGCCCTCGCCGACCGCAGCATCGACATCGGTCAGCGTGATGCCGCCCACCCGAACGCTGGCCAACTTCACCGCGAAGGCCTGCTTGGGGCCACCGGCGGTGGTGACGGTGAATTGCGTGCCGCGCCGATAGTCGACACCGATGCGCTTGGCCACCTCGGCCGACATCCACACCAGCGAGGCCCCGGTATCGACGAAGAACTTGACCGCACGCTCGTTGATCGCACCCACGGTGATGTAGTGGCCGGCGCCGTCGGGCGCGAGCGCCACGCTGGTACCGGTGGCGGCGGCGCTGGCAGGTGCGGCGCCGGCGCCACCCGCCGCCGTCCAGGCCTCGCCCATGCGCAGCACCCGGCGCTGGCCGCCGATGTCGAAAGTGGCGCTGTCGGCCGCGGCGGCCAAAAGCGTGATGCCATCGGGGGTTTTCTGGCCGACCGCAAGCGCGCGCGGCGCAGCGCCATTGATCGACACCAGCGCCTTGCCCGGAAACAGTCCGACCACGCTGACGCTGGCGGCCCCTGCGGCGGGCAGTGCGACCAGCAACGCCATGGCGGCAGTCAAGCTGCCGATCCGCCGCGCCGCGCTGAGGAATGCCGCTGGCCCATGCCTGGACATGATGTCAGTCGCGAAAATTCTGGTAGGTAAGCGGCACTTCAATGATGTCACGCCGCGCCAGCGCGATCACCGCCTGCAGATCGTCGCGTTTGGTGCCGGTCACCCGCACCGAATCGCCCTGGATGCTGGCAGTCACCTTGATCTTGCTGTCCTTGATCAGGCGCACGATCTTTTTCGACAGCTCCGATTCGATGCCGTTCTTGATCGTGATCGACTGTTTCATGCGATCACCGCCGATTTTCTCGGGCGTGCCGATGTTCAGAAACCGCACGTCGACCGAACGTTTGCTCATCTTGCCCACCAGCACGTCGCGCACCTGTCCCAACTTGAATTCGTCGTCCGCGAAGGCGGTCAGTTCATGTTCCTTTTGCTCGACGCGCGCGTCGGATCCCTTGAAGTCGAAGCGCGTGGAAATCTCCTTGTTGGCTTGTTCCAGCGCATTCTTGACTTCGACCATGTTGGCTTCAAGCACGATATCGAACGAGGGCATGAAAGTTCTCCTGCACTGGGTGCGTCACGGCAACGATTGTAGCCAACCTGGCCGTC
>CAYYFR010000293.1:0-6090 GCA_964470865.1 uncultured Burkholderiales bacterium | reverse complement strand
TGTATCCAGCGACGCATTTATTGCCGTAACCGCGCAGCAGATGAAGGAAGGATCCAAGATGCCGCGCGCGGATTGGAAGCAGATGCAAACCTATCCAGTGCCGGTGCCACCCCTTGGATTGTTGCAAACATTCGAGGGGCTGTTTCAGCCGGTAGTCGCGCAGTTGAAGACGTTGTCGTTCTCAAACCAAAAGCTCCGCACCGCTCGCGACCTCCTGCTGCCGCGTCTGATGAACGGCGAACCCGTTGTATGACGCTCGAAGACCAGCATGCCGACCGCAAGTCCCTGCGTGCCATCACCGGCAAGGCCGCCGACATGGCCGAGTTGGCGAAGGACTGCGTGTGTTTCGCCAATGGAGCCGGTGGCCGGTTGCTGATCGGGTTTGAGGATGGCGAAGCGCTGCCGCCCGATCGTCAGACGGTCTCACCGGAATTGCTGGATCGATTGCGCAAGCGCATCGGTGAACTAACGGTGAACGTGCAGGCGCTGCCGAGTTTGCGTCGCGCTGCCAATGGTAGTGAATTCATTGAGCTTATGATTGACCGATCGCCAGGCGTGGCCTCGACGAGTGACGGGCGTTTCTTTTTGCGGGTGGGCGATACGTGTCAGCCGGTGTTGGGTGACGACGTGCTGCGTTTGGCCAACGAGCGGCCGGGGCGGCCATGGGAGGCGTTGGAAAGTCGGGTTCGGCGTGATGCCGGAGATGCAGGCAAGGTCGCAGCGTTTGTGCAGGGCATTCGTGACTCGGACCGGGTGAAGGATTCGGTCAAGGAGAAGTCGGCCGACGAGTTGCTGGCGCACTACGGGCTTGCCGCGGGCGAGAAGCTGACGCATCTTGGCGTGTTGCTGCTTGGCACTGCGGCGGACCGGCGCATGCTCGGCACGGCACCGCTGGTGCAGGCGATCAAGTACGACGAGAAAGGGCTGAAGATCAACAAGTGGGTATGGGACGACTGCGCGTTGTCGCCCATCGAGCTGATGGACGCGATCTGGCGCGAGGTGCCGGATTTCCGTGAGAGCTACGAGGTGGCCGAAGGTTTATATCGGCGCAGCGTGCCGGCCTATGACGAAAAAGTGGTGCGCGAGTTGCTGGTCAATGCGCTGGTGCATCGGCCGTATACGCAGCAGGGCGACATTTATCTCAATCTGCATCCGGAGCGGCTGGAAGTGGTGAATCCTGGCCGCCTGCCGTTGGGGGTGACGCCGCGCAACATCCTGCATGCCAGCCGTCGTCGCAACGATGGACTGGCACGGGTGTTTCACGACCTGAAATTGATGGAGCGCGAGGGCAGCGGTTTCGACCTGATGTACGACCGCCTGCTTTCGCAGGGACGCCCGGCGCCGGTGCCGGAGGAAGGCGCGGACTGGGTGAAGGTGACGATCCAGCGGCGTATCGTCCGGCCTGCTGTGCTGCGACTTTTGGCGGATGCGGATGAGCGCTTCCAGTTGACGCAGCGGGAGCGAATTGTGCTCGGGGCGCTGGCGCAGACAGAAGGCATGACTGCCAAGGAATTGGGCGTGGTGCTTGAGACGCAATTCAAAGAAGACCTTCGCGTTTGGCTCGGACGCTTGCAGGCGTTCGGGTTGGTGGGATTCGCCGGGCGCACGCGGGCAATGCGCTACTTTGTCGAACCGGCGCTGTTGAGTAGTGCCGATCTCGGTTTGCCAACAACCCTGTTGCGCATCGAGCCTTACCGCTTGCGAGCGTTGATCCTGGAGGATTTGTCTAGGTACCCCGATTCGTCACGCGTGGACATCAACAAGCGCGTGGGGACTGAAATTTCGGCCAAGTACATCGTTCGGGCCTTAAATGAGCTTGGCGACGCGGGCGAGGTCACTCACTCGGGAGAGCGCCGGTGGCGGCTTTACCGCTTGTCCGATCATGAATCTAAAGGACAAAAGGTGCGGTAATGGGCATGAGAGTCAATTATCGCGGGCCAAGTTATATTCATAACTATATGATTCTTAATCGTTTTCTAAAGAGCGTAATTCAGGCAAATGTTGTTTATGAAGGGCTGATTTGTCCAATAGGCGAGGGGGTTTGAAGAGACTCCCGGAAAATTCTGTGCGCCCGATTCCTTTGGCTCAAACCGCGTGTAGTTGGCTCGATTTTCTTAATAAAGTGGGCCAAAGCTGTCTGTCATGTATCAATAAGTCTTTGATTTACATATAATTTGTTTGGCACAAAAACCCACCTAGTGAGCCAAAGCGAGCCAAAGGCTGAGCCAAAGCACCCGATGGCCTACACCAACATCAATAGCGAAGACCGCCTGGTCCAGGCCACATTTGCCGAGCATCTGGAAAAGGTTCTGGATTGGGAAAGCGTCTACGCATGGAACCAGGAGACCTTCGGCCCCACCAGCACGCTGGGTCGCGCGAGCGAACGCGACGTGGTGCTGGTGCGCGATCTGCGGGCGGCGCTGGTCAAGTTCAATCCGCAGTTGCCGGCCGGGGCCATCGACGAAGCGGTGACCAAGCTCACGCATCACGACTATTCCCGGTCACTGCTTCAGCACAACCAGGCGTTTAACAAGCTGATTCGCGACGGTGTACCGGTCAGTTATCGGGAACCATCGGGCCAGATTCGGCATGCTCAAGCGGCGGTGATCGATTTCCGCAACCCTGGCGCCAACCGCTTCCTTGCGGTGCGCGAACTCAAGATCACCGGGTTGCGTACGCGAAACTACAACCGCCGTGCCGATCTGGTGTGCTTCGTCAACGGGCTGCCGTTGGTGTTCATCGAACTCAAGGCGGTGTACAAGAACATCCGCGCCGGGTTCGATGGCAACCTGCGGGACTACCTGGACGAAAACGTCATCGCGCATGCGTTTCATCACAACGCTTTTCTGATCGTCAGCAACGGCCACAACGCGCGCTTCGGTTCGATCACCAGCACTTGGGAACACTTCGGTGAATGGAAGCGTCTGCACGAGCAGGACCAAGGAGACGTCGCGGCCGCGGTGTTGCTCAACGACATGTTGGCGAAGGACCGGCTGCTGGACATCATCGAGAACTTCATTCTCTTCGATGCCAGCAAGGCCGGGGCCGTGCGCAAGGTCGTCGCACGCAACCATCAGTTGCTGGGCGTCAACCAGGCGGTCGCTGCCGTCGTGCGGCAAGAAGAAATCAAGCGGCGGTTTCCGGCAGGCGAGCGGCTCAAGCATCGCATCATCGAATTGCCGTTGCCGGAGCCCGACCTTGCGGCCAACGATTCCCGAGCGCCTTACCCGAGAGCGGCGGAGGCGACCGCGCAATATCTTGTGCCAGGCAGCCCCGCGCCGCGCACCCTGGAGATCGTGGAACGCGCGCATCCCGATCTCGGCCGCTTGGGCGTGGTGTGGCACACCCAGGGCAGCGGCAAATCGTATTCGATGGCCTTCTTCGCCGAAAAGGTGCGTCGTACCGTCGAAGGCAACTTTACCTTCGTGCTGATGACCGACCGCGAGGATCTCGACAGCCAGATCTACAAAACCTTCGTCGGCTGCGGCGTGGCGGACGACCAGACACCACGCGCCGGCTCCGGCCGCGACCTGCAGCAACTGCTGCAACAGAACCACTGCTACCTGTTCAGCCTGATTCACAAGTTCAATCAAGACGTGACACCGGGCGAGCCGTACAGCGAGCGCGACGACATCATCGTCATTTCGGACGAGGCGCACCGCACACAGGCAGGCAAACTGGCGCGCAACATGCGCCTGGCGCTGCCGAACGCGGCATTCATCGGGTTTACCGGTACGCCATTGTTCAAGAACGATGAGCTGACCAAGCGCTTCTTCGGCAACTATGTCTCGCGCTGCGTCGAGCGCGCCGCGACCGGGCCTGCGCAATAGTTCTACGGTTACGACGTCACATGTTCGCAAACGCACGTTCGACCCTCAAGTTCTTCTGCCCACCTTGCATACCGCGCCCTGCATGCAGGCAGGTCAGGCGCTTGCCGCCTCGTTCAAGCCAAGCTCGGCCACCATTTGCTCGCGCATGATGAACTTTTGCGCTTTTCCGGTCACCGTCATCGGGATCTCGCCTACGAAGCGCAGGTAGCGCGGTATCTTGTAGTGGGCGATGCGATCGCGGCAGAACGCGCGGATGTCCGCTGCCGTCGCTTCGGTCGCGTCGACGCCAGGTTTGAGGACGATCCACGCGCAGACCTCCTCGCCGTACCTCGAATCCGGCACCCCGAACACCTGGGCCTGCGCGACCGCCGGGTGCGTGAACAGGAACTCTTCGACTTCGCGCGGGTAGACGTTCTCGCCGCCGCGGATCAGCATGTCCTTGACCCGGCCTACGATGTTGCAATAGCCATTCTCGTCGAGCGTTGCGAGGTCGCCGGTATGCATCCAGCCGTCGCGGATGGATTCTACGGTTCGCTCCTGGTCGCCCCAGTAGCCCAGCATCACCGAGTAGCCGCGGGTAGCGACTTCTCCGGCCACGCCCACCGGCACGACGCGTCCGTCCCCGTCCACGATCTTGACCTCCAGGTGGGGCTGGACGCGGCCGACCGTCGCCACCCGCAGTTCGAGCGGATCGTCGGTGGAGGACTGGAACGAAACCGGCGATGTCTCGGTCATGCCGTAGGCAATGGTCACTTCGCGCATGTGCATTTCCGACACCACCCGCTTCATCACCTCGATCGGACAAGGCGAG
Source organism: uncultured Burkholderiales bacterium (assembly GCA_964470865.1). Lineage (GTDB taxonomy): Bacteria > Pseudomonadota > Gammaproteobacteria > Burkholderiales > JAEUOS01 > JAEUOS01. The sequence goes on along the minus strand of CAYYFR010000293.1, from coordinate 1,449 downwards.
CCGGCCATGATGCCGCCGCGCAGGCTGGCAAAGTCGCAAGCGGCGAATCCGGGCGCATCAAGCATGGCGATGAACATGGTGGGCACGCCATGCAGGTGGGTACAACGTTCGGCGTCGAGCGCCTCGAGGGTGGCCGGCGCGTCGAATCCTTCGCCGGGAAACACCATTGCGCCGCCGGTGACGGCGCAGGCCAGTGAACCCATCACCATGCCGAAGCAGTGATAGAGCGGAACCGGAACGCAAAGCCGGCTGTCCTGGCCGAGACCCATCGCCTGGGCCACGTAAATGGCGTTGTTGACGATGTTCCGGTGGGTCAGCGTGGCGCCCTTGGGAGCGCCGGTGGTGCCGCTGGTGAACTGGATGTTGATGGGGTCGTCGGCCGTCAGGGCGTTGCTCAAGGCACGTGCCTCCATCACCGCCGCTTCGTCGCCCATGGCTAGCACCTGCCCGAAACCGAACATGCCGGGGGTTCGTTCGGTGCCCATGCGGATCACGCAGCGCAGGTGCGGCAGGCGCGCACTCGAAAGCACGCCCGGCAGGCTGCGCGACAACTCCGGCGCCAGCGCCTGCAGCATCGCGACATAGTCGCCCGACTTGAACCCTGGCGCTGTGATGATGCCGCGGCATTCCACCTTGTTGAGGGCGTACTCCAGCTCGGTCAACCGGTAGGCCGGGTTGATATTGACCAGGATGACGCCGATCCGCGCACTGGCGTACTGCGCCAGGATCCATTCGCTGCGGTTGGGTGCCCAGATGCCAAGCCGATCCCCGCGCTTGAAGCCCAGGCGCAACAGTCCGCCGGCCAGGCGGTCGGCCTGATCGCGCAACTCCACCCAACTCCAGCGCAGGTTCTCGGCCCGGAACACGCAAGCGGTGCGGCCTGGAAGAGCCTCGGCGGTATGGTCGAGCCAGCGCCCGATGGTCTGCTCCGACAGTTCCGGATGGCGCGGTCCTGAGACGATCGACAGGCCACCCACCGGACGGCGCGAGTCGGCAAGGGCTTGCACTTGGGTCGGCTGGTTCACGTGCAGTTCTCCTTTTGGTTGGACTACCGGCCGCAAACGCCGCAGTACGCGCCGGCGACCGGCGGTTGCAAATCTACTTCATTGTCGGCGGTGGCTCGTCGTCTTCCTTGTCGGGTACGGTGATGTTGATGTTGACCTTGTCGACATCGAGCTTCTTCTGCTCGCCCAGACCGGAGGTGATGATCTCCGGCTTCATAACCACCGCGACCACCATGATCACCTGCAGCACCACAAAGGCGACCGCGCCCTTGTAGATGTCGCCGGTCTTGAGGGCCGGAATCCGCGCGCGGGTGACCTTGTCGGTGTAGTCGGCCTTCGGCGCCACGCTCCTCAGGTAGAACAGGGCGAAGCCGAACGGCGGGGTGAGAAACGAGGTTTGCAGGTTGAGCGCGATCATGACGCCGAAGAAAATCAGGTCGACGCC
>CAYYFR010000292.1:0-6192 GCA_964470865.1 uncultured Burkholderiales bacterium | reverse complement strand
AGCCGGCATGCCGGCTCGAACATTGCCCGGTGGCGCATGAGCGGCAGCAGGCTGCGTTCTTCGCATGGAATGATCAGGTCGAAACGCTCGGCCGCCAGGAGGGCGCGCATGGCTTCAAGCCAGGCCTTGCCATCCCCCAGGTAATACGGGATCGCGTGGACTTTTACGATGTAGCGGGAACGCAAGGCCGGCGCGCTGTGGTCGTAGGGTGCCACATGCACTTCGATGCCCTGCCGTCCCAGCGAACGCAAGGTAGCCAGAAAACTGCGCGTGTCGTCGCCTACGACCAGCGCTTTGCGGTCAACCGGCAACGGCATCCCCGGGCGCAGGCGCGGCGCGATGGCCGCCGATCATTGGATGACATGCCCGCAGGCCCGTGTCGCGCACAACCAGCCGGTCGCGTAAAGCAACCATCAGGCTGCCTCGCGGTTATGGCGATCACTGCGCACGAACTTCTGCTGGCTCAAACGCCACAATGGAGTGCGAAAAAAACCGGGCAGGCTGGCGATCATGTACTTGAGCCGGAAATTGAAGCCATGAGGCACACGGGGCAGGCCGCGGGCGAGTTCGCGTGCAAGCGGAAAATTACCGCGCGCGAAAGCCAGGTTGAAGCTATGCAGGCGTCGATTCTGGATGGCGTCTTCAATCGCATCCCTGTATTTGCCGGCACCCGGATGATGCCGCAAGCCATGCTCAAGAACCCGCGCCTCACCGGAAAACTGGCGCAGGGAATCGCGCGACTGGTTGGCAGGATGCTTGCGCACACGCGCCAGGGCGCGCCGGCATACCACGTGGCGCCCCTGTGAAATCGCGCGCAGCGTGAATTCCCAGTCTTCGGAGCCGACGCCGCGAAACGCGGGGTCGAAGCCACCGAGGCGGTCAAAGAAGGCCTTGCGGACAGTCATGCCGCTTGCGTACAGGGTCTGGAACATGGCCGAGCGCAGGTACAGATCGGGTATATCTGTGAGCAGACCGGCGCTATCGCATGCGCCGTCGAAATAGCCGGGCGGCGCCAGGGAAAAGCGATCGCGGCGGTCGGCAAGAGGTCCGAATTCAACGAAATTGCAGTAAAAAATGTCAAGTTGGGGAACAGCTTCGAGCGCCAGCGCAAATGTTTGCGCGAACCCTGGTTCAAGAATGTCGTCTGAATCGCAAAATGCAAGGTACCTGCCACGTGCCGCCATGGCCCCCGCGTTGCGCGCGGCTTGCACGCCCTGGTTGGCGGTGGACATGACGCGGATGCAACCGGCGAATTTTTCGAGTTCGTCAAGGGAGTTGTCGGTAGAGCCGTCATCGATGACGAGAATTTCCGCGAAAGGGCGGGTTTGGCAAAGCGCGGCATCGATGGTCTCGCCGATCAACTGCGCCCGGTTATAAGACGGAATCACCAGGCTGATCGTCGCTTCATCGATGGCGTTTAACGTCATGATGTGTAGTATAAACCGGCGCTTTAGTCGCTTGCCCCCACCTTCGCTACGAATTCCGCACAGTGCAGCTACGCAAATCGCTTTTTGTCACCTTCCTGTCGACCAATTTCACCACCGTGGTCGGGTTTGGTGTAATCGTGGTGCTGTCAAGGCTGTTGACACCGGCGGAAGTCGGGATCTTCTCGATTACCGTGGTGTTTGTGAATATCGCGGCGGTTTTTCGCGATTTCGGCGTTTCCAGTTACCTGCGCCAGGAAAAGGACTTGACGCGTGAAACCAAACGCTCCGGCCTGGGCTTGCTGATCACCACCGGCTGGAGTCTGGCACTGTTGTTGTATTTGGTGAGCGATACCCTGGCGGCGTTTTACAACCAGCCGGGCATCGGCGCGGTGCTGCGCGTGTTGTCCATCAGCTTCGCGCTGGTGCCCTTCGCCTCCTATTTTCACTCCCTCTTGGCACGTGACCTGCAGGCCGGTACTCAGGCGATGGTCAATATCGTGGGTACCGTGGTGCATGCGAGCACCTGTATCGGGCTGGCGCTGCATGGCCATAGCTACATGTCGCTGGCGTGGGCCAATGTGGCAAACCTGATTTTCTCGATCGCGGCCTATCTGTATCTGCGACCCGACCACATACCCCTTTTGCCCTCGTTTCGCGGTTGGCGCCGTCTGATGCGCTTCGGCAGCGGTGCCATGGTTGGTGACTTGGCGATGATGGCCAATGTAGCCCTGCCCGATCTGATGCTGGGCAAATTGGCCGGCCCATACCAGGTGGGTTTGTACAGTCGCGCCAACGGCCTGGTCGGCGTTCTTTCGCAGATCATCAGCCCGACCATCAGCTACAACGCCTTGCCGTATATCGCGCGGAATCACCATGCCAACGTGCCCCTGGGTCCGATGCTGGCCAAGTCAGCCAGCTACTTGACCGTGCTGGCCTGGCCGGTGTACGCGGTCATTGCGGTATTTGCCGAGGAGGTGATTCGCCTGCTGTACGGCGCCACCTGGGTCGAGGCTGCGCCTCTGGTACTGGTGATCTGCATTCATAGCGCCGTGCGCGTCGGTTACGCGTTGACGTCGCCGGCCCTGATGGCGGTGGGCCGCCCCTATCTTTCGGCGCTGGTGTCGGGCAGTTCGTTGCTGGTGCGCGTCGTGCTGGTGCTGCTGTTGGGGGCCGACGACCTGATGACCTTTGCGATCGCCATCTGCATTGCCGACATCGTCACCTTTCCGGTGGCGATCGTGCTGCTAGCCAGGTATCTCGGATTTACCTTGCGCCTGGCGGCGGCCGCGCATGCGCAAAGCCTCGTCGCCGGTGGCGCATGCCTTGCGCTGGCAATGCTGCTGCATCTGCTCATGCCATTCGAGTGGCCGCTGTTCCTGCGCCTGCTTCTGGTCGGTCTGGCTGAGGGCCTGCTGTGGACGGCTTGCGTGATTGGCCTGCGCCATCCGGTGACTGAAGAATTGCCGGTCTTGCTCAAGAACATTCTGCCGGCGCAGATGGCGCGGCGTGTGACACAAATGATCGAGCGGCGGCATCCGTGAAGGGCGGGCAGTGGCTGAAAAGATGTCAGCCGGTACTAGGTTTCCGGACACCCGGTTCACCTCGCTAACCGGCGCGCTGTCGGTTTCGATAGACACTTACTTTGCCGGCCAGACGTTGCGCATCGAGCGCAGCGCCAATACCCGCGGCGCGCGGTGCGCGGCATAGCGCGAGGCGCAGGCGAAGCAACAGGTTCTCGATGCACGCGCGCACCAGCCAGCGCGGTACGCCCAGCAACGCCGGCGCTACCGGTTCGGCGGCAAGGGCTAACAGCGCCTCGGTTTTGCCATACCGCACATAGCGCTGCTTTAACCAGGCAAGGTCGCAAGCGTGCGCCGGTACGAAATGCCAGACGGCGGCCTGGGGTACGTATACGCCCTGCAGGCCGATCTGGAACAGGCGATCCTGCAGGCGAGTTTCTTCACCGATGCCGCCATCGTTTGATCCCGTCGCACCTTGTAGGTCGAACCCGTCAAGGCGATCGAAAGCCCATTTGGGCATCGCGTGGTTGGCTCCGAGAAAACGTTGGTTCGACGCAACCGCTTGTGCCTGCCTCGGCGCGAGGGCGAATCCTCGCACTGAGTCGGGCATGAAAGGAAGCAGCTCCGGAGCGGGGGCGGTTTCGTAGTCGATGTGGACCGGCCCGCCAAAAAAACATCCGGTGCCGAAATTTGCGAATGCACTGGCATATGCTGCAAGGGTAGTGCCGGACAGGCGAATGTCGTTGTCAAGGAAGAGCAGCATTTCGCCCTTGGCATGGCGGGCCCCAAGATTGCGCGCATGCGATACACCGGTGATCGGCGAATACAGGTATACGGGCCGAAGGCCTTCGGCAAACTCCGCGCATACGGCTTGTGCGTCGGCCCGCGGCCCGTTCTCTACAACGAAGACTCCCCTCAAGCCGGGGGGGCGCTGTTCCTGCGACAGGCTCGTCAGGGTGCGCCTGAGCAGTGTCGTTGAACGCACGCCGAAAGTCGGTATCACCACCGACAGTGTCGGCGCGGGTTCACCTGGTTTTCCTTGAAATTCCGTGTGCGCCTGGTCCACTGCCCGCACCTTATACCTTGCGCTGTGCTTGTGCTTCAGCGTTGCTGGCCGCCGACTGCGGCCCGCAAGGCGAGGTAGCCGCAATAGGCAAGCCACTTGAATGAAAACCGGGCACCGAGGGCTTCGAGCGCGAAGTGGAAGGCTGCGGCCGGGCGCCCGTCTGCGAGCAGGCGGATTGCGATCTGGCGCAGGGTGTCGCCCTTGCCGCGGGTGGCTGCCTCGCGAATCGCCGGCGAAGCGCAGAATAGTCGCGCCTTGTTCCACACATAGGTCCGGAACAGCGTCTTTTCAAGGTAGGAGACGGTCGTCGACATGTTCAGCGCTTTGCTCGGGTCTGGTGCGTTGTGGTGTGAGACGAAGCGCGGGGAATACAGGATGCCGCGCGCCTGATCGATATGCCTGAGAAAAAAATCCCGATCGTTCTCGTAGCGGATGTTTTCGTCCAGGCCGCCGATGCGCTCGAAAAGCCCGCGTTTGACGATCGAGGTGTTGAGGTGGCCGAAGCCGGTGCACGCCATGAGGTCCTCGACGCTTACGGCATACACGCCGTCGTGGGCCGGGGCGCTCCTGGCCTTGAGGTGTTGCTCCAGGGTTTCCAGCCACAGCGGCTCGTTGATGAGCACACCGGACAGATAGGCCTTCTGGTTGGCCAGGTACACCTCGGTCTGAGAGCCTGCTGCCGCAAAGGCCGCCCAGGCGCGGGCTAGGTGCCCTGGATCGGTCCAGAAATCATCGTCGTCAAGGAAGCAGAGGAAGGTGCCGTGGGCCAGTTCCGCGCCGCGGTTCAATGCGTAGCTCTGGCCATGGCCCTTGCGCGTATGTTGGATGTCGAAAAATCTGGCGGTTGCCGGGAGTTCTTGCCGGATTGCGGCGTAGGCGGCGGCATGCTCGCCGTCCGACCCATCGTTGACCAGTATGATCTCGAACGAGGGATGGGTCTGCGCGAGCACTGACTGGATGGCCTCGCGAACGAGTACGGGCCGGTTGCGCGAGGCGATAATGATCGAGAAATCCATGCGATTCTTCTAATGACATGAAAGATGACGGCAGCGGGCCGCAAATCGCCGCGCGAGATAATAACCACGGCCGCTGTTATGTTGACGTTATAGTTTACATGGCGCGGTCATGCTGCCGGCAGCTTCCTGGCGTTGCACGCAGACTTGGGCGCCGACTGGCGCCTTTGATTCCGCCCACTGTCCAGCCCGCGCAGCTTGATTCGGTGCAGTATTCTGAAAGAAGGCGGTCTTGAAAGACCATGTGTCGATTTATCTCGATGCGATCCGTTTTGTGGCCGCATTGACCGTATTTATTTCTCACTACTCCCTGCAACACCTGAGTGCCGGTCTGTTGTGGCAAGTCCAGCCGTATGCCGATGAAGCCGTCATCGTTTTCTTTGTCTTGTCCGGCTTCGTGATCGCGCATGCCACGCACGGGCGCCAGACTGCGGCGGCGGACTACTGCATCAGTCGGGCGGCGCGCATCTATTCGGTAGTGTTGCCGGCGTTGGCGTTGACTGCGGTGCTGGACCTGGTTGGAAATCGCCTGTTTCCCACGCACTACAGTGCTGGAACCTGGGGTTTCAACGGCGATCTTTCTTTGTGGCGCCTTTTTTCAGGCCTCAGCTTCACCAACGAATTCTGGGGACTGCATGTTCGTCAAGGATCGAACGTACCTTTCTGGTCGCTCGGATACGAAGTTCCCTACTATCTGATCTTTGGCTTGGCGATCTTTGCCACAGGGCCTTGGCGCATTGCCGCAGTCTCGCTCGCGTTGCTGGCGGTCGGACCTTCGATCCTGCTGCTGTTGCCGATCTGGCTCGCCGGCGTCGCCGCCTATCATTGCTGCAAGCGTGAACTTGTCGGCCAGCGTGCCGGACTCATGCTTCTCTGTGCTTCGGTTGGCGCATGGTTGACGTACGAAGCGATTGCCTGGAAATTCGGACGACCGTCGAATTCTTTGACATTTCTTGTCAAGCGCCCGACCCTTGCGCAGGATTACTTCGTCGCAGCGGTTTTCGTTGTTCATTTAGTCGGGTTCAATGCCGCAGCGCGCCGGATGACGCCACTGCTGTCGCGTATCGCAGTTCCGGTACGATGGCTGGCTGGCGCATCGTTCAGTCTGTACCTCTTGCACTATCCGATTGTGACTTTCTTGTTTGCCTGCATGCCGTGGCCAGGTG
>CAYYFR010000291.1:0-6247 GCA_964470865.1 uncultured Burkholderiales bacterium | reverse complement strand
GCGCTTGCCGATCACCTATCGGGAGGCGGCCAAAGGGCTGCTGCTGTTGCCTCCGGACACTATTCATCAAGTCACCGAGGCGCTCGAGCAGCTCATGGCTGAGGACGCGGCCGCCGACCGCCCCTTCATCGCGCCAATGGTCATCAGCAAGTGGCGTGGGCGGCTTGCCAGCACGGGGCTTCTTCGGCTGTGCGGCTCGGCTCGGACGCTTCGCCGACGATGCAACGGGAGCGGACGCAAGGGTATTTCATGCGGCCGAGTTCAACGCGACGCTCGCCTTGTGGGCACCGACTAGCGACTCTCGCTGAAGTGAATAAAGACGGCGCGCTGTTAAAGCCATTCCTCCAACCAGTCTCAAGGAACAGCCTGCAGTATCACCCGGACGCCCGCATTGTCAATGTCGGCCAGGGGCCGGGCAGCAAAGTGCAGGCGAGCGGCGTGCCGTTCCGCAAATGTCGCGGCGTCCTCCTGCACCACCCGCCGCATGGTGGAGATCGCCGCGCATCTGGTCGACCATGTCATTCTGCGCTTGCCGGTGCGCCAGTGGGTGCTTTCGGTGCCCAAGCGCCTTCAACGAATTTCGAGAGGCATGCGTGTCGCTTTCCTCACCGCAAAATTGCCGGTGCGCTGCCCGGCACCGGCGGCTTGCCGATACTCCCGGGAGCGGTGCTTTCGCCGCCAGAGCCGGTTGCCGGGCCTGTAACGGGTTTGGCTCGCGGGACGACTGGTACCTGCGGCGGCCGCGGTCGCGGTCCGTTGCTGATCACATCGTCAGGACAGCGGACGGGTTCGCCGTCCGCCAGGCCGGCCGTGGTGCAATGTTGGCTGGCCCGGTCAGGATCGGCTAGGGTCGGCGCTGTGTTGCGGTCGGGTTCGGGTTGGACGGTCTGCGCGGATACGGCGCAGTAGCCAAACGAGGCGATGACCAGTACCGGCAAGAAGCGAATGCGCATGATGAACTCCACGATCGGGATCCGACATTCTTGCCGCACTTGCACACCTGTTCTGTTCTGCGACGCACACAGCGAAGCGATATCGCGAACCGGAGGCTATCGGCAGGGTGCGGATACGTCTTGCGCGCCTGCCGGCTGCAGACGAGCAGGTGCAGGCGAGGGTTTCCGGTGCATGGGCTGAGTGCTGCAGGATCTGTGTGGTTGGGCACAGACTCTTTTACGCTGCCGGAAGCGGCCCCGGCAGAGCCCGTGCATCGCAAAACTGCCCGCTACGGCCGGGCGCTGCCGCTGGCGCGCGTCTACGAGGTGCTGCCTCTGCTGTGTCCCTAGTGCGGTGGCCAGATGCGGATCATCGGCTTCATCACGGAAGCGACGATGATCAAGGCGATTCCCGGTCACCTGGGCGAGCCGAAGTCGCCGCAACTCGAGGGCCATTGTGCATCGCTGCCCGTCTCGCCAACCTTGTAGTGTTGGGCAACGATCGCCATGACGGCAGGCCGCTCTCCGTAGCCCATGCGTCGGTCGAACTTGCCCCGTGCGAGCACCGCCTGATCGGCTTGGCTCAGGTACTACTGCCCGGTGTCAGGCGAATTCTCCTGGGGCCTACGCGCTCCACCCAATTTCCGTTGCCAGTGCCTGCGCCACCGACAGCAGGCGGGCCTCGCCGAAAGGACGGCCGATCAACTGCACCTCCATCGGCATGCCGTTGCCATCGCGGCCCGTCGGCATGGTCAGCACCGGCAAGCCAAGATAGCTGAACGGCCGCGTCAGCGCCGTGAGCCGAGCGACCACTCCGAACACTTTGCCTGAGCCTTCCATGTCGGCCTCGGCGCGGGTGGGCACCGGCACCGGAACGGTGGGACACAGCAGAACATCAGCCTTGCCCATCGTGCCTTGCAGGAACTCCTGCAGCACCGACGCTCGCGCAGTCGTCGCTTCGACGTAGTGAACAGCGGGCACATGCAGGCCCGGCTCCGTGCGCGAGTAAACGGCCTGCGAGTAGCGATAGGGGCGCTCGCGCATCCACTGGCCATGCAGGGTGGCGGCCTCGACCTTCGAGATGATGTCTCCCATGGCATTGCAGGCGCCCAGACCATCGAACGCCACTTCGCGCGCGGCGCCATACCGCGCCGAGGCTGCTGCAACGAGTCTCGTGAACGCCTCCTGCACCTGCGCGTCATAGTCAACGAAAGTGGCTATCACGGCTATCCGGATGCCGGCGCCGGCGCGCTCCAGCCGCCGGCTGTACTCCGGCACCGGCGCGGCGAGGCTGCTCGGATCCTGTGGGTCCCAGCCGGCAACCGCCTCCAGCAGCAAGGCACAGTCGTGGGCCGAACGTGCCAGCGGGCCCACGCAATCGAGCGAAATTGCGCGCGGAAAGCAGTCGGACCGCGACACGCGGCCATAGGTCGGCTTCAGGCCGAAAAGGCCGTTCATCGAGGCCGGCAGACGGATCGAACCGCCGGTGTCGGATCCGAGAGAGCCGAACACCAGGCCCGCGCCTACCGCGGTACCGGAGCCACTCGAAGATCCGCCGGAGATTCGCGACGGATCAACACTGTTGCGGCAGTCGCCGAAATGCGGGTTCTGCCCGGTCGGGCCAGCCACCATCTCATTCATGTTCAGCGGGCCCAGGTCCACCGTCCCCGCTGCTTTCAGCCGCAAGAGGGCCGTGGCCGTGCGGCCTCCCGGCTGCGGATCCATGACGCGCGATCCGACCGTCATGGACCGGCCTTCCAGCTCAAAACAGTCCTTGTCGGCCAGCGGAATGCCATGCAATGGGCCGCGCCATCGGCCCAGCGCGGCCTCGCGATCGCATTCGCGGGCCTGGGCCAGAGCATCCGCCGCAGTGATCTCGATGAAGGCATACAGGATGGGCTGCTGTTTCTGCGCACGTTCCAGCGCCGCGAGCGTCAGTTCCTCGCAACTGAACGTGCTGTCGCGCAAGTGCGCCGCAACCTGCGCAATCGGCCAAGACAGTGCTTCGGCAGCGGTGCTCACGTGTCCTCGCGGGCGTTGGAAGGGTCAGCGCTCGCGAGCAACAGGGCCGCGAAATCGGCCGGCTGGGCGCTGTAAGAAATGCGGCCGGCCGCGCCGGCACGCACTGCGTCGTTCAGGCGCAGCACCTCGGACGCGATAAGCGTCCCAACGGTGCGGCTGGCTATGCCGTGCAGGCGCAGCGAAATGGCGTTGACTGCCTGCTCCATTGCCGCCAGGTCGTCGGCTGGCTGCGACTCGCTGGTCATGCGACCACCGCGTCGTGCACGATAGCGGGCTCGCCCGCCCGGCCTTGCATCGCGCGAATGTCTGTGAGCGGGCCCGCTCGTTGTTCCGGGTCCGGCCTGCCAGGATCTGTCATCGTTGCGTCGCCATCACTTCTGCTGCAGACCCGAACGTTGCGCCGTTTCGGTCCACCGCGCCACGTCTTTGGCCACGTCCTCCCGCAGTTCCTGGGGCGTGGAGGGCGCGGGCACGGCACCAGCGGTCTTGAGGTAGGTCGCGAATTCCTGCTCGATCACGATTGCGGCGATCTCGCGATTCATCCGCTCGCGAATGGCAGGACGCAATCCGGCGGGTGCGAACATCCCCACCAGACGTCGACCACATAGTCCAGGCCCGACTGATTTACGGTCGGCACGTTGGGGTGATCCGCGTCCCGCTTGGCGCTGGTGAAAGCCAGCTTCGGCAGGTTTTCGGTGGCCGTGCCACGGACCGAGGCCATTGTCGTCACGACGAGGTCAATGCGTCCGGCCAACATGTCCATCTGCGCCGGCGAAATGCCCTTGTAGTTCACGCCGGTCATCTTGATTCCAGCCGTGTTGTTGAAAAGCTCGCTGGCCAGCTGCGTGCTGTCGCCCAGGCCGGCGCTGCCGTAGTTGATCTTCCCCGGGTTGGCCCTGGCGTAGGCGATGAGCTCCGCTACGGTTTTCGCCCGGAAGCCTTGGCGCGTAATGATCACGAATGGGGCGCGCGCCACACGCGAGACCGGTTCGAAAGCCTTGACCGGGTCGTAGGGCGTCTTCTGCACCGCCGCGGTGGTGGCCAGCGACCCTGAGACGAACATGAAGGTGTACCCGTCGGCCGCCGAAGGCGCCACGTGGTGCGCGCCGATAGTGCTTCCGCCACCGGCGCGGTTGTCCACCACGACTGACTGGCCGAGCGTAGTAGTCAGGCGCTGAGCCAGCCGCCGCGCGATCACGTCGTTGCTACCGCCTGGCGCGAACGGGACGACGATGCGCACCGGCTTGCCGGGCCAGGCATCCTGGGCCGAGGTGCTGGTTGTGGTGCCGAGCAAGGCCAGGCAGAGCGCTGCCAGCGCCGGAAGCAGGTGTGGTTTGCCAGTCTGCATATTTGTATCCTTCGCCGGGCACGCCGGCAATTGTTGCAATGGAAAAAACGGGTCGAGGCGAATGCTCACGAGGTTGACGTTACGTAGTGCGTCTGGCTTCCTAGTCAAGTCCTGCATGGCCGCGCCGCCACAGCGCCGATGATGTCACTGAATTGGTTTTGGTTGCTCGGCCGGCGGAACACGTAAAATACGTGAATCGCACATTCTGCTGCGCGCGCGGAACCCACCATGAAACAAAACATCACTCTTTCACTCGATACCGCTGTACTGAAACAAGCCAAGCAACTGGCCGCAAAGAAACATCAGAGTGTCAGCAGCTTCCTGGCTGACGAACTCGCCTCTCGTGTAGATGCGGATCGCAAGTATGAGATCAACATGCGTCACGCGCTTGCGCTGATGGAAAAGGGCTTTGACTTGGGCGGCGGCCCTTACCTGGCTCGCGAGCAGGCACATGCCCGGCGCTAAGCCGCTGGTCTTCATCGACTCCAATGTACTGATCTACGCTTACGATTCCGCGGCCGGAAAGAAACGTGAAGCGTCAATGCTGCTGCTCGCCGAATTGTGGCGCGAGAAGCGTGGCGTTCTGAGCGCGCAGGTGTTGCAGGAGTTCTTTGTCAACGTTACCCGCAAGGTCCCGATGCCGTTGCGGACCGCCCAGGCTCGCGATGTCGTTCGCCTCTACGAGTCGTGGGTGCGGCATGACACCTCCGCCGCACACGTGCTGCGCGCCAGCGAAATCATGGATCTGGCGCGCATCTCTTTCTGGGACGGTCTGATTCTCGCGGCCGCGGAGGCGGCAGGCGCGGATGTTCTGGCGAGCGAAGATTTGCAGCATGGGCAAACCATCGTCGGCGTGGCGGTGATGAATCCGTTTGCGCGCGAGCGTGCGGCTCGGTAGGGAATGGTCGGGCGGCATAGACTGCCGGTTTTTCGTGTGCTCCAACGCAAATCGGGAGCCTGGAATCATGTTCATCGCGACCAATCGCAACATCAGGAATGAAGACGGCAACGACTTCGACGTCGTGGGCGAAACTTTCAACGAGAAAGGACCGGCAGAACTGCGTCTGCTTGAGGTCAGGCGCAAAGGCCGCAAATGGAATGTGCAGGTGCTGCCCGATACGGTCAGCGATGCGATGCTGGCCGAGGTGGGGATCGACCGCCCGCCGCCCACGCGCGCGCAAGACGGCACAACTGAAATGCAGACACCGGTGTACGCCAGCCAGTATGCCTTCAGGAAGATCATCGCTCAAGCACTGGCCGACCGCGGCAATCCGAAGCACATTGTTTTCTTCGTGCATGGCTTCAACAGTGCGCTCGAAGACGTGGTCGAGCGTTGCCACCTGCTGGCCAAGACCTACGGCGTAGAGGTGGTGGCCTTTTCCTGGCCGGCGAACGGCGGCGGCATTCGCGGCGTGGCCAGCTATCTGGACGACAAGCGCGACGCGCAGGCCTCGGTGGTGGCCTTGTGAACGGCGGTCCAAATCCGCCACTACATGGCGATGCGCTTTTTTCGGGCATGAAAAATGCGTTTCGCCAGATAGCCCAGGAGCCGGGTCAAGGGCAGGCTGCGGTCTTTTGCAGCCTGGCGTAGCGGACCCTTGACGCGGCGGAGGGGCGATACACTTTGTCATGGTTGCAAGCGCGGCAGTTTCGCGCTTGCAACCATGGAAGTTTGCGATTTTCGTCGCCAGAAATGTTCGCTTTCGCACCGCCGTTAACAGCGAGACATCGGCGACGCAATTCGCCTACGAGTGAGCGCGCCGCTCCAACTCTCAACTAAGCCGTTGCGAGCTCGGCAGGTCGTTCGGAAGCTGAGTTGACTATCGACGACAACCGACGCCGATACGTAAAATGTGGACCTCACCAAACAATTCTCGGAGATCGCCGCAAGCTTCACCACTATTTCAACTCGTCAATTTGACCGAAATGTCCGTCAAGCGAAGCG
>CAYYFR010000290.1:0-6273 GCA_964470865.1 uncultured Burkholderiales bacterium | reverse complement strand
GCCTGTGGCCACCTGGGCGGCGGAAGTTTGCCGCCCGGGTGGCCACAGGCACGACTCGCCCCTGACGAGCGATTCTTGTCGTCTTTTGCCCTACCACGCAATGCGCTGATCGAACTTGTAGCATCGTTGTTGTCTTCCGCAATTTCATCGCTCTTGTTCTCCGCGAGTTCGTCGTCGGCATCGATCCGGTGCGGCTGAACCGGTATGTCCTTCTGCTTTACATGCGGCGGCAGGCAGATCGCCACGGGAGGCACGCGCGAGGTGATTCATTTGCTCGCAATCCGTCACCCCCGGCAACTGTCTTTCGAACGGGTTCGCTTGTAGCGCCGCGGGCAGTGCCCGCATCGGCACTGCCGCGCATCACGGCGACTTGCCGCCTAACCGCGCATCCAGCCGCGCCGCTCGCCAAACTTTTGCGCGCGCTCCGCCAACTTCTTGCGCTGCTCCGGCGTCAGCACCTCTGCGGCGTCGGCCAGGGCCTGGGTGATGCGCCTGGATGAACTGTCAGTCAGGGCGATCTGCCCGGCGCGCAGCTTTTCGAGCGCCGCCCGGTCAAGCGTTGGCGCAGCCATCAGTTCGATGCCCTGGGACCGGGCTGCCTTCAACTTGTCGCGCAACGGTGCCATGTCGCGAGCCAGGTCCTTGGCCACTGCGGCGAGCTTGTCTTTCTGCTCGGGCGTGGCATCGACTTCCGCGGCGAAATGCTTGACCATGCGTTCGACCCGTTCGTCCATCTGCGCGGGGTCAAGCGTGGCGCTGAACCCGCCACGCTGGCCAAACGGGCCATGGGCGAACGATTTGCCGGCAAAGCCGCCGGCGAAACCGGCGGCAGCCGCGATGGCGATCACGAAAAGCACGCGACCGAAACGCAAGCCGCGGTGAGCGCCGCGATGGCAATGGCCGCCGGCCGGTTGGGGGTTGAGGTTCTGGGTTTCCATTTTCATGACTCCTGGATTGAAGGGCGGGTTCGCCCGATGGATGGCACTTTGTGCCCGCGTTGTTGCGCGTGTGTCTCCGCCATGTAAAGTTTTGTAACCGGCGCCGGCCGTACAATTCCGCAGCCTTATCCCGTCCTTCAGGAGATCACGCATGTCGCGTCTGTTCGCAGCTGTCACGCTCTTTTTTTGCGCTGTTGCCGGCGCACAAACCTTTCCGCAAAAGCCGATCACCCTGGTGGTGCCGTTTACTGCCGGTGCCGCCAACGATGTGCTGGCACGCACCCTGGGCGCCGAGATGCGCGACACCCTGGGCGCGGTGGTGGTGGAAAACAAACCGGGCGGCAATGGCAGCATCGCTGCCGAATACGTCAAGCGCGCCGCCGCCGACGGTCACACCCTGCTGGTGGTCAACGACAGCTACCTGATCCTGGCGGCCATGAACGCCAGCCTGCCTTACGACATGCTGCGCGATTTCGACGCGGTGGTGCATGCCAGCGGCCTGCCGTTTTTTCTGGTGATCAATGAAGAAGCGATTCCGGTCAGGACGCTCAAGGAATTCGTCGAGCACGTGCGCGCGCGGCCGGGCAAGCTTGGCTATGCCACTCCGGGCAACGGCACGCCGCATCACCTGTCAACCGAAATGCTGAAGCTGGCCGCCGGGCTCGATTTCACCCATGTGCCCTACAAGGGCATGGCCATCGCCTTGCCGGACCTTGTAGCCGGGCGGGTGCAGTTCACCATCACCGGCTTGCCGGCGGTAGCCGCGCAACTGAAGGGCGGGAAATTGCGCGTGCTGGCTACCGTCGGGCGTGCCCGGTCGGCAGTGCTGCCGGAGGTGCCGACCTTCACCGAAGCCGGCGTGCCCGGGGTCGAGATGAATTTCTGGATGGGTGTGGTGGCGCCCGCCGGCACGCCCAGGCCGGTGCTGGCGCGCATCAATGCCGAATTCAATCGCGTGCTCAAGCTGCCGGCGATTCGCGACAAGCTGGCCGCGCAAGGCATCGATGTGGCGGGAGGCACGGCGGACGAATTTGCGGCGCGCATGCGCGCCGATCTGGCGGCCTATACCCGGGTGATCAAGGCCACCGGAATCCGGGTGGAATAAGGGAATACGCAAGGGAAACACTGAACCAGTCCGCAGGCCCTGGAAAGCCGCTCTTGCAAGGTGCTGAATCGAAGAGCTTGTTTGTTCGAAAGTCCGAATGCCAGGGACTTGTTCAGTGTTTTCCAAGGTCGCCGCGCGCCGCATCGCGCCACCCCACGACATGCCACATACCGATATTGTGATCATCGGCGGCGCAGCGATCGGCTCGGCCGCCGCCTATTTCCTGCGCCGCGCACCGCAGGCGCCGGCGGTCGTGGTGATCGAACCCGACCCCACCTATGCGCTGGCCTCGACCGCGCGTGCCACCGGCGGCGTGCGGCGCTTGTTCTCGTGCCCGGAAAACATCCGCATGTCGCAGGCGAGCATGGCGTTTTTTGCACACGCAGGCGAGCACCTGGCAGTCGATGGCGAGGCGCCCGACCTCGGCTGGAAGCCCGGCGGCTACCTGTTCGTGGTGGACCAGCGCGCGGCGCGGATTGTCGAGCGCAATGCCGCCACCCAGGCAAGTCTCGGTGTGGATGTGCAGTTGCTCGATCGCGCCGCGCTGGCAGCGCGCTTCCCGTCGATTCGCAGCGATGACTTGACGCTTGCGGCCTACACGCCGGGCGACGGCTGGCTCGATCCCAATGCGCTGCTGCAGGGCTTGCGCAAGAAGGCGCAGCATCTTGGCGCCACGTACCTGAAGGACCGTGTCACCGGCATGCGGCGTGAAGGCAAGCGTGTGGGCGCGGTGCAACTGGCCGCAGGCGAGACCATCACCTGCGACTGCGTGATCAACGCCACTGGAGCCTGGGCGGCCGGGGTGTGCGCTTTCATCGGGATGCCGCTGCCGGTGGCGCCAATGCGCCGCTTCGAACACTATGTGGAGGTCGCGCAGACCCTGGAGCCGCTGCCGCTGATCAAGGATCTCGATCGCCTGGTCGCGCGCCCCGAAGGCCGTGGCTATGCGGTCGGCCTGGTGGATGGCAGCGAGCAGCGCGGCTTCAATTTCGAGGTCGACCCGACCTACTTCGAACGCGTGGTCTGGCCGGCGCTGGCGCACCGCCTGCCCGCCTTCGAGGTGCTCAAGCTGAAATCGGAGTGGAGCGGGCTGTACGACGAAAACGAACTCGACGGCAACATGGTCCTCGGCAACTGGGCGGGCGTGGTGGACAACTTCTACGTCGCCGCCGGCTTCTCCGGCCATGGCCTGATGCACGCACCGGCGGTCGGCCGCGCGCTGGCGGAATTGATTCTCGAAGGCGGCTATCGCACGCTTGATCTGGCGCGCATGGACTATCGCCGGGTGCAGGCCAATGCGCCGTATCGGGAAGAAGGGATTGTGTAGGCAGGGCGGGCCGAGTGTGCGGGCTGTGATCTTCGCTTTCTCAACCTGTGATTGGATCGGCTACGGCCACTTGGCCGCCCCGCTCCTTTCTTTTTGACGCAGAAATAACGCCAAGCGGTGTTCGAAGCGGGCAACATCCTGCCGATATTTGCCTGTTGAGATGAAAGTTTGACCTTTATTTAATTGTGACCATGACACATGGACAGTTATGTATAGTGGACAAACGCCAGGTTCTTAGAAATATCTCGTATTTGTCCATTATTTGCATTTGTCCATGTTTCATGGATAATAAACAATAATGGACAATAGCGTCACCCCTGCGGCCTTGCTTGCTCGCGCATTGACAAGTGCGCGAGCATTGGGCCTGCATGCGCATATCGAGCAACCAGGCGGCCCCCTCGGGCGTGACGCAGCAGTTGCGCTGGTGCGCATCGGACGTGCCGGCGCCGGGATCTTGTATGCAGTCGAGGTGAAGAAAGGCTTACGCCCAGCCACGCTCGGCGCAACAATTCATCAAATGGAGCGTTTCGACCAAGCGGCATTGCTCGTGGCCGATCACGTTACACCAGCTCTGGCGGATGAACTGAAGGCGCGACGCGTTCCCTTTGTCGATACGGCAGGCAACGCCTACCTGGAGCAGCCGGGTCTGTTCGTATGGGTAAATGGGCGCAAGCCGCTAACCAAACCGGTTCGCGAAGCCCTCGGCCGCGCATTCCAGATCAACGGCCTGAAGGTCGTGTTCGGGCTGCTATGCAACCCCGAGTGGATCAACCGGCCCTACCGTGAATTGGCGGTGCAGGCCGGGGTCGCGCACGGCACGGTGGGGGTGGTGATGGCCGATCTGCAACGCAGCGGTTTCATGGCCGATAGCAAGGGCAAGCGCGGCACACGCCGGCTGTTCAAGGCAAAGGGACTGCTCGACCAGTGGATGGATGCCTATGCCCGCATGCTCAGACCAAGGACCCTGCTCGGCCGCTACTACGTTCAAAGCCTCAACGGCTGGAAAGACTGGCCACTGGCCGAGCACGGCGCCCTTTGGGGCGGCGAGCCGGCGGGCGCTTTGCTCACTGGCTACCTGCATCCGGGTGAACTGACCATCTACGCCGACCGCGTACCGGCCCTGCTGGCAGCGCAGCACAGATTCCTGAAGGATCCGCAACCCGGCCACACCACGGTGGTGGAAGTGCGCCAGCGCTTTTGGCGTTTCACCGGCTACCCGCACCCCGCCAATGTGGTGCCGCCCATCCTCGTCTACGCCGATTTGCTCGCCATGGGCGACGCGCGTTGCATCGAAACCGCCAAACTGGTCTACCAGGCCGATGTTGCTCGATTTTTCGCAGAAGGCTGACCTCAAGCCGCTTGGCTTGGTGGTGCGCGACTTGCGCCAGGCCGCAGATGCGCTGGACTCGCAAATCTTGCTGATGGGTGCGGCGGCACGCGACCTCATGCTGCTGCACGCGTACGCAATAGAGACCCGCCGCAAGACCGAGGATGTGGACTTTGCCGTCATGGTGAAAAGCTGGGATGCGTTCGCGGCGCTGCGCCAGGCGCTGATCGATAGTGAAGGGTTCGTCGCACGCCCCGGCCCCGCTACACATCGCCTGCGCCATAAACCCACTAGCCTGCCACTGGATATCGTGCCATTCGGCGGTATCGAAAGGGCCGATCGCACCATTGCCTGGCCACCGTTCCAGGATGAGGTGTTCGATTGTTTCGGCGTTGCCGAAGTACTGAGGGCAAGCATGGAAGTACTGCTTCCCGAAAGCGTGACGGTGAAAGTCCCGTCAATCCCTGGGCTGGCCCTGCTGAAGATAACTGCGTGGCGTGACAGAAAGCATACGGCGCCGGGGCGAGACGCGGGTGACTTGGCCCTGTTCATGCGGCACTACATGGATTGCGGCAACTTCGAGCGCGCAGCGAAAGAACATGCCGACTTGTTCGAAGAGGACGACTACGACCATGAAGCCACGAGTGCGCAATTGCTGGGGCGCGACATGTCAAACCTCCTGGGCTGCAACGCGATCGAGAAAATTCTCCAGATACTCGTTGCGGAAGCGGATCAAGCCGGGCCACTGCTGCTCGCGCAACAGACCGGCCTGGAACTTGACCACGGTCGGCGTCTGGTGACTGCCCTGTGCCAAGGCCTCGCCACAGGACTTGCCGCCCCAAAGTCCGGCACTTGACCTGTTTGCGTGTGCCGCCAATCAAGCGCGAACCTGGCACCGGAGCGGATCACAGTTGTCAGGATTCCGCTCGACCAGCCATTGCGGCTTCGATTTTCCCGATCCTTGTGGTGAAAGAGGCTTTGCAATGCGACCATACATGGCTTGCCCCCGCGCAGAATTTTGTATACCCACCAGTTCTGGCGAACGCGAACCAGCTGGGTGGAATCGTTGAGGCAGCCATGTTGCGAGTTCGCGGCCCTTCGCAAGCTCTGGCATCTGCCGGATATTTCCAAAATGACCTACCTGGTCCTCGGCCTAATTCTCTTCCTCGGCATCCACTCCATCCGCATCGTGGCCGACGGCTTGCGCACCCGCACCATCGCGCGCATCGGCCTCAATCCGTGGAAGGGCATCTACTCGATGGTCTCGCTGGCCGGCTTTGCGCTCATCTGCTACGGCTACGGCCTGTCGCGCGGTGAACCCGGCATGCTCTGGGTGCCGCCGCGCCAGACCAACCATGTCAACGCGCTCCTCATGCTCATCGCCTTCATTCTTGTTGCCGCGGCGTACGTGCCGGGCAATCGCATCAAGGCGCGGGTCGGGCATCCGATGGTGCTTGGGGTAAAGGTGTGGGCATTCGCGCACCTGCGGTCGAATGGCCGCGCCGGTGATGTGCTGCTGTTCGGCGCATTCCTCGCCTGGGCGGTGGCAGACTATGTTGCATCGCGCCGGCGCGAT
>CAYYFR010000289.1:0-6282 GCA_964470865.1 uncultured Burkholderiales bacterium | reverse complement strand
TATCGTCGATCTCGGGGATGCGCGGAATCTCGACGCCGTACTGGCCGACATCTTCGCGAATCTTGTCGACGCCGCGGCGGATGATGTCGATCTCGTCGTCCGGATGGGTGGCGCCCAGACCCCACTGTGCCGCCAGCGTGCGGTTGCGGCCGGAGCGCTCGCGTTCGGCAGCCGGCAGGTTGACCACCGCATACACGCCGGTCAACAGGCTGCCGCGCAGTTTCTTGGCGAACTTGGCGCCGATGGTGGTTTTTTCCAGCGGCGTCAGGTCGTTGAAAAAACGCCGCATGATGATGCGCCCGAACTGGATGTGTCGGGCCTCGTCGCGCAACACCAGGCGACAGGCCTCCTTGATCGAGGCGAAGCGCGCGTTCTCGTAGCGCGCCTGCAGGAGCTCGCCCGACAATTGCTCGAACAGGGTATTGACCGACAGGCCGGCGAAAAAGCTCATGGCTTTTTCATCCTTCTCGTCGTGAAAGCGCGGAATGATCTGCTGGAAGTAGTCGGCGCGCGGCGTCGGCTGGTAGCCGCCGAGCGCGTCGGCAATGCGAAAGCTGGCCTCGTGATGGCGCAACTCTTCCATGATGAAGTTGGTGATGTGTTGCTTGATCTCGAAGGGCTGATGCTGGAAGATCGCCTCGCGCAGGCGCTCGGCGCCGTAGGGCGTGGCGCCGTGTTCCATCCAGGCACGCAGGCTCCACCATTCGGCGCCGGCGGCGCGCACCTCCGCGGGCAGGTCGGCGTCGCGCAGGTCGCTGTAGTCGATGTCGCGGGCGGCGTCCCAGGCCAGGCTGCGCGCCTGCTCGCACAGGTGCCATACCTCGGGGTAACCCACTGCCGAGACCACCGGGTAGGGATTGGGTACCGGTACCACTTCTTCGAGCATCGAGGCCTGCATGGTTTTGCTCCTTGGCTGCGCCTGCGAAACATGGCGGGAAATCGATGCACAGGCTAGACTTGCGCCTGATGATTTTCCCGATTTGCGAACATTTGTTCGCAAATGATGTTGCCAGCAAGCACAAGCCATGTCAACCAGAGAAAAACCCTTGCCAGCCGCGGCCGCGCGCCGCAGCGCAGCCACCCGGGGTGGCGCGCGCGCCACGTTGGTGCGCAAGCCCCCGGCGCGCGCCATGCCGGCGCACAAGGCGTCGGCTGCGCCCGGGGCGGCGCGTTCGGAGTACCTGGAGTCGCTCGATCGCGGCTTGCGCGTGCTGGAACTGTTTGGTGGCGGCGAGCGCCATGAATACACCATGACAGAGGTGGCCGAAACGCTCGGCATGGCGCGCGCCGCGGCGCTGCGTGTGCTGGTGACCCTTGAGCATCTGGGTTACCTGCACAGTTCCGGGCGCGCCTTCGCCCTGACGCCGCGGGTGCTGGGCCTGGGCTATGCGTATTTGTCCTCGCTGGGCTTTCGCGCCGTGGCGCGGCCGATCGCCGACGCCCTGATGCAGGACACCGGCGAGACCTGTTCGATCGGTGTGCTCGATCGTGGCGAGGTGGTCTATGTACTGCGCTGTGAAGCGCGGCGCATCATCCGCATCGATCTCACCGCCGGCAGCCGCATTCCCGCCTACTTGAATTCCATGGGCCGGGTGCTGCTGGCGGCCTTGCCGGAACGCGAACTGCAGCGCTATCTCGCGGCGCTCAAGCCGGTGGCGGTGACGCGCCGTACGGTGGTTAAAAAGAGCGATCTGCGGCAGGTGATCGCAGGTGTGCGCGCCGCCGGCTGGTGCTACATCGAAGGCGAGGTCGAACAAGGCGTGGCCGGCATCGCCGCACCGATCCGCGATCGCGCTGGCGTCACCGTGGCAGCCCTGAACCTGAGCCTGGTGCATTCGCGCTACTCGCAACGCCACATCAAGTCGGCGTTGCTGCCCAAGCTGCTGGATGGCGTGTGCCGTATCGAGGCCATCATCCACAACGATGTGGTGGTCGCGTGAGCAAGCCCTTTGCCCAGTTGCTCAAGCGTTTTCGTGCCCCGGAGATCAGTCTTTCCGAGGAACGCGGCGTCCGCACCCTGCATTTCGGTTCGGTATGGATCCAGGGCGCGATGCGCATCGCCGATCCGTTCCACCTCGAACTCGAATACACCCGCAACCTGTTCGCCGGCCTCCTGTTCAACCCGGCGCCCAGGCACATCACGCTGATCGGCCTGGGCGCCGCTTCAGCCACCAAGTTCGCCTGGAAGCAGTTGCCGAAGGCGCGCATCACCAATGTGGAAATCAACCCGGCGGTGATCGCCTGTGCGCGCAGCCACTTCGCGCTGCCGGCCGATAGCCGGCGCATGCACACAGTATGCGCAGACGGCGAGGCCTACGTGGCCGGCAAGCCGGGATCGACCAACTACCTGATCGTCGATGCCTACGATGCCGCCGCCAAGGGCCCGGTGCTGTCAAGCCCGGAGTTCTACGGGCACTGCCGCGCGGCCCTGGCGCTCGAAGGCACGAGCGTGCTGGCGGTCAACCTGTTCGGCAAGCATGCGTCGTTTCGGCTCAACATCGGCAACATCGGGCGTGCCTTCGACGGTCGCATGCTGGCCCTGCCGGCCACCGATCGCGGCAATGTGATCGTGTTGGCATTTGCTGGCGAGCCGATCGACGTGGCGTTAGCCGACATGCGCAAGCAGGCGACAGCGCTCAAGGCCGCGACCGGACTTGAGTATCCGCAGTGGCTGAGCGGTTTGCGCGCCGCCAACCGGATCGAGGGTGACCGATTGGTGACATGATGCGGCGCGCGACTCCGGGAAAACGCTGAACAAGCCCCTGGAATTCGGATTCGCGAACGAAGAGTCGTTTCGATGCAACGTTTTGCAAGAGCGACCCTCTCGATCTACGGACTTGTTCAGTGTTTCCCTAGACGACAATCTCGCGCGTGACAGGCCGGGATTGATCGCGAAAACGCCCGCCGGTCCAGCCGGCGCAAATCGCCGAAAAAAGACCGGCCGCGCCGCCGGCACGCACGACGAGCAAGCCGTCGTCCCAGAATTTCGGCACCAGATCATCAGCGCGCCCGGTGGCGTAGGTGGCGGCGATACCTTCACCAATGCCGTGCGCACCCTGCAGCACATCGGCGCGCGGCCGCAGCATCGCCTGGTGCAGTTCGCTCTCGATGTGCCGCCGGTTCCAGCCGGCGTCGCGGTAAATCGCGTAGTGCTCCGGTGAGAGCACCAGCATCGCATTGGTGGATTGGCACATCTTCGGGTTGCCCACCGCCAACAGAGAGCCGGCCAGTGAGCGTGTGAGTTGCTCCGGGGTGCGCGAACGCTGGTCGACGAAGCCCTGCACGCCGTCGCCCTGGAACAGCGTGACCGCATTGCGGCCCTTGGCAATGCCGGCACGCGCCGCGGCCAGCGGTTCCCATTCGGCATCGGTCTCGTCTTCGGCGAAGCAGAAGCTGTATTTTCCGGGGCCGCCGAGCGTAGCGCGGTCAAGTACGCCCGGCACACCGCCGCCGATATTGCGAATGATCAGTTGCAGCGCGCGCCCGATGGTGGCGTTGGCGCGGTTGCCCTGGCCTAACGCGTTGATGCCCCAGTTCATGCCGATCCTTTCTGCGATCGGGCCGTTGACGACGATGATCGGGGCGGAAAAGCAGGTGGTGCAAAGCAGCCCGTGCATGGTGAAGACAGGCTCCAGCGCGGCTTCGAGTGCGGCCAGCAGCACCGGCATGTATTCCGGCTTGCAGCCGGCCATCACCGCGTTGATCGCGATTTTCTCGACCGTGCAATCGGCCAGGTTGGGTGGCACCTGGCCGACAACTTCGGTGGCGGCGCGGCGGGTGCCGGCCAACATGCGCAGGATGCGTGCGTCGCTCGGTGGCACCAGCGGCAGGCCGTCGCTCCAACCGCGCTCGAAGCAGGCCTCGATGGGGTCGTCCCATTGGCCCAGCATGAGCTTTCGGGAAGCCAGACCGGGGTCGCCGAAGCGTGCGACCAATTCTTCGTGCACGCCGGGTTGCCGGCTCAAGGAGCCGCAACCGGGCCGGCGTGCCGGCAGATCGGCGCCGAGTGCAGGCATGGCGCTTAGCGCGCGCCATTCGTCGCGCACCCAGCCGACTGCGCGCCCGGTCTCGTGGCCGCCTTCCATGCGGATCAGCGTCGGCACGGTTTCGATGTTGTTGCGAAACGAGCATTCGAGCGCTGTATCGTCGATTGCTGCGAAGGCGGCGAATGAACCCGGGTCGTCCTGCACGTAGAGTGCCGCAGCGCCGAGGCTTTCGATGAAAGGCGCGATCA
Organism: uncultured Burkholderiales bacterium; assembly: GCA_964470865.1. Lineage (GTDB taxonomy): Bacteria > Pseudomonadota > Gammaproteobacteria > Burkholderiales > JAEUOS01 > JAEUOS01. The sequence continues at coordinate 2,048 of CAYYFR010000289.1, read as the reverse complement.
GCGCGCAGGTTTCGCAGTCGCGCTTGACGAACAGCAACAGGCCGTCGGTGATGCCGTGCGATGCGAGTGAGGGGGCGGAGGATTGCGGGGCAGAAGGCGCGGTCATCGCTGAGCTTGTTCCATCGTTTGCCGCCATGGTAACCCGCAGCGCCCGCATGGGGCACAATCACGAGTTGACGCAATCACGAGCTGACACAATCACCACCTGCGCGCCTGAAAACCACAGCCTGAAAACCACAAACACGGAGACACCATGAATCGTCGCAAGCTAATTCTTGCCGCCGCGGCTGCACCGGCCGCAGCCAGCATGCCGCGCGCCTTCGCGCAAGCGGCCTACCCCTCGAAAAACATCAACTACATCATTCCGTTTGTGGCCGGTGGTGAATCCGACGTGGTGGCGCGCTGGCAACAGGAGCTGTTCCAGCGCAAGTTCGCGCCGCACACCATGATCGTGATCAATCGCGCCGGCGCCGGTGGCGGGCTGGCGTGGAGCACCCTCAACCGTGAAACGCCCGACGGCCATGTGGTGATGGGCGCCAACATGCCGCACCTGGTGCTGCAGCCGCTGGAACCCGACACGCCTTACAAGACCGACGACATCACCTGTGTCTATTTCTTCCACTTCACCCCGGACGCAATCGTGGTGCCGGCTTCCAGCCCCTACAAGACCCTGAAGGACCTGATCGACGACGCCAAGCGCAATCCGGAGAAGGTGAGCTTCGCCGGCTCCGGCAGCAACGGCGCCAACCAGGCGGCCACCAAGCGCCTCGAAGCCATGGCCGGCATCAAGGTGACCTACGTGCCCTTCAAGGGCACCGGCGACCTGGTCGGCTCGCTGCTTGGCGGCCACGTGAGCGCGGCGATGAGCTACAACACGCTGGGCATGCAGCAAAGGGAAAAGACCCGCATGCTGGCGGTGGCCACCGAGAAGCGCGATGCGAAGTATCCCGAAGTGCCGACCTTCAGGGAGCTTAACTTCAACTGGGTCGACGGCGGCTATCGCGGCGTCGCGGTGCCCAAGAGCACGCCGGAGGCGGTGCGGCGCCAGGTCTCGGATCTGTTCGCCCAATTGAACCGCGACCCCGACATGCGCAAGCGCAAGGCGGCGGCCGGGTTCGAGCTGGTCGACATTGCGTACGAGCAGATGGGGGCCTTTGTCAAGGAGCGCACGGCGGCGTATCAGGATGACGCACGGCGGCTGGGGTTGATCAAGTAGCTGCCCAACGCGTTTGGCAGATCGCAATCCCGACCCAGGGGATTGCCGGCTAGCTGGTGGCGATCGTTTGTGGGTGAGGCTAGGCGCCAGCAGAGGCTCGATGCGCCCGCAGAAACGAGCGCATCTGCCGCACTGCCAAGGCAATCCGTTCCCTCGGTTCCTTCCAGGGAAACATGCTCACCTCAGCTTTTGGCGCCAGCAGCGCCGATTCCATCGCAACCGCATAGGGGTGCGGCGCAACGTCGTCCGGCAGGATCAGCACCGGGGTTTGGCAGGCACGCACGAAATCGCGCGTCACCGTGAACACGAAGTCCGGGTTGGCGCGATACATGTTGTGCAGGAATTTCTCGACCATCGGCAGCGTGATGTCGGGCCGGCGTGCGCAAATGGCGGGGCCCCAGCCCTTCATGTTGTTCTGGTAGAACTGGTCGGGCAGTTCCGGGCGGAAGCCGCTGGGCTGCGCGATGACGGCAGCGGCAATGCGCTGCGGCGCTCGCTTGAGGAGGTTCCAGATGAAAGGGCCGCCGATGCAAAAACCCATCACGACGAACTTGTCGATGCCCAGGTGATCCATCAGTCCCAGCTGGTCGTCGCTGTGGCTGTCCCAGGGGCGATCGATGTCGAGCGGGCCGCTTGACCGGCCGTCGGGGGCGTTGCGCAGGTCTGCGGTGATGCAGCGATACTCGTCCTTGAATGTCTCGACAGCATTGAACGGGGCTAAAGTCTCGAAGAAGGAAATGGTCGAATTCAAGCCGCCGCCGGGAATGATCAGCAGCGGGAAGCCGGCGCCGGCTTCCTCGTAGTGGATGCGGACAGCGCCTTTTTCGTAAAT
>CAYYFR010000288.1:1197-6287 GCA_964470865.1 uncultured Burkholderiales bacterium | reverse complement strand
CGATGAGCAAGCTGACCGCGCTGTTGTCGTCGAACTGGTATCGCGTGGCGCATCTGAAACCGCGCTTGCGTGGCCATGCGCGCATCCACCGTCATGCCTATCGCGGCGCCATCTGGTATGTCGTCGAGGATCGGGTGGCGGCCAAGTATCACCGCTTCAATCCGGCCGCCTATCGGGTGATCAGCCTGCTCGACGGCAAGCGCAGCATGGACCTGGTGTGGCAGCGCCTGACCGAACCGCTGGCCGACGACACGCCCTCGCAGGAGGAGGTGATCCGTCTGATCGGGCAGATGCACGAGTCCGACCTGATCCAGTTCGATGTCGATCCGGATGTGGCGGAGCTGTTCGAGCGTCGCGGCAAGCAGCAGAAGCGCCAGCTTGCCAGCCGTTACCTGAACCCGATCGCCTTGCGCTTTTCGCTATTGGACCCCGACCGCTTCCTCACGCATGCGGTCGCCTGGCTCAAGCCGCTGGCCGGCTGGCGTGGCGTGCTGCTGTGGCTGGCGGTGGTATTGCCGGCCCTGCTGCTGGCACCGGTCTACTGGCCGGATCTGACACGCAATTTCAGCGAGCAGCTGCTGACCTTCGACAACATACTGGTCATGTTGCTGATCTTCCCGCTGATCAAGGCGGCCCATGAACTGGCGCACGGCCTGGCGGTCAAGGCAGGCGGCGGCGAAGTTCACGACATGGGGATCATGCTGCTGGTGTTTTTCCCGGTGCCGTATGTGGATGCCTCGAGTTCTTCGGCCTTTCCCGGCAAGTATTCGCGCATGCTGGTGGGCGCCGCCGGCATGCTGGCCGAACTGTTCATCGCCGCGCTGGCGTTTTGCGTGTGGCTGCTGCTGGAGCCCGGCCTGGTGCGCTCGCTGGCCTACAACGTGATCATCCTGGCCAGCATCACCACCATTATCTTCAACGCCAATCCCCTGCTGCGCTACGACGGCTATTACATCCTGGCCGACTGGATCGAGATTCCCAATTTCGGCGGGCGCGCCAATCGTCACTGGCAATATCTGGCCGAGCGCTATGTGTTCGGCGTATCGCAAAGCGAGCCGCCGCCGTCTACCGCGGCCGAGAAGCGCTGGTTCCTGCCTTACGCACCGCTTGCATTCGCCTACCGGATGTTCGTGTTGATCGGCATTTCGCTTTTTTTGGCGCAGCAGTACTTCGTGCTCGGCGTGTTGTTGGCGATCTGGGGCGCCGTTGCCAGCATCGGCATACCGCTCGGGCGCGGACTGGTGGCCATTTTCACCGGGCCGCAATATGCGGCGCATGCCGGGCGCGTGCGCGCGGTGCTCTTCGGTGGCACGGCGCTTGTGTTGCTGTTCCTGTTCGTTTTGCCGATGCCCTACCACACGCCGACTGAAGGCGTGGTCTGGCTGCCCGAGCAGGCCGTGCTGCGCGCCCGTGCCACCGGCTTTGTGCAAAGCGTGGATGCCACACCGGGCGCGCAATTGGTGACGGGTACGCCGGTGTTGCGCGGCTACGATCCGACGCTTTCGGCCAACATTCGTTCGCAAGCGGCAAGGCTGGAGGAGGCGCGCAGCCGCTACGACGCCGCCTGGGGCGTGCGTCCGGCCCAGGCCGGGCAGCTTGAGGAAGAGGTACGGCGCGAGGAAGCAGCGCTGGCGCGCATTCGCGAGGATGAGCGCAACCTGATCCTGCGCGCGCAGGCGGCCGGCGCCCTGGTGATGGAGCAACCCAACGACATGCCAGGGCGCTTTCTCAAGAAGGGCGACGTCGCCGGTTACGTGGTGGGCGAGTATCAGCCGCTGGTGCGGGTGGTGGTGCCGCAGTCGCTGGTCGACCAGGTGCGCCTGTCCAACCGAGCCATCGAGATCAAGATGCCGCAAGATATGGCAAGCACCTGGACGGCGCGCCTGATTCGCGCGGTGCCCAAGGCCGGGCGCGATCTGCCAAGCCCGGCGCTGGGAAAAGGCGGCGGCGGCAGCATTGCGGTGGATCCGCAGGATACCCACGGGCTGAAATCGCTCGAGTCATTGTTCGAATTCGAGCTTGAACTGCCCGCCGAAGTGCCCGGCAAGCACATCGGCAGCCGGGTCTACGTGCGTTTCGAGCATGCACCCGAGCCGGTGGGCTGGCGCGCCTGGCGCGCCTTGCGGCGCATGTTCCTCTCGCAGTTCCAGGTTTGAGATTCGAAAGGCGTGCAGTGGCCGGCATAGTCGGGCGCGCGGCGTCGCGCAGCATGTATCCGGAGCGCGCCGAGGCGAAGGAAAACGCGCTCGACCTGTGGGCGCGTGCCACTGTTGGTGGCCTGTGGCAACGCCTGACGCCGTCGCGCGCGCGCTTGCGCCGCCTGGCCCAGGCCGCATCCGCGCTGGGTGCCGATGCCGCCGGCCTGTCCGACGAGGCGCTGCGCCAACGCATGCGTGCGGTGGCGCGCGCGGCGCTGGATAGCCCGACGCAGGCCGCGCAGGCTTTTGCGCTGGTACGCGAAGCCAGCACGCGTAGCCTGGGCAAGACACCGTATGACGTGCAACTGATGGGCGCAGCGACGCTCTTCGCCGGGCGCCTGGCCGAAATGCGGACCGGCGAAGGCAAGACCTTGACAGCGGCGCTGGCGGCCTGCATCGCCGGGGTGGCGCGGGTGCCCACGCATGTGGTTACCGTCAATGACTACCTGGCCGAACGCGACGCCACCGAGATGACGCCGCTTTACGCGTTTTTCGGCCTCGATGTCGGCACCATCGTCACCGGCATGAGCCTGGACGCGCGGCGGCGTGCCTATGCCTGCAGCGTCACCTATTGCACCAACAAGGAACTGGTGTTCGACTACCTGAAAGACCGGGTCAGTGCCGGTGCCATGGCCAGCCGTGCTCAACTGATGGTGCGCTCGCATGTGGATGGGCGAGCCGGCAGCGGGCTGCTGCTGCGCGGCCTGCACTTCGCCATCGTTGACGAAGCCGACAGCATCCTGATCGACGAGGCGCGTACCCCGCTGATTTTGGCGGCCGGCGGTGACAGTACCGGCTCGCCGGAGGTCTACGAGCAGTCCCTGATGCTGGCGCGCCAGTTGGAACCGGCGCTGCACTACGAGCTGCGCGCCGATCGCCGCGAGTTGCATCTCACTGCCGCCGGGCGCGCGCGCGTGGCCGCAAACAGCAGCGGCCTGGGCGACGCCTGGACCGCCGGGCATGCGCGCGAGCACCTGGTGGCGCAGGCGCTGCGCGCCCTGCACCTGTTTCACCGCGATCAGCATTACGTGGTGGCCGATGGCGCGGTGCACATTGTTGACGAATACACCGGCCGCATCCTGGCCGGGCGCAAGTGGGAGCAGGGTCTGCATCAGTTGATCGAGACCAAGGAAGGCTGCGATTTGTCCGACCAGACCGTGACCCTGGCGCGCATTACTTATCAGCGTTTTTTCCGGCGCTATCTGCGGCTTTCCGGCATGACCGGCACCGCGCGCGAGGTGGCGCACGAAGTTCGCGCGGTCTATGCGCTTGCCACCGAGACCATTCCGACCAACCGCCCCGGTGCGCGCGTGATGTTCACCACGCAATGCTTGAGCGACGAGGCGGCCAAATGGGCGCACGTGGCCAATGAGGTACGCCGCATGCATGAACTCGGGCGCCCGGTGTTGATAGGCTCGCGTTCGGTCGAGGCTTCCGAGCGCCTGTCGGCGGCGCTGGATGCAGCCGGTTTGGCGCACCGTGTGATCAATGCGCGCCAGGACGCGGACGAGGCGGCGATCATCGCCGACGCCGGCGGCGCCGGCATGATCACGGTGGCCACCAACATGGCCGGGCGCGGCACCGACATTCACCTGGGGCCCGGCGTGGTCGCGGGCGGCGGCTTGCATGTGATTCTCACCGAGTACCATGATTCGTCGCGCATCGATCGCCAGTTGTTCGGGCGCTGCGCCAGGCAAGGCGATCCGGGCAGTGCGCAGGCCATCGTCGCGCGCGACGACGCGCTGTTCGTCGATCATGGAGGAGGTGTCTACCTGCGCCTGGTGCGTCTGTTCCCGCGCGGCCTGCCACCGCTGATGATTGGTATGCTGCGCGCCTATGTGCAAGGGCGCGCGCAGCGCATGCATGCGCGCACCCGGCGCGATACCCTGAAACAGGATCGCAAGCTCGACGCGATGCTGTCGTTTGCCGGCAACCAGGTTTAGCTCCAAGATGAACAAGATGAAATCCAGACTGTTGTTCGCCACAATCCTTCTTGCGCCGCTCGCAAGCGCGCAGGACAAGGGCCACGAATGCCTGATCGAGCCGTGGCAGCGGATCGAGATCCGCAGCCCGGTCGAGGCACTCATCGCAGCCATTCCGGTCGATCGTGGCGCGGCGGTAAAAAAAGGCCAGTTGATCGTGGCACTGGATGCGAGCATCGAAGAGGCCGCGCTTGAATCGGCGCGCTTTCGCGTCAAGATGCAGGGGCAACTCGACACCGCCGAGTCGCGCCTGAATTTCGCGCGCATCAAGCACAAGCGGCGCGACGAGCTGCAACAGCAGAACTTCGTCTCCGCGCAGGACAAGGACGAAGCGTTGGCGGAATTGCGGGTGGCCGAGGCCGGCATGCTCGAAGCGCGCGAGAACCACCAGGCGGCGGTGCTTGAAGTGCGCAAGCTGGAGCAGCAGGTGCGCACGCGCCGCCTGTTGAGCCCGTTTGACGGGCTGGTCACCGAACGTATGCAGCATCCCGGTGAACTGGCGCAAACCGGCGAGAGCGCGCGACCGATCCTCAAGCTGGCGCAAACCAGCGTTTTGCGCGTCGAGGTGTTGCTGCCGGCCAGCCTGTACGGCAGCATCAAGGCCGGGCAAAAGGTCGATGTCGAGCCGCAGGGGCCGCAGCGCGGACCCTATCGCGCAGTGGTGCACGTCGTCGACCGGGTGGTTGACTCGGCCAGCGGCACCTTCGGAGTGCGGCTGTCGTTGCCCAACCCGGCCGGCAGCATTCCGGCCGGCATCAAGTGCCGGGTGCGCTTCACGCCCTGAGTGGCACACGTGCATGCCGCAGCATGCACCGTCCGCGGTCGGATACGCCTTTGGCCTTGCCTGCAGCCGCCATTGCGATGGAAATGTGATGCAATTGTGATGCCATTGTGATGCCATTGTGATGCC
>CAYYFR010000288.1:0-1097 GCA_964470865.1 uncultured Burkholderiales bacterium | reverse complement strand
AATGTCATTGAAATGTCATTGAAATGTCATTGTGATGTCATTGTGGTGCCGCGCCCGATCACACCGCAAGGCGCCGCGCCTACACCTTTTTGCGACATGTCGCCAGCAAAAAAACGACCCGGCGTTGGTCCTATCGGGCTATTCCCCATTACGCACAAAGCTTTCATAATTCAAATGTTAAAAAGAGTGACAAATTGCCATGATTTGCAGTGTTGGTTCTCGATCAGCTTCTAAAAACGTCTTGTTTTCAAGGCTTTATATTGCTCCGGCTACGTTTGGCGGGCACGCTCGGGAAGGTCTTCACGGCGAGCCTGGCCGCGCGCGGATGCGCTTGCCGGTTTGTTGCACATCGGGAAACATGCTCTGAGACCATCGCAACGTTTTGATTTTGCACAAATAATTCTCAGTGCCATGAGAACTTGACGGCGTCGGTGTAAGGCGCGCGCGCAGATCTGGCGCCGCCAACTTGCGCCGCCGGCCTTGGAAATTCGGAAGTGGTTTGCACGCCCGGCAATCCGGAAGTGCACAACAGGTTGGGAGTGAGAAATGGGATTACCGTCGATTGCCGGACTACCTTCAATAGCAGCGCGGGTCCAGGCGCGCTTTCGCGGCATGTTCTCCGGCCGAAACCGCCGATCCGGCGCCGCCGACCTGGTACCGCCAGCGCGCCGCAAACTGCTGTTTGAAGCGCTTGAACCGCGCCTGTTGCTCTCGGCCAGCCTGCCGGGCGCCGAAGCCGCCGCCAACCTTGCGGTCAAGGGTTTGTACGACAACGCCGCCACCGCGCTGACCGAACTGCAACTGGATCGTTCGGTGCCGCGCGTGATCAGCCTCGACGGCGGCAACGCCCTGGTGGGCACCAACAGCGACAACCGCTGGGTCATTACCGGCGCCGATCAGGTCGAACTCAACGGCCAGCGCTTCGACGATATCGCCTACCTGTTGGGCGCGGCGGATAACGAAGATACCTTCGTGCTGGCCATCGGTGGCAGCCTGTCGGGCGGCGTGCACGGCGGGCCTGGCGGCTTCGATACGCTGGTGATCGATGGCGGCAGCTTTACCGACACCTCGTATCGTGCCAGCGGGCCGGATTCGGG
>CAYYFR010000287.1:0-6318 GCA_964470865.1 uncultured Burkholderiales bacterium | reverse complement strand
GCCGCCGCATGCGGCGGCAGTGGTGAGTGCACATTGATCAGCGTGACCGATGAGTCGCGCCCCAGCATGTCGAAATGTTCAAGCAGGTAGCTCACCGCGTGTTTGGTGTAGATGCTGCCATCGACCGGGACAAGAATCTTCATGAACTGCTCCAAGTGAAAACTTCCACGCATGATACTAGCAGGCCCGCCACTGCGTCGGTTTGAGCCACATCAAGCCTCACCAACCAAGCTGCCGCGCCGCGAGATCCTTCATGATTTCTTCCGAGCCGCCGCCGATCATCATGACCTTGACCTCGCGGTAGATGCGCTCGGCGCGCGAGCCGCGCATGAAACCGGCGCCACCGAGGATTTGCACCGCCTGGTCGGCGCAGAACTGCATCGCCTGGGTTGCGCAGTTCTTGAGCATCGCCAGGCGCGCGGCCGGCTGCTGCCCCTGCTGCACCGCCCAGGCGCAATCGTACAAATAGGCGCGTGCCGCCTCGATTTTCATTTGCATGTCCACCAGCTTGTGGCGGATCACCTGGCTTTCGATCAGCGGCTTGCCGAAGGTGTGGCGTTCGCGCGCCCACGCCACTGCGTCGTCAAGCGCGGCCTGCGCGTAGCCGACCGCCTGCGCTGCCATGCCCAGGCGCTCAATGTTGAAGTTGGCCATGATCGCCTTGAAGCCGCGCCCCTCTTCGCCGATCAGGTTGGCGGCCGGCACGCGCACGTCCTCGAAGTACAGCGCCGCAGTGTCGGAGCACCACCAACCCATCTTCTTGAGCGGGCTGCGGGTGAAGCCCGCGCGGTCACGTTCGATCAGGAGCAGCGATACGCCGGCCGCGCCGGGGCCGCCGGTGCGCACCGCCACCGAGTAGAAGTCCGCGCGCATGCCCGAGGTGATGAACATTTTCGAACCATTGACCACGTAGTGGTCGCCGTCAAGCCTTGCAGTGGTCTTCAAGGCGGCGACGTCGGAGCCGCCTGAAGGTTCGGTGATCGCCAGCGCGCTGATGGCCTTGCCCGCCAGGATTGAGGGCAGCACCCGGCGCTGCAATTCCGGGCTGCCGAATTTCGCGATCGGTGGCGCGCCGATGCTGTGCGACATCAGGCTGGCCGAGACGCCGCCGCAGCCGCTGGCGGCGAGTTCTTCCGAGGCGACGAGATGAAAGAACACGTCGGCCGGAACACCACCGTGTTCCTCCGGGAAGCCCAGGCCCAGGAGGCCGATGGCTGCGGCCTTGCCATAAAGTTCGCGCGGAAAGGTTTCCGCTTCGTCCCAGTCATTGGCGAATGGTGTGATTTCGTGGCGAACAAAGCGGCGCACCGTGTCGCGAAAAGCCGCGTGTTCGGGGCCAAGAAACGGCGCAACAACAGTCGCGGATTGCATCACCCAAGCCTTATTCGGACGCGATGCCCATTTGCCTGACAGCGCGGGTCCACTTGACCACATCCTCGCGTATGAAGTCACGCAACGCAGCACCGTCCATCGATTTCGCCGCGACGCCCTGCTTCAACAGCAGTTCCTGCACCTCCTTTTGCGCCAGCATGTCGCGCACATGTCGTGCGAGCTGCGCGACCAAGTCGCCTGGCGTGCCGGCCGGGGCAAGCACGGCGTACCAGTTGGTGATGTCGAAGCCCGGCAGGTTGTCGGCCAGGGGCGGCAGGTTGGGCAGACCGGCGAAACGCGCGGAAGTGGTTACCGCGAGCGCGCGCAAATGCCCGCTTTGTACCAGCGGAATGGTCTCGACCGGCCCGGCGATCATGAACTGCAGCCTGCCCGCCACCAACTCCTGCACCGCCATCGCGCCGCCCTTGAACGGTACGTGGGTCGAATGCGTCCCGTTCATCTGGTTGAAGAGCGCCGTCGAAATATGCGCCATGCTGCCGTTTCCCGCCGACCCGTAGTTGAGCTTGTCGGGATTGGCCTTCGCGTAGGCGATGAAGGCCGCGGTATCAGTCACCGGCAACTGCGGGTTGGCCACCAGGAGGCTGGGCCCGGTTGCAACCAGGGCCACCGGCGCGAAGTCGCGTACCGGGTCATAGCCGAGCTTGGGGTACAGGCCCGGCGCCAGTGCGAGAGTGGCGTTGGTGGCCATCAGCAGGGTATAGCCGTCGGGCGCCGCCTTGGCAGCAAGATCCGACCCGATGGTGCCGCCGGCACCGGCGCGGTTCTCGACCACCACGTTGCCGGCGAGCGCTCTTGAAAGATGCTGCGCCACCGTGCGCGCGATCACGTCGGTGCCGCCGCCGGGTGCGAACGGCACCACCAGCCGGACTGGCCTTGCGGGATAGGTCTGGCCAAACGCCGGTCCGGAGATCGGCGCGGCAGCGCAGACCGCAGCCGCGACCAGTACTGCGTGAAAACGATTTGACATGCGAGCCCCCCAAAAAACGATTATCCGGCCGGCAGCAGTTCCGCTATCGCGATTCCCGCTTCGCCCTTGACAGCATACAAGAGGTACACGCGGCCGTCTTCTTCATGGATCGCCGGGTCGCGCAACTGATTGACTTCAACACCAATGGCCCCGCGGAACGATGGCTCGACCGGCAGTCGCGCGCCTTCCCAATCGGTCGTCGGGCGCAACACTTCAAGCGCATCACCGGCACGCCATGCCGACCACGGCCCCTTGAGTTCGACGAGCGAGCAATAGATGCGCTCCGGCGCATCGCCCACGCGGGTCCAGAACACCTGCAGGCGATCGCCAAGCTTGCGCAGGGCGGTGTGACGCTGCAGAGGTTCGAACAGCGTCGGGCCACGCTCGAACCCGGACAGGCCGTCACGCGAACGCAGCAGGATGCCCGGCATGGCCAGGGCGTAGGTGTCGCCGGCATGCCTGAAGACACGGAAGTAGGAGGGCCCCAGCAACTCCTCGCGTGCCGCGAAGTCGATGCCGTTGCCGGAGGTCGCCACCCGCGTGCGCTGGGTGCCATACGCCACCAGGCCGTGGAAGTACATCACGATGCGCCGGTTCTCATGGTCGACATGCACATCCGGCGAAGCGATATGGGTGATGGTGGCGTCTTCGAGCGGCGGCGGAATGCCCGGCGTTCCGGCGGCAGCGCGGCCGGGCAGGCGCGCGTCGTCGTTGGCTTGCGCAGCACCTGCCGGTGGCGTCAGCCGCTGCTCCGGAAAGCACGAGCCCGCAAGCTGCAACGAGCCCGGCCGGTGCATGCGCCAAGGCCCTTCCAGCGCATCGGCGTAGGCCAGACGGATATAGCTGCCTTTGTGGTCGGCGAAGTAAAGGTAGTAGCGACCCAGTGGATCAGGCAGCCAGTCCGGCACCCGGATCAGCGAAGGCCCCTGCACATTCGCGCCCATGCGGTCGTCCATGTGCGGGCGGATGATCGGGTTGTGGTCGAACCGCCGCACGCGGCAGAAAGGCGCTACAGGCAGGTTCATGATGTCGGGTTCTCCGGGCAGGCCGCTCGAGCGTTCATTTGCGGGCGGTTGCGATTCCCATCAGCTTGCAGATGATGCCCAGCATCACCTCGTCCGCGCCGCCGCCGATCGAGCCCAGCCGGCCGTCGCGGAAAGCGCGCGAAATGTGGTTGTCCCAGGTGTAGCCCATGCCGCCCCAGAACTGCAGCAGGCCGTCGGGCGCGCTGCGAGACAGCCGGCCGGACAGGAGCTTGGCCATCGAAGCCAGCTCGGTGACATCTTCGCCCTTCACGTAGAGATCGGTGGCGCGATAGGTCAGGGCGCGCAGGGCTTCGATGTCGGTCTTGATTTCGGCCAGCTTGTACTGCACCACCTGGAAATCGAGCACGGTCTGGCCGAACATCTTGCGCTCGCGGATGTAGTCGATGGTTTCCTTCAGGATGCGTGACATGCCGCCCACGGTGCGCGCCGCCGCCCAAAGGCGCTCCTCCTGGAATTGCTGCATCTGGTAGGTGAAGCCCATGCCCTCTTCGCCAATGCGGTAGCGCTGCGGCACGCGCACATTGTCGAAGTGGATGAGGCCGGTGTCGGACGACATCATGCCGATCTTGCGGATCTTCTTGGCGATGGAAATGCCCGGGGTTTTCATCGGCACGCAGATCAGGGTCTTGTTCTTGTGCGGCGCGCCGTCGCCGGTATTGGCCAAGAGGCACATCCAGTCGGCCTGCAGCGAATTGGTGATCCACATCTTGCCGCCGTTGATCACGTAGTCGTCACCGTCCTTCCTGGCGGTGGTCTTGATCGAGGCCACATCCGATCCGGCACCGGGCTCGGAGACGCCGATGCAGGCAACGAAGTCACCGGCGATCGAAGGCTTGAGAAACTGCTCCTTCAGGTCGTGCGAACCGAAGCGCGCCAGCGCCGGCGTGGCCATGTCGGTCTGCACCCCGATGGCCATCGGCACGCCGCCGCAATCAACATGGCCCAAGGTCTCGGTCATTGCCACCGCGTAGGAATAATCGAGCCCGGCCCCGCCGTACTCGACCGGCTTGGTCAAGCCCAGCATGCCCAAATCGCCCAGTTTCTTGAACACTTCATGCGCCGGGAAGATCTCTTTCTCCTCCCATTGGTCGACATGCGGGTTGATCTCGTTGTCGATGAAACGCTTCAGGGTGCGCTTGATCTCCTCGTGTTCATGGGTGAATTGCATGTTGTCTCCGCTTTTTCAGGACTGCTGGTCTTCGAGGTGCTTCAACACCTCGGGAAAGGCCGCCAGGTGAAAGCCGTTGAATGGTGTGGTCTGGTTGCCGTTGCCGGTGGCCGACCAGATGCGCTTGGCATGCGGCACCGCGCCGTCGATGCGCAATGCAACGCCGGAAATGAACCCGGCCGCCGGCGACAGCAGAAAAACGATCGCCGCCGCCACCTCGCTTTCAGTGCCGTAGCGGCCCGCCGGAATCTGTTTGTGGCGCTCGCGAATCGATTTCTTGAAAGGCTCGGCATAGGTATCCAGCCCGGAGGAGGCGATCAAACCAGGCGCCACCGCGTTGATGCGCACCGGCGCCCACTCGATGGCGGCGGTCTCGGTGAAATTGAGGATGCCGCCGCGCGAGGCGCCCGAATGGCCCATCCCTGGCATACCCATCCAGATGTCCGCCAGCATGTTGACCATGGCGCCGCCATTGGCGGCCATCCATTGGTTGTAGACCTCGCGGCTCATCAGAAAGCAGCCGGTGAGGTTGTTGCGCACCACTGCGTCCCAGCCCTTGCCGGAAATGTCCTTGAGTGGCGCGGGAAACTGGCCGCCGGCGTTGTTGACCAGGCCGTCGATACGGCCGTGGGCGGTCAGCACATCTTCAACCGTGCGCTTGACGGCTGGTTCCTCGCGGATGTCGCAGACATGCGTGGTGGCGCTGCCGCCAACCGCGGCGATCTCCGCCTGCACGGTTTCCAGCTTTTCAATTTTGCGGCCGATCAGCGCGACGCGGGCGCCCAAGGCAACCAGTTCGTGCGCGGTACAGCGGCCGATACCGGAGCCGCCGCCGGTGACGAGCACGCTTTGTCCGGCGAAGAGGCCAAGCCGGAAAATGGATTGGTAGGGGCTGGTCATCGATGAAGGTTGCTTCGAGGGGCACACGGGAGTCAGATGCAACGCCTGGGCGAAGCGCCAAGTCTACCGTGAAGCCGATGCGCATCCCGCCGGGTTTTCGATAGCTGGCCGTGGCTACGTGGTCATGTCGGCAGGGTTGCCGATGCACTTGAAGACGTTGGCATTTATGGCCACTTGCTGGCAGAATGCTGTTTGCAGTGCAGCATCGAGCGGGTGCGGGTCAGCGCAATCGGGGCTCCGTGCGTTAGGTATCAGGCGCAGGTTTTTTTGGCAAACCGTTTTCTTGCTTGGAGGAAGTGCGTCGTGCAGATTCTCAAGCTCATGGGCAACGGCATTCCGCAAGGGTGGCTGAGTCTGGAGGAAGCGGTGTTGCACTACGCAGCAGGCGAAGTCACGTGGGAACTCGGCCAGGAAATCGCCACCCTGCGCGGCGGCCACAATGCCATTTCCGGCTTGCGCTCGAAAATCACGGTCAATTCGATCATTGGTGTCAGGGGCTTCGGCAAGGTCAACCCATTTGACATCGTGCCCATGCTCACCAACGACAAGCTGTTCCGGCGCGACAAGTTCCACTGCGCCTATTGCGGCGACCACCTGCATGCCAACGAACTCGAGCGCGAGCACATCGTGCCCTTGTCGCGCGGCGGCCGCGACGGCTGGATGAACGTGGTGTCTGCCTGCCGCCCCTGCAACCAGAAGAAGGGCAATCGCCAGCCGCACGAGATCAACATGCCGCTGGTCTACACGCCGTATGTGCCGAGCCTGTGGGAAGACATGATCCTGCGCAATCGGCGCATCCTCACCGACCAGATGGAGTTTCTGTCGGCGCACCTGCCGCGCGGGTC
>CAYYFR010000286.1:0-6344 GCA_964470865.1 uncultured Burkholderiales bacterium | reverse complement strand
CTAGTTGCGCGTCAGTCACGATGAAAGGCGGCGCCAGCAGCACATGGTCGCCAGCCCTGCCGTCAACGCAGCCGCCGCTGGGGTAGCACGCAAGCCCCAGGCGCATGGCCCCTTGCTTGATGCGCGCATGCAGTTGCAACGCCGGGTCGAATGGCGTGGCGCTGGCGCGATCTGCCACCAGTTCGATCGCCTGCATCAGGCCGCGGCCGCGAATGTCGCCCACATGCGGGTGGTCGGCGAAGGCCCGGCCGAGTTCTGCCTGCAGGGTTGCGCCACGCTGCCTGACCGCTGCCAACAGATCGTCATCCTCGATCACGCGCTGCACCTCGAGCGCGGCGGCACAAGCCAGCGCGTGGCCCATATAGGTGAAACCGTGCTGGAACGCACCTGAACCAAGGGTGAAGGCGTCGTGCACGCGCCGGCTCGCCAGTACCGCACCGATCGGCTGGTAGCCCGCGCCCAGGCCTTTGGCGATGGTCATGATGTCCGGCGCCACGCCTTCCTGTTCGCACGCATGGAGAGTGCCGCAACGCCCCATGCCGCACATGACCTCGTCGAGTATCAGCAGGATGCCATGGCGATCGCAGACTTCGCGCACCCGCCTGAAATAGCCCGGTACCGCCGGCGCCGCACCGAGCGTGGCGCCGACCACCGGTTCGGCGATGAAGGCGATTACCGTTTCCGCGCCGACGCGAAGAATCGCCTGCTCCAGCTCATCGGCCAGGCGTGCACCGTAGAGCTCGGCGCTCTCATCCAAGCGTTGCTCACGATACGGATAACAGGGGCTGACGTGAGTTACCTCCATCAACAAGGGCGCGTAGGGTGCGCGCCGCCACTGGTTGCCGCCAATCGCCAGCGCGCCCAGGGTGTTGCCGTGATAACTCTGGCGGCGCGCGATGAAATGCGTGCGCCGCGGCTGCCCGATTTCGAGAAAGTACTGGCGCCCCATCTTGAGCGCGGTTTCCATCGCCTCGCCGCCGCCTGAAACAAAGGCGGCGTGGCTGATGCCGGCCGGCGCGCGCGCCACCAGGTGCGCCGCCAGCGCCTCGGCCGGCTCGCTTGAGAAAAAACTGGTGTGCACGTAGCAGAGGCGGTCGGCCTGACGCTTGAGCGCTTCGATCACGCGCGGATGGCCATGGCCCAGGCAGGAAACCGCCGCTCCCCCCGAGGCGTCGATGTAGCGCTTGCCATCGCGATCAAACAGGTAGATGCCGGCGCCGCGCACGGCCACCGGATAGTCGTGGGCGGGTGAGCGGTGGAAGATCTTCGAGCTTGGGTTGGGGCTGTCTGTATTCATCGGAAAACGGCTGCGCACACCGCCGCGACACATGCCAAGCCCGTATTCTAGAGCGCGCCGCGCCAGGCCCTGCTGCAAGCCGCGCCGGCCGCGGCCGCCGGCAGCGCACGCGCCGTCGGGGTGCGTATTGCGCAGATCATCGAGCCCGACGGTGCCGCCCGTGCCCGGCCCGCAGCCCTACAATCGCGCGATCCGCATTTCGATCCCTGCCGCATGCCCATACTGGCCGTTGCCCGCCTGTGGTTCGAAGGCAATGCCTTCTCGCCGCTTCCCACCGGGCTTGCCCAGTTCGCGGCGCGCGAATGGACGCGCGGCCCGGCCGCGCTTGCCGCCGCACGCGACACCGCCACCGAACTGGCGGGCGTACAGGACGTGCTGGCGCAGCAGCCGCAATGGCGCGCCGAATTGCTGCGCAGCGCCGCGGCCAACCCGGGCGGCCCGATCGAGCATGCGGTGTTTGAAGCCTGGTGCGACGAAGTCATGGCCGACCTGGCGGCATTGCAAGCGGACGCGGTGTACCTCTCGCTGCACGGCGCCGCCATCACCGACCAGTGCGCGACTGCGGACCTGGAGATCGTAAAGCGCGTACGTCTCTTGCTGCCGGAAACGCCGCTGGCCGCCAGTTTCGACCTGCACGGCAACCTGCCGCCGGCGATCGTGGCCCACCTCGACTTCGCCACCGGCTATCGCACCTATCCGCATGTCGACATGCGCGAAACCGCGGCCCGCGCTGTGGCGCGCCTGTTGCGCATCGCCGCCGGCGCACCGGCAGGCCATGGCTTTGTGCTGCCGCTCGGCCTGCGGCTGCCCAGTTTCAACATGCGCAGCGAAGTCGCGCCAATGGCCCCGCTTTTGGCGCAGGCGCGGGCCCTGGAACAAACGTCCGCCGCGGCGCTCGACATCACGCTGTTCGGCGGCTTTCCCTACGCCGATACGCCCGACACCGGCGCCTCGGTAATGGCATGGGCCGCCGGCGAGGACGAGGCGCGCGCCGCCTGCGAGAGCATCGCCATGCGCTGGCGTGCCTGCGCGCATGAATTCGAGCCGCAACTGGTGGATGCCGCCGCCGGCTTCAGGCAAGCCGGCGCGCTGCTCGCCGCGCAAGCGGCGGATCGGCCACGGCCGATCGCCGTCACCGATTCCGCCGACAATCCCTTGTCCGGCGGCGCCGCCGACACGCCGGGCCTGTTGCGCGCGCTCTTGGCGGCACGCGCCGAGACTGGCTCACCTATCGCCGTTTGTGCGCCTGGCGCCATCGTGTTCGCCTATTTCTTCGACCCTGATCTGGTCGCCCGCGCGCGTGAGGCCGGCCCGGGCGCGACCCTCGCGGTCCGGCTTGGCGCGCGCCTGGACAAGCGCTTTGGCGCAGCCATCGAGACCCGCGCGCAGGTGCTGCTCTTAACCGACGGCCGCTTTCGCAACAGCGGGCCGATGGAGCACGGCAGCACGGTCACGCTGGGTGCCACTGCGCTATTCGACATCGACGGCGTGCAGGTCATCGTGACATCCAGCGTGGGCGCCGCCAACGACCCGGGGTTTTTCACCCTGCACGGCATAGACCCGGCGCACGTGCGCCTTCTCTGCGTCAAGGCGAAGAACCATTTTCGCGCGGCGTTTTTGCCACTCATGGATGCGATCATCGATGTCGATTGCGCGGGGCCGGCGGCGGCGGACTTGGCGGCTCTGGAGCGACGCGGCCCGCAATGAAGCCGGCGCAGGACGCCATCTTCGCCATCGGGCCAGGCCGGGTGGGCCGGGCCGGACCGGGAGCCGACGATCCGCAATAGACTTTTGCGCGACAGCCGTGTGCGTGACAAAGGGAGGGTCCGCTCAACGTCAACGCCACAGGGCAGGATAAATGCGTGACGCGGCGCTGCGAAGACCGCAACGGCCGGCCTATCCGCCGGAATGGTCGAGTAGCGCCAAAATCGCCTGACTTGGAGGGACCTTGATCCACCGCCGCCACTGGCGCGAGTATGGCGCCGCGATCCGCTTCGCGGCGAAACTTGGCCTGGCGTTCGGCATCGCGGCCGGCGCCGTCGCGATCAAGCCGCCGCTTGCGGGCGCGCTGTTCGGCGCGATGAGCGGCGTGACGGATTTCGCCACCGGCATGGCGATGGTCGGTGCCATCGAGATCTTCCTGCCGCGCACGGCCTTCGGACGCCGGCTGCTGGCGCGGCCGTTCCTGATCGTGGTGCTCGGCAAAGCGGCAGCTTATCTTGCGATCGTCGGCCTGGTAATCGGCGGCAGGCTCGGGCCGCAAGTCGCGGGTCTCGTGGCAGGCGCGGAGCTGGCGCCGCAACTCGCCGCACAGGTCGCCAGCAGCAGTCACAGCTGGTGGACCTGGTGGTGCGGCCCCGCCTGAGCCGCAAGTCAAACCCAAACCGCGCCCACCATCGCACTCAATTGCCAATGGTCGAGTCTCTTGGACCAGGCTAACACTCTCACCGGTGTCCACTACTTCGCTCTCGACTCCACTCGGCATGCGTTTCCCTCGACACCAATATTACAAGAGCAAGGCATATCAATAACCTTGAGCGATATTGCCTGTGGCCAATCCATAGTCAGAAGGATCGCCGAATTGCCAAACGTCAAAAGCGATGCGCACGCAATTTTTTGCAATACAGACGCTGTGCGCCGCTTTTGAAGCCGCTAAACCAGTTCAGCCAAACAGCGCGCCGCAGGCGCAACACGAATGCCATCGGCGCTCTCGTAGTCCTTGACGCCAGCAGCTGAAATCTGCCAGCTCGCCACACCCGGCATTTTCGCGCGCAGGTATTTGAGCGCCGGTGACACGCTCGCGTCACCCAGCTTGCATTCGATGAAGCTCACGGGCGCACCATCTTCAGTGATGACGAAATCGACCTCGCGGCCATCGTGATCGCGGAAGTAGCGCAACTCCATCGCGCGGCCCTCGACGTCGATCTGGTATTCCACCCATTTGAGCAAATGGCTGGCCACCAGATTTTCAAATCGCGCACCCGGATTGGTCACGACGCTCCAGTCGTAGTGATAGTGCTTTTGCTCTTTTTTTACTGCGCGCAAGCGCGGGGCGCCAAACGGCGCGATGCGAAATATGCCGTAGAGCCGCTCCAGAATATCAACCCAACGCGCCAGCGTGGCGTGCGCCACTTCCAAATCCTCACGCAGTGCGTTGATCGACAACGGACTGCCGACGCGGCCCGGCAGGGCGGTGGCGAGCAGTTCCAGCTTGGCCAGATCAGAGACGGTTTCGAGGCTCGTCACCTCTTCGCGCACCAGCCGTTCGCGATACGCCAGCGACCAGCGCCGGGTGAAACGCTCGGTGCCGCGTAAAAACGGTTCCGGAAATCCGCTGTAGTGCAACAGGTCATCAAATGCGGTCTGGCCGCCACCCAACTCAGCCACGCTCAAGGGGTGCAGACGAAAATGGAAGTAGCGGCCCTGCAGGGAATCGCCGCCGTAACGATAAAAATCCAGGCGCGCCGAACCGGTGACCAAAATGCGTTTGTGCGCGCCATACTGGTCGTACAACCCTTTCAGATAATTGCGCCAGCCCTTGTATTTATGGATTTCGTCAAAAAACCAGGTGTCCACCTGCGGCAGTTCCCGCTTCAGGATGATCGCACGCTGCTCCGCCACGTCGAAGTTGAGCTCTGCCGCCGAATCGCCCAACAGCGAGCGCGCCAGCGAGGTCTTGCCGATCTGGCGCGGCCCGCCGATGAAAATCATCTTTGACGGAAGATCTTCTTCAATCGCCGCGCGCAGGTAACGGCCCGGCAGGGTGCGGGTGCTGCGTTCGTCCGCCGTGAGTGGAAAAACAGTTTTATTTGATGATTTTTTGAACATGGGTAAATTCTACCAGACTAGAAATTACTCACGAGTTTTTTCTAGTAGGGGTGAAATTACTAACGTCTTAAAAAACACTTTAGCTAAGGGTAGGAATTTCAACGCCATTGTTGGAGTAATCCAGCCATATCCGTCTGGGTCAATCGTTGATTTGGCGCCGCAGACCCCTGACAAGCCGCGGAAACCCCGCCCCGGCATGCCCATTGTGTGTGCCTGTGGCCACCTGGGCGGCGGAAGTTTGCCGCTCGGGTGGCCACAGGCACGAGTCGCCCCCGACGAGCGAGTCTTGTCGTCTTTTGCCCTACCACGCAATGCGCTGATCGAACTCGTTGTCCGGTATGGGTTGCGCGCGTGGATCGGCCTCGGCCGGTTCGCTGCCCGGCATCTCCCACGGCGGCGCTGGCAGGTATGGCAGTATGGATCGAGTGATCGAGACGTCAGGACCGAAGACGACGTGGGCGGCGCGGATGCCAGCCAGCGCTGGCGGATTGTGCAGTGGGGCGAGGGCGTTCAATGACTCCAACTCGGAGAGCGCGTCCGACGTGAGCGGCGTGGGCGCGCTGAACTTCGCGCCGCCATGCACCACGCGGTGGCCCACGGCGGCGATGTCCAGCGCTGGCATTCTCGCTCCGTGAAATAGAGGCCGACACGTCATGCGAGGTTGTCGGGTTGTTGATCTCACGGGGCGAGCGGCGCAGCCAGTCGAGGAACAATTGAAGAGCGGCGGGGTGATCGGGAGAAGCTCTCGTCTGTTTCAACGCGCGCCCCTTTGCGATGGAGAAGTGGACGCTCGCGGCGGAGCCGAATTGCTCCACCCGCGTTTGAGCCATGCGCCGCGTTTGACCGTCGGCTGGGAAGACTTCCAGCACATCCAGCTTGAGTGTCGCGCTGCCGCTGTTGATGACGAGAATGTTCATGCGTCCGGTTCAACGCACCTGCCAGCACCAATTGAGAATTTCCGGCGGGTCAATGCTCGTCGCGCGGACGTAAGCGTGATGCTCGTTGAGCTTGCCTTCGTATTTGCGAACCAGTTCTTCGGCCAGCGCCGCCATGCGTGGGTTGCGCGCGGCCAGCTTCTGCGCCGCCAGGATGACCAGATGCCAGCGACTGGTTTTGTTGCGCACCTGCATGTCGAACGGCGTGGTGGTCGTGCCTTCCTCGCGGTAGCCGTTCACGTCGAAGCGTTCGTTCTGCGGGCGTTCCCACAGCAGTTGTTTGA
>CAYYFR010000285.1:0-6371 GCA_964470865.1 uncultured Burkholderiales bacterium | reverse complement strand
CTGCAACCAGCCTTGGAATCGCGTCACAACGCCGGCCAGCGCGCCTGCCAAGGCTGCGCCGCCTCATATTGCCGCGCGATTGCGCACAAGAGTCCGTCCTGTCCAAAGCGCCCGACCAACTGCAGCCCGATCGGCAAGCCTGCGGGCGACGGCGTGCATGGCAATGCGAGCGCCGGCAGACCTGCGGCGTTGGCAAAGCCGGTGAATACGGCGTGGCCGCGCGAGCCGACAGCGCGCCCGGCGATGTGCGCGGGATGGCTTCGTTCGAGCGGCCACGGCAGCGCTGCCGCGGCCGGGGTGAGCAGCAGGTCACAGGTCTCGAAAACCCGGCCCAGCCGATTGCGCATCTGATCGACCAGTTGCAGGAGTTCGAACAAGGCGGTGGCCGGCAGTGCGGCTCCGGCGTCCGCATTGGCGAGCGCCGCCGGGGTGAGCAGGTCGCGCCAGGCGCCGTGCGCTGCGAGCATCTGCGCCAGACCGGCCTGCGCCAGTATCATCCAGCGCGCACTTACTGCATCGGCCAGGTCGAACTGCGCGTCGGTTAAGACCTCATGCCCCAGCGCGCGCAGTTGGTCGGCGGCCTGCGCGACGCTGGCGCTGATCTGCGGGTCGACCGGCGCATCGCCGAAGGCGGGAATGTGCAGGATGCGCTGCATCGGCGGCGGTTCCGGCACGACAAACGGCCACTGGGTGAAGGCGCTCGAGGCCGCATCGCGCGCGTCGGGCGCGCTCAATACCTGCATGACTGCAATCACGTCGTCGACGCTGCGAGCGAGCGGGCCGGCGACTTCGTAGTCGAGAAAAATCGCCGGCAGGCCGTCGCTGCGCGGCACGCGTCCGCGCGATGGCTTGAAACCCACCAGCCCGGTGTGCGAAGCGGGGCGGCGAATCGAGCCGCCACCGTCGGTGCCGAGCGCCAGCGGCCCGAAGCCGCTGGCCACCGCGGCTGCCGCGCCGCCACTCGACCCGCCGGGTGTCAATGCCGGGTCCCATGGGTTGCGCGTGGCACCGAATACCCGGTTGTCGGTATGCCCTTGCATGGCGAATTCCGGGGTGTTGGTCTTGCCCAGGATCACCACGCCGGCCTGCCTCAAGCGCGCCACCGGCAATTCGTCGATGAGCGGCACGTGGTCAGCGAAGAGCCGGCTGCCCCAGGTGGCTCGCATGTCGGCTACCGCGATGTTGTCCTTGACGGTTAGCGGCACGCCATCGAGCGCGCTCAAGGGCTTGCCGGCGGCGTGACGCATTGTGCTGGCATGCGCCGCGCTGCGTGCACCCGCTTCATCGAGCGTGACGATGGCGTTGAGTCGCGGGTTGTGTGCGGCAATGCGCGCCAGCACCTGCTGCAGCGCCAGGTCGGGCGTGAAGTCGCGCTTGCGGTAGCCGGCGGCGAGTGCCGTGGCGGACAGGCGCCAGAGTTCGAGGGGAGTGGTTATCAAGAGTCGGTGACGCGAAATCGGCGCGGGCGCAAACGTGGTGCACCGGGCGCGCTGTGCCAAGTGGATGCGAGCGGGAGGCGTGCCGGGCGATTGTACGAAAAAAGATTCGCGGCACGCCGGTGAGCTGTCGGCAGGCCTGCCGATCACCCGTACTACAGCGCTCACTATCGAGAATTGCATGATTCATGACAAAAACATGCCTCTGGAGAAGCTGTCATGTTTTTGGGAACGATCAACAAGGCGTATGGCCGGGCTTGGCCGGAACTTGTTATATTCGAACGCATCATGAAGAAAAATCCAAGCAAGATGTCGTGGCGGGTGGCGCGCGGGGTCCAGGGCGTGCCAGTCTCTTGCGCAGCGCAAGCATGAGCCGGGCGCTACGTGTAATCGTCGTGGGCGGCGGCCCGGTGGGCCTGGTCACGGCACTGGCGATGGCGAAAAAAGGCTTGCAGGTCACCGTGCTGGAGATGGAGGCCTGCTACGACGACAGGCCGCGCGCCGCCTCGACTCACGCTTCGACCCTGGAGATGCTCGCTGGTCTCGGGCTGATCGACGAAGTGCTGCGGCAGGGCCTGGTTTCGCCGCGTTTCCAGCACTGGGATCGGGTCTCCGGCGAAATGGTTGCCGAATTCGACTATGCGCGTCTCAAGGACGACACACCCTACCCGTATGTGGTGCAGTGTGAATCGCACAAGCTGGTGGCCATCGCCGAGGCGCGCTTGCTGGTCCAGCCCGGCGCCCAGGTATTGCGCCTGCACACGGTCACGGGGCTGCGTCAGTTCGACGACTGTGTCGAGGTCATGTGTGACACGCCAGGCGGGTCGGCCCGGTTCAGCGCCGATTTCGTGCTTGGAACCGATGGCGCACGCAGCATCGTGCGCGGCGCCATCGGCGCCGACTTTTCGGGCTACACCTTCGATGAACGCTTCATCGGCATGACCACCCGCTTCGATTTCGAGAAGCACTACGGCTACTCGAACCGCAACTACTTCTCGGACCCCGAGCGCTGGTGCGCGGTGTTCAAGGTCGCCGGCAACGACCTCAAAGGCCTGTGGCGCGTGATCTCGCCCGCCACCACGACCGAGCCGGACGAAGTGGTGCTGTCGGAGGCCTCGCTGCAGCAACGCCTGC
This sequence comes from uncultured Burkholderiales bacterium, assembly GCA_964470865.1. Taxonomy (GTDB): domain Bacteria; phylum Pseudomonadota; class Gammaproteobacteria; order Burkholderiales; family JAEUOS01; genus JAEUOS01. Next base: position 3,801 of record CAYYFR010000285.1, on the reverse strand, counting down.
AGCGCTTCTTCCCGCGCGCCCTGCCCTACGCAATCGAGTACCGCGGCGCCTACCGCTTTCACCAGCGGGTAGCCGAGTCGTTTCGCGTCGGCCGCGTATTTCTCGCCGGCGACGCCGCCCACATCAACAACCCGGCCGGCGGCCTGGGGCTCAACAGCGGCATTCACGACGGCCTGGAACTGGCGGAAATCCTCGAGCATTGCATGCTCCACGGCGTCGATGAGACCATGCTCGAGCGCTACCAGAGAAGGCGTCGCAGCTTGAATATCGAATTCGTGCAGCAGGATACGGTGACCAACAAGCGGCGCATGGAGGAATCCGATCCGCAGGTCCGTCGCCGCAATCATGATGAATTGCGGCGCATATCCAATGATCCGGTGGCTTGCCACCAGTTCCTGTTGCGCGCCTCGCTGATCGAGAGCACGCGCAAGGCGCGTCTGATTGCCTGAGCGGTCGCAGGAAGACCAAGTGGCCGCGGCCATGTCGGCGTGAACAGGTTTGTCGGCCGGGGATTTTCTTGAGGAGAGGGTGTTGATGGAAGCAGGATCGGACCTTCAGGCGCAATCTTCTGCGGCTTCGCCGCAGCACCTTGATCTCGTGATTGTCGGTGCCGGCTTTGCCGGCATGTACATGCTGGTGCGCGCGCGCGAACTGGGGTTCAGCGCATGCGTGATCGAAGCGGGCCGGGACGTCGGCGGCACCTGGTACTGGAACCGCTATCCAGGGGCGCGCTGCGACATCGAGAGCCTTGAATATTCCTACGGCTTCGACGAGGCGCTGCAGCAAGAATGGAAATGGTCCGAGCGTTTCGCGTCGCAGCCGGAAATACTCGCCTATGCGCGCCATGTGGCCGAGCGCTTCGACCTTATGCGCGACATCCGTTTCGGTGCACGTGTTACAAGCGCCCGGTTTGACGATGCCGCCTGCCAATGGAGCGTGGGCACGCACACCGGGCTTGAAATTCGATCGCGCTTCGTGGTGATGGCCACCGGCTCGCTTTCGTCAACCAACCTGCCTGCCATTGCCGGGCGCGACAGCTTCGCGGGGCCGTCGTACCACACCGGCGCCTGGCCGCATGAGCCGGTGGATTTCATCGGCAAGAGGGTCGGTGTCATCGGCACCGGCTCCTCGGCGGTGCAGTCGATTCCGCTCATCGCGGCCCAGGCGCGTGAACTGTTCGTCTTCCAGCGCACCGCCGCCTATTCGGTGCCCGCGCACAATGCGCCGCTCGATGCGGAATATGAAACCAGAGTCAAGGCCGACTACCGCGCGTTCCGCCGCCGCAACGAGCGCATGCCGGCGGCCTTCGGCTCGAACCTGCGCGCCAACGAGCAGTCCGCGCTGGCGGTCAGCGCCGCAGAGCGCAAGGTCGAATTCGAGCAGCGCTGGCGCATCGGCGGCCTGGGTTTCACACGCGCCTATGGCGATATCGTCCTCGACGCGCGTGCCAACGAACTGGCGGCGGAATTCGTGCGCAGCAAGATCCGCGAGCTGGTCGCCGGCCCGGCCACCGCCGAACTGCTGTCGCCGACGCAGCCGGTGGCCTGCAAGCGCATGTGTGTCGATACCGGCTACTACCAGACCTTCAACCTGCCGCATGTGCATCTGGTGGATATCAGCGACAGCGGCATCGAGAAAATCACGCCGCGTGGCCTGACTGCGGCGGGCCGCGACTTCGAATTCGATGCGCTGGTATTCGCCACCGGCTTCGACGCCATGACCGGCACCCTGCTGCGCATGGATATTCGCGGGCGCGGCGGCATCACCCTGGGTGAAAAATGGCATGCCGGCCCGCTCAACTACCTGGGGCTCAGCGTCGCCGGTTTCCCCAACCTTTTCATCGTCAACGGGCCCGGCAGCCCCTCTGTGCTGACCAACATGATCGTCTCCATCGAGCAGCATGTGCGCTTCATCGGGGACTGCCTGGCGTGGATGCGCGAGAAGGGGCATGCGCGCATCGAAGCGGACGCCGTTGCCGAGCGCGACTGGGTCGGCCATGTCAACACGGTAGCCAATAACACCATTTTTCCGAGCTGCAACTCCTGGTACCTGGGCGCCAATGTGCCGGGTAAAACCCGCGTGTTCATGCCCCTGTTGGGCTTTCCGGGCTACGTCGAGAAGTGCGAAGCGGTCGCAGCCCAGGGCTATGCCGGCTTCGCATTCGGCTATTGAGCACTACATTATTCATGACAAAAACATGCCTCTCACGAGGCTGCCATGTTTTTGGCAAAGATCGGTAGCATGGCCGCATTGCCGTCTTGCAGTTGAGCGATGGCTAGCGCCGACCGCAGCCCGTTCGCGGGCATCAAGGTGCTCGACGCCACGCGCGTGCTGGCCGGCCCCTGCGCGGTGTTGCGCAGCCTTGGCTACGCCGCCGAAGACATCGCCGCCATGCGTGCGACGGCTGCGATAAGCTGAGCCGGTCGCTGTTGCCGGCGCCATAGCTGGCGCCAATCAACCGCAGCCAATCAACCGCAGCCGAAGTGCCGTCCCTGCAGGTAAAAAGGCTTGAGCGCCGCGTCCAGCGATTGCACCGTGGCGCGCCAGCTATCGGCCGGATCGAGCCTGGCCTTGAGCTGCGCCAGAGCTTCTGTCATCAGCGCGGGATAGTCGATGCCGGTGGCCACACCATCGGCCACGATGGTCTTGCCGCCGACGATCACGCGCTTGACGTGGCTGGCATTGGCGCGCGCCAGCACGAAATCGAGCACCGGTACATCGTCGAAGATGCGGTCTTCCATCAACGCCCGGCCATCGAGCAGCAGCAGGTCTGCCGGTTCGCCGGCGGCGATGGCGCCACTGGCGGCAATGCCGCTGACGGCCTGCTTGCCGTGGCGGCAGGCCATGGCGAAGCCCTGGGCCGGCGTCACCGCCACCTCATAGCCCCAGCCTTTGTGCAGGTGGTAGAGCAGGCGCATCTCGCGCAAGGCGTCGTCGTCTTCGTCGAAGGCGCTGCCGTCCAGACCCATGGCGACCTTGCAGCCACGCCGCAACATCTCGGCCACCGGCGCGATGCCGGAACGCAGGCTCAGGTTCGAGCTGGTGTTGACCGCGATCACCGCACCGGCGGCGGCGATCATTTCGAGTTCATCGGGGCGCGCATAGGCGCAATGCGCCAAGGTCAGGCGTGGCGACAAAAGGCCGAGCGCCAAGATGTGATTGACGATGCCGCCAGGATAGGCATGGTCGGCCCATTCACGCTGGTAGCGGGTTTCCAGCAGGTGCATGTGTACCTGGCGTTGCTTGAGCGCGGATGCCTCGGCGACCCGGCCCAGCAGGTCATCCGAACACCACTGCACGCCGTTGGGGCCGTACTGCACGTTGAAGCCGGGGCCATGACAGGCTTCTGCGATCTCGTCGGCCAGAGCCATTTGCGTGGCCACCGATGGCAGCGGTCCGTCAAGGCGTGCCGCCACGGCCTTGCGGATCGATGCCGGCAGATGCGGCAACACCTGCGCGCTTTCGGCATAGGCCAGCGGCTGGCGATCGCGCAGCGCCACCGCGAAGCCGACATGGGTGCCTACATCGCGCGCCGCGCGCGCCACCGCACGGGCCTCGGTGACCATGTCAGTCAAACCCTGGGCGCGGGTGTAGTGGATCATCACACGACCGACCCCGCGCATCGCCGAGCGCGCCAGCGAGGTGGCGGAGGTCAGGTAGGGATCGACCCCGGGCACCACGCCCAGATAAAAGATCCAGCCTTCGAGCGGCTTGTCGAAGCCGCCGAAGGCGCTGGTGCGAAAGGCGCGTGCATGGTCGTGAGCGTTGGCAAGGCCGGGCAGGGCGATCAGGCCGTTGCCG
>CAYYFR010000284.1:0-6411 GCA_964470865.1 uncultured Burkholderiales bacterium | reverse complement strand
TGCAGTGATGGTGGGAAGACTGATGTACTTGTTCGTTGAGAAACCGGCTTTGGTAGCCATGAACAAGGTTTGGTCTGAACGGCAAAGCCGCAGGGTTGCTGCAAACGCGCGGTAGGTGGGTGCGGTACGGCGCGTGCGCATTGACTCATCAGTTTTGTTACCGCTGATGCCCTGTTGCCTCATGTAATTTGCTACCCGCCGGATGGTCCGACAGGAGACCAATTGCGTTTAGGGCCAGACCAGCGTGCCGGATTGCGTACGCGTGCCCGGGTATACAGCGCGTGCCGCGCCGCCAGGCTCGTATGATCGTCACGCGCATGGCGCTGTGCCGGGCTGTCTTAGCGGATGCAGCTGTGATAATGGTCTAAGTCGTACCATCGCACTCAGGCGATGGTCCACGCGCGCGCGCTGTGGGACGCGATTGGCAAAAGACGGCGGGGTATAATCGAACGCTAAGTTGTCAAGATGGCATTTCGCCGCTACGCCCGATTGAGCTACGCCCGTTCCAGATGGAATACCGAGTCTTTTTGCAGGCCAGAATGTCGTCGCGGCGCTTCCCCGGGAAAATGCTTGCGCCTCTCGCCGGGCGGCCAATGATCGCATGGCTACTCGAGCGCCTGGGTGCGGCAGTCGGGCGCGAACGACTCGTGTTGGCAACCAGTGAGGATGCCACCGATCTGCCGCTGGCCCATTTTGCGGAACGCTACGGATATCAGGTTTTCCGGGGCGGACTCGACAACGTTTTTGAACGCTTCCAGGCCTGTGCGCGGGTGCACCCAGCGCCGTGGGTCGTGCGCATCTGTGGCGACAGTCCGATGCTCGACCCCGGCTTGATCCCGATGTTGCTGGCGCATTGCCACGCCGGCATCGATCTCGTCACCAATGTGGCGACTCGAACGTTTCCGCCCGGCCAAAGCGTCGAGATACTGAGCGCGGAAACGCTGCAATCGGTCAATGCTCAGGAACTCAATGCGGAGGAGTGCGAGCATCCGACCCAAGTCTTCTACCGCAACCCGGCGCGGTACTCCATCCGCAACATCGCCGCCACCAATCCGGAGTGGCCACGGCTCTCGTTTGTGGTTGACACGCTTGAAGACCTGCGACGTCTTGAGCCAGCCATGCGGACTGGCGCGTTCCCGTCCTTTTCCGCCGCAGTTGCTGCATGAACTCGAAAGCGAACGGCGATCGTAAACTCGTGGCCGGTGTAGTTGGCCTCGGCGTGGGCGAGCAACATGCGCACGCCTATTCCCGGCACTCGGCCGTGCGCCGGGTTTTGGTGTGCGACCACGATGCTGAACGTGCGCGCGCGGTCGGCGCGCGTGTCGCCAATGGCGCGGTCGCCGAAAGTTTCGAAAGCATGCTGGCGGATCGTTCGGTAGACATGGTTTCGATCGCCAGCTTCGACGATGCCCATTACGCACAGGTGTGCGCGGCGCTCCAAGCGGGAAAGCACGTATTCGTTGAAAAGCCGCTCTGTCGTTCTCTGGACGAACTCGCCGAAATCAAGCGCTTGTGGAGGGCTGCCGGTGGCCGACTCAAACTCGGCAGCAACCTGGTTCTGCGCGGCGCGCCCCTTTATGTCTGGTTGCGCCGGGCGGTTGCATTGGGTGAATTCGGCGAGGTGTACGCATTCGACGGCGACTATCTGTATGGCCGCATGGAGAAGATCACGCAAGGTTGGCGGCGTGACGTGCAGGGCTACTCGGTGATGCAGGGAGGCGGCATTCATCTGATTGACCTGTTGCTCTGGATCACCGCGCAGCTACCGCTTTCGGTAACCGCCGCAGGCAATCGCATTTCGTCGCGGGGTACCGCGTTTCGCTACGATGATTACTGCGCGGCCACCCTGCGCTTTGAGTCCGGCCTGGTGGGGCGCATCACGGCCAACTATGGATGCGTGCACCGGCATCATCATGTGATGCGGGTATTCGGCACGCGGCGCAGCTTCCTTTATGACGATATGGGGGCGCGCATGCATTCCACGCGCGACCCCGATATGTGTGCCGAAGCGATTCCACATTCTCCGGTGCCGGGTGGCAAGGGAGAACTGATTCCGGGCTTCATATCTTCCGTTCTTGGCGATCCTTCCGGTGATGCCGATACCCAGAGCTTTTTCGACGGCATTTGCGTCGCGATCGCGTGTGACCGGGCGGCCGCGTCGGGGCAAATCGAGACAGTCGAATACCTATGACAGACAACGCTGAAATTCGCAAGATCGCATTTGGAAAGCCTTGGATCACGGCGGCCGAGCGCGAAGCGGTGCTGGGTGTCCTCACCGGCGATGTATTGACGCATGGGCCACAGGCGCATGCCTTTGAAACAGAGTTCGCGGCCTTCATGGGCGACGGCGCGCATTGTCTTACGGTGAGTTCCGGCATGGCGGCATTGCATCTTGCCTACTGGCAGCTGGGCATCGGTCCGGGGGACGAGGTGCTCGTGCCTGCGCAAACCCACGTTGCCACCGTGCATGCCGTGGAGTACATGGGCGCCACGCCGGTTTTCGTGGACTGCGATCGCGCGACTGGCAACATCGATGTCGCGCTGCTTGAGCCCCTGGTGACGCCGCGCACCAAGGCGATCGGAGTGGTGCATTTCAATGGCATCCCCTGCGACATGGATGGGGTCATGCGGGTGGCGCAAAAACACGATCTGAAGGTGATCGAGGACTGCGCGCTCGCGGTCGGCGCGCGCTTCAACGGGCGCCACGTCGGTCTGATCGGCGATGCGGCTATCTTCTCGTTTTACCCGGTCAAGCACATCACCACGGGCGACGGCGGCATGTTTGCCACCCGCCATCCCGATCTCGCCGCACGGGTCGCCAAGGCGCGCGCGTTCGGCGTTGACCGCAGCTTCGCGGAGCGCGCCGTGCCGGGCATGTACGACGTGCCGACCCTGGGCATCAACTACCGCATGAGCGACATCAACGCGTCCATCGGCCGCAAGCAATTGGAAAGAATCAGCGAGATCCTGCAAAGGCGCCAGCGCAATTTCGACACTCTGAAAGAGGGTCTTGGCGGCATTCCGGGCATCACGGTGATCGATGCGAATTCCCCGGCGCAACGGCAAAGCTGGTATTGCCTCTCGGTGGTGCTCGAGAACGTCAATGCCGACGGGCGCAACGCGATGGTCAGTCGCCTCAATGCCGGCGGCATAGGCACCAGCATCTACTATCCGCAGCCGGTGCCCCGACTCACCTATTACCGCAACAAGTACGGCCGTGACATGGCGCTGTACCCGAACGCCACGCGCATCAGTGACCAGTCGATCGCCTTGCCGGTCGGGCCGCACCTGACGCCGGACGACATGCGGCATATCGCCGCGACATTCGCACAAGCCTTGAGGGAGTCACATTGATGGCAGGTTCATTGAAGGGGCGTCGCGTGGCGCTCATTGGCGGCGCCGGATTCATCGGGCACAACCTGGCTCTGGATCTTACGGGGCACGGCGCCGAAGTGCATATCATCGACAGCTTGCAGGTGAACAACCTCGGCGCATTCTCCAATGGTTCCGGCGACGCGTCCAAGCGGTTGTACATGCAGTTAATTTATGAGCGCCTCAATGCGCTTCGCGAGATCAACGTTCCCCTGCATGTTGTCGATGCGCGCGACTACCAGGTTCTTTCGCGCTGTCTTTCCGACATTCAACCGGACACCATCGTCCAGTTGGCGGCAATCGCGCACGCCAATCGCGCCAACAAGGACCCGTTCAGCACCTTCGACCACAGCTTCCGGACCCTCGAAAATGCGCTCGACTGCGCACGCGGCCAGGACAGGCATTTCATCTATTTTTCCTCGTCGATGGTTTACGGAAATTTCGAAGGGGACGCCGTTTCCGAGGACCGGCATTGCGATCCCATGGGAATCTACGGTGCGCTCAAGTACGGCGGCGAAAAGCTGGTGATCGCCTACAACCAGGTGTTCGGGTTGCCGTATACGATCGTGCGACCTTCGGCGCTTTACGGCGAACGTTGCGTCAGCCGGCGTGTCGGCCAGGCATTTATCGAGAACGCCCTGCGCGGCATATCGCTCACCGTCAACGGTGATGGGACCGACGCGCTTGATTTCACCTATATCGGCGATCTGGTGCAAGCGGTGCGTCTGTGCATCGAAAAACCCGAAGCACGCAACCAGATATTCAATACGACCTACGGCGCCGCAAAATCGCTGAACCAGATGATCGACATCATGCGCGCGAGCTTTCCCGGCATCGAAGTCAAGTATCAGGCGCGCGACGCGCTCATGCCGGAGCGCGGTACGCTTTCGGTGGACAAGGCCCGCACCCTGTTGGGCTACGCGCCACAATTTCCCCTGGAGACGGGGTTTGTCCGCTATATCGACTGGTACAAGGGGTTGGCAAAGTCTCACCCCGAGTATTTCAGACAATCCTGAGCGCAGATGCCGATGATCGACTGCGCCCGCGACGGCTGGCTCTCGGAGACGACCGGACTTGCGTGTCACAAGGTATCCGGAGAGGGCGATGCCGGCTCGGTTGCGGCAGCGCTCACGCGGGCGGGCGACGGATTTTATTTCGCCAAGCTTCCAGTGACTGCTGTCGGGATGGTGAAGAATTACACATCAGGCGGGCTTTTCCTGGTCGATACCGGTGTCACGCTGGAAATGGCTGCGGTGTCGACACCGGAACCCGGAAACGCCGGCGTGACAGTGCGACCGGCCACGGTGGCCGATCATGATGCGGCGCAAACGGTCGCCGAATCGGCATTCACAACCTCGCGCTTCCATCTCGACCCGCTGTTTCCGGTCGCGCTTGCCAATCGAATCAAGCGCGAGTGGATTCGCAGCTACTGCGAGGGCAGGCGTGGCGACGTTCTGTTCGTCGCCTTTCTCGGTGAGAAAGTGGTCGGCTTTCTCGCGGCCCTCAAGGTTGACGCCGGCGCAAAGTCAGCGGCCGTCATCGACCTGGTGGCGGTCGACGCGTCGGCACGTGGGCGCGGCGTCGGAGGGGCGCTGGTGGCGGCGTTCAGGAACCACTACAGCAGCCGGGTCGCGTTGCTGCGGGTGGGTACCCAGATCGCCAACAGCGCATCGCTCAAGCTGTACCGCCGCTGCGGTTTCGGCTTTGCGGCGGCCGCGTATGTCTTGCACGCGCATCGCAGGAATGGAGCCTGCCTGTGAGAATCGGCAACCTTGACACCGATGTTCGCCCCATCCTGATTGCCGAGATCGGCAACAACCACGAAGGCGACAAGGGCATGGCGCTTGCGCTGGTGACCGCTGCCCTCGATGCCGGCGTCGATGTGGTCAAGGTGCAGATCATCGATCCGCCGCGTCTGGTCAACATCGCGCAGTCCGAACGGATCGCGCAACTCACACGCTTCGTGCTGCCCATCGACGTTTTCGCCGAAATGGCCGAGCGTACCCGAAGGGGAGGCGCGCTTTTCATGGCTTCGGCCTTCGACACCGGGTCGCTGGCGCGGATCGCGCCCTTGTGTGATGCGATAAAACTCGCGTCGGGCGACCTCACTTTCGATCCCTTGCTCGCAGCCGCCGCTTCGCTTGGGAAGCCGATGGTGCTTTCGACCGGGATGGCCAAAATGGTCGAGATCGACCATGCGGTAGCGTTGATCGGACGGCATTTGCGCACCGGCATTTCGCCCTCGCAAGCCCTGGCCCTGTTGCATTGCGTGAGTCTCTACCCGACCGGCCTCGAACAGGCCAACCTCGCGGCGATGCACACGCTTGCCGAACGATTCGGCCTGACGACCGGTTACTCCGACCACACGTTGGGCATTGAAGCGGCCCTGGTGGCGCTGGGCATGGGCGCCCGCGTGATAGAGAAGCATTTCACGCTCGACAAGGCGCACAGTGCCTTTCGCGATCACGCCCTGTCTGCCGATCCGGGCGAGATGCGCCGTCTGGCGCAGGTCGTGCGCGGGTTTCGCCAATTGCAGGGCGACGGGCAGAAGGGTGATGCGATCGCCGATGCCGGCATGGCGCAAGCCGTCCGCCGCAGCGCAGTGCTCGCGCGCGACCTTCCAGCCGGCGCCGTATTGACGTTGGCGGACATCGATTTCGTCCGGCCCGGCACAGGTATACCTCCCGCCGCCGCCGACGGTCTCGCCGGTCGCAGGCTGCGGGAAGCGAAGGCGCGCCACGCCGTGCTGTCGCCAGAGGACCTTGAATAAATCATGTGCGGAATCGCCGGCTACATCGGCACGCGTGAGTTGGACGCAGCGGTCGTTCAGACCTGCCTCGCCGCAATGCGCCGCCGCGGCCCCGACGACAGGGCGGCGCGGCACTGGGTCAATGCCGCCGGCCGGCATGTGCACCTGCTGTTCACCCGCCTGTCGATCATCGACCTGGACCCGCGCGCGAACCAGCCGCTCTGCGTGGATGACGACTGGATCGTCTTCAACGGCGAGCTCTACAACTATGTCGAGCGCCGCGCGGCGCT
>CAYYFR010000283.1:0-6458 GCA_964470865.1 uncultured Burkholderiales bacterium | reverse complement strand
GCCTTGCGCAGTGGCAATGACCTGCTCATCACGCGCAAGGACAGTCGTGACGGCGTGCGCATCGGCGGCTATTTCGCAGGCGGTCAGGCTTGGCAGGTCGCCGATGGCCATGGCGCCATTGTCGCGCTCGAAACCTGGATCGGTAACCTGACAGCACCGCCGCGGCCGACTGATGTGGGCGCCGCCTTCGCAGCCTTCAGCGCGCGCAGCATGCGCAGCATCCGCGACGGCCTGGCCGCCGCTGGTTTCTCACAACAGCCCGCTGGCGGCTGGTACCGGCAAACCGTGCGCGCAGGCGACAGTTTCAGCGACACGCAGAATCTATACATCGACGCGATCGCCGCCGCGCAGCAGACTGGCAGTGGTGCTTCGATTGCCTCGGTGCTGCCGTTTTCCGAAACCATCTCATCGATATCGAACACCGTATTCGTCGATCACACCGTCAACTACAGCTACGGGCCGGGCATGCGCTCGGTCGGTTTTGGCAATGGCGGCAATCTCGGTGCCGTAACTTCCGGTGCGCCGCGGGCGATCAGCTTCAACACGCTGTTCAATAGCGCTGGCGGCGGCCTGGGGGCTTCGAGCTTCGGCCTGCCGGGCTACGGTGCGGGCAGTCCGCAATATGGCGATCGCAGCAGCCGCAACCCGCTGACCGGCGCGATGGAGCGCGAGATCATCGGCCTGGTATTCACACCGCAGGCGGCCGCCGGTGGTGGCGGTGGCGGCGGGGCGCTCGCGGTGTATCAGGGCTCTTACACAGTGCGCCGGGCAATCACCACCGGCAGCACCCATTTACGCGCCAACTTAGTCGAGCTTGTCGGCGATGGTGAGGCCAACAACATCACCCTCAACCTGCCGGGCATGGCCGATGGCGGTGGTGGCGACGATCTGCTGCAGGCGGGCTATGGCAGCTACCGGCTGGGCGAGACTTCGCTGGGCGGCGCCGGCGCGCCTGGCGCGCTGCTGTATGGCAACGAAGGCGATGACCGTCTGCTTGGCTCCAGCCACGACGATGTGCTGATCGGCGGCAGCGGTGATGACTTGATGCGCGGCGGCGCCGGCAACGACACCTACCTGGTGTTCGCAGGCGACGGTCACGACACCATCGTTGACTGGAGCGAGGAGCCGGACGCCGCGCGCGGCGATACGCTGATCCTGCCGCTCGGCGTGGCTCTGGCCGACCTGCGCTTCGCCTGGAGTGAGACCCTGGAACAGACGCGCTATGTGGATTTCGGTAGCCGCACCAGCAACGCCCTGATGGTGCACGCCAGCCTCACCATCAGCTGGGGTGTGGCAAATAGCGTGACAATCCTGATCCCGCATACCGAGTTGGGCGCCGGTTCCGGCATCGATTTGCTGCAGTTCGGCGACGGCGCCAGCTTGACCATCGGCCAAGTGTTCGCCTTGGCGCCGCCGCAAAACCTCGATCCGCAGGAACTGGACAACAACATCGACGCCGGCGCCCGCAACGCGGCGGTGGCGGGGGCGGCGGGCGACGATGTGATCGCAGGCGGTGCCGGCCCCCAGACCCTGATCGGCGGCAGCGGGCGCGATACTCTGATTGGCGGCGCCGGCGACGATACTTTGGTTGGCGGATCAGTCTACAGCCAGTGGGATGCAGGCAACACCTATCGCGGCGGCACCGGCAACGACATTCTGTTCGGCAGTGGCGGCGCGGACATCTATGAATACGCTCTGGGTGACGGCTATGACGCCGTTACCGACATTCAGCATGACCCGGTCTACATTTACTACGGCGGCAATATAGATGGTGGCGATCCCGACGCCGACTACGGGATCGAGCAAATTTTCTTCTCGGGATACGATGATCCGCTCTCGCGCAGGCCCGGGAATCGGGCCTCGCTTTTGGGCAGCACCGACACGGTGCGCTTCGACGCGGGCATCGCGCCCGGCGATGTGCGGGTCAAGGTGTCGGGCGACAATCTGTTCCTGACGGTCAATTCACCGGGAGACGTGATGCCCTGGGACTGGCCCGGGTTTTACTTTTACGGCTACTCACACGGCTATTCCCGGGGCGCGCCCGTCGATTCCGGCGGCTTGATGTTCTCAAACTACTTCAGCGCGCAGGTCAACCAGTTCAAGCGTGTCGAATTCGCCGACGGCAGCAGTTGGGACGCCACGCGGATTCAGGAGCTGATCGACAGCCAGATCAACCATGCGCCGGTGGCGGGGCCGGTATTGCCGGCGCAGACCGCCAATTTTTTGCGTGAATTCCGCTTTGCCTTGCCCGAGAATGCATTCACCGACCAGGACGCCGGCGATCATCTCTCGTATGCGGCGTTTCGCAGGTTTTATGACGCGGAGGTGGGCGAGGTGCTGCGCCCGCTGCCAGACTGGCTACGCTTCGACCCGGAATCGCTGAGTTTCAGCGGCGCGCCCGGCAGCGGCGATGCGGGTGAACTGCAGGTGGTGGTGCGCGCATACGACCGCGCCGGGGCCAATGCGCAGAGCGGTTTCGCGCTGCGAATAGAGGAAGGCGTCGCCGTCAATCATGCCCCGGCCCTGGCGCGGCCGATCGGCGTGAGGACGGTGGCGGAGGACCAGGCCCTTGACCTCGTCATTCCGGCCGATACTTTCAGCGATGCCGACAGCGGCGACACGCTCTCATATCGCGTGGCTGCGCTTGACGCCAACGGTGCCCCGGTGGCCCTGCCGGCCTGGCTTGGTTTCGACACGGCCACGCGCCGCTTCAGTGGCATGCCGGACAACGCCGCCGTTGGCGTCACGCGCCTGCGGCTGACAGTGACCGACGGGGCCGGTGCGCTTGCAACCGACGAGTTTGCGCTCACGGTGGCCAACGTCAATGATGCGCCCGTGGCCGTGGCGGACGTCATCGGCGTGGAAGCAGGCGTGACCAGCGGCAATCTTGCGAGTGCGCTACTGGCCAACGACACCGATGTCGATTCCGGCGACGTGCGCCAAGTCGAGTCGGTGGATACAAGCGGGACGCTGGGCGCCCTTTCTTTCGACCGAACCACCGCAACGCTGATCTACAGCGCGACCGGTGCGCGCCTGGATGCGCTCGGGGCGGGCGCCGTTGCTGTCGATCGTTTCCGCTATGCGGTAGCAGACGCGGCGGGCGCATCGTCGACTGCCGAAGTGTTGGTGACGGTAACCGGCGTCAACGATGCGCCTGTGGCGCAGGCCGACCTGCTCGGAATCGATGCGGGTGGCGTCAGCGCGAACCTGGTTGCAAGCTTGCTGGCCAACGACAGCGACGTCGACACCGGCGACACCTGGCGTATCGACGCAATCGACACGAGCGGCACTCTCGGCACGGTGAATTTCGACCGTGCCGCCGCGACACTGACCTACAGCGCCGGCGCAGCGCGCTTCACGGCGCTGGGCGCTGGCGCGACCCTTGCTGATCGCTTCACTTACGTCGTCGCGGATGCCGCGGGTGCCGCAGCTAGCGCGGAAGTCGTGGTAACGGTTGCCGGCGTCAACGATGCGCCGGTGCTGACGGCCCCGCTGCCCAGCGGCAGCGGATTCGAGGGAAAAATGTTCAACTATCAGTTGAGCGCGAGCGCTTTCCGGGATGTCGATGAAGGCGATGTCCTTGGTTACCGTGCCGCGCTGGCGAGCGGCGCCCAGTTGCCTGTCTGGCTGACATTCGATCCCGTGACGCGCAGTTTCAGCGGCACGCCGCCGGTCGGCGTGAGCGCGCGCATCGACCTGCAGGTAACGGCGACCGATGCGGCGGGGCTTGGCGCTTCAGGCTCGCTGGTTCTCGGCTTCGGCCGAATCGTCAATGGCGGGTCGGGTAGCGAGACCTTGTCGGGCACTCTCGGCGACGATGTGCTCTATGGAGGAAACGCAGGTACCGACACCCTCTCGGGTGATGCAGGTGATGACACCTTCCTGGTGCGCGCGGGTGACACCGCTACCCTGGTGGTCAAGGGAGGCTCCGGATTCGACACCCTCCTAGGCAGCACGGGCAATGACGTTTTCCGGCTGCGCGCCTTTTGGCCCGGCGACAGCGTCGAGCTGATCGATGGCGGTGCGGGCGTAAACGTCATTCTTGCGACGCCTTTGCCCATACGCATAGTTGTGCCGCCGGTGGCCTATGGTCGCGGCATCGTCATTCCTTCCTATTCGTACATTTCGCAGACCGGGTTTCTCGACTTTTCGGCGACCGAACTGCGCGGCATCGCGGCGATCGAAGGCGGGATCGATAGTGACATTCTGATCGGAGGCGCCTCCCGTGACGTGATTTTCGGCGGCCCTGGATCGGACCGGCTCAACGGCGGCGGCGGACTCGATCTTCTGCAGGGCGCCACCGGAGCCGATCAGTTCGACGACCTCAGTGGCACCGGCTTGTTCGACGGCGGCGCCGACAACGACATGATGACCGGCGGCGCGGCCGCCGACCTGTTCGTCGGTGGACGCGGTAACGATACGATAACCACCGGCCTGGGTGCCGACGTTATCCTGTTCAATCGCGGCGACGGCGCCGATACGATCAAGGCAAGCAGCGGGCGCGACAACACCCTTTCCCTGGGCGGCGGTGTTTCGTATTCGGGCTTGAACCTGCGCAAGGCGGCCAACGACCTGGTGCTGGGGGTAGGCCCGGCGGATCGAGTGACATTCCAGGGCTGGTACAACGGCACGGCGAACAAGAGCGTGCTGAATTTGCAAGTCGTAGCCGATGCGATGGCGGCCTTTGATGCCGCCTCAAGCGACCCGCTTCTCAACCGCAAGGTGCAGCGCTTCGACTTCGCCGGGCTGGTCGGCGCGTTCGATCAGGCGCGCGCGGCGACGCCATTCCTGAGCCAGTGGGACGTGAGCCAGGCCCTGATGCAGTTTCACCTTGGCGGCAGCGACAGCGCAGCCATTGGCGGCGATCTCGCCTATCAATACAGCCGCAACGGCAACTTCAGCGGATTCGGCGTTGCAGCGGCGCAGACGGTGCTGGGCAGCCCGTCCTTCGGCATCGAAGCGCAGGCCTTGCATGCTGTGGGCGAGGTGTTTGCTGGCGCAACCCGCCTAAAATAGGCGGACAGTGCCGCGCGTCCTGATCGCCTGGGAACTGGGCGCGCAACTCGGCCATGTGTTGCGCATCCTGGGTGTGGCGCGCGAACTGCGCGAACGCGGTGCTGCAGTACTGATTGCGGTGCGCGACCTGCGCGCTGCCTCTGCCACGCTGGCCCAGCACGGCTTCGCTTGCGTGCAGGCGCCATGGATGCCGGCACCGTCCAGCGAAGCGGCCCCGGAGCCGCCCGGCTATGGCGGTATTCTCGCCGCCTGCGGTTTCGGTGAAGTCAGTTCGCTGCGCGCCCTGGTGCAGGGGTGGGACAGTCTGATCGAGCTTTTTTCACCGCAGGTGTTGTTGGCCGATCACGCGCCGTCGGCCTTGCTGGCGGCGCGCATGCGCGCGCTTCCGGCCGCACAGATCGCACTCGGTTTCGAATTGCCGCCCGCAACCGTGCCCCTGCCGGTGTTGCGGCCCTGGACGGCGCACCGACCCGCCGACATTCTGGCCCAGGAGGCGCGTCTGCTAGGAGTGATCAACGCCCTTTGCCGCGAGCGTGGTGCAAGCGGTCTGGATCGCCTTGCGGACCTCTATGCCAGCGCCGCGCCGCTATTGGCCACCGTCCCCGAGCTGGACCATTTCGGCGCGCGTGAAGGTGGCCAATACGTGGGGCCGCTCTTCACGCTCGATGACGGCGAAGCGGCGCTCTGGCCGCAAGCGGACCACCCTGGCAAGCGAATGTTCGTCTACCTGCGTCCCGGTCCGGCGGCGGAGCATGCGCTCGCGGCGATCGGCCGGCGTGTGGCGGCCGATGCGGGTGTGCAGGTCATCGCCGCTGTGCCGGGGTTGCGCCGGGAGATGGCGGCGCAATTTCACGGTGAACGATTTGCCGTGCACGTCAACCCGGTTCGCGCGCGCGTCGCCCTTACAGCCGATCTCGCAATAACCAATGGCGGCCACGGATTGACCGCTGCCGCCTTGCTCGCCGGCGTACCACTCCTCGCGCTGCCGACGCATGTCGAGCAATGGATGCTCGCCAGGCGCGTGCAGCAACTGGGCGCAGGGGTTTTTCTCAACCCCAACCAGGTGGAAACAGGGTTCGCTGCAGCGCTCGGCGCCATGCTCACCGATGACAAGTATCGGCAGGCGGCGCGTGCCTTCGCCGCGCACCATGCGGGCGTGGACCAGGGGACGACACTGCGTCGCATCGCCGACGAAATCGAACGCATATCCGCCGCGCCAGCTGCATGCGCCCGTTAGCGCAGAGCAGTAATGTCCGCTTTTGGAAAAGGCGGGGACACTGTAAATCGAGGCAAAGACGGGGATGAATGAGGCCAGGCGGCTGGAGATCCTCACCACCAGATGCATCTCCGGCGGCCACAAGCTACAACCGCGAAAGGTCTCAGCCCGCCGTTCGCACGGCCGCTTCTGCGCAGGCGACGCAAACTCATCAGCGCCTGTGGGT
>CAYYFR010000282.1:0-6464 GCA_964470865.1 uncultured Burkholderiales bacterium | reverse complement strand
GCGCGCGCCAGTTCCGCCGGGTAGCGGTTCCATAGTTCGACACCGGCCTGGATGCGCACCGGCTCGATGAAGCGGTCGCGGTACGCATGCCACGACCTGGCGCGCGCATGGGTCGGCGGGGTGACAAGCTCGATGATCGTCCGGTAGTGTGTGGCGCGCGAAAAAAGGGTGCGCAACTCGCTCTCGACGAAGCCGTGGCGCGTGACCATGTCGGCGATGAAGGCGCGCACGTCTTCGCGCTGGCTGAAGTCGGTCTTCGAAGCGGCGCTGGCCGCAGGCTTCTTTTTCGCAGCGCAGGCAGGTTGGCTGGTAAGTGCGAAAAGCGCGAGCGTGATGGCGGCAAGGAGGGTGGGGCGCAGGGTCGATCGCAAGGGCTAGAAACTTCGGGTAAGACGAATAAACGCCGCAATCGCGACTCTATCGGGTTTGCGCCCGTAGCGCAGCGCCGCATAGCGGAAGGCGATCGCGCGCAGGGTACTGAGGCGTTCAGGCGGCGCGTGGCGCTGCGCCAGCGCGGTGCTTGCGCGTAGGGCGAAATCCAGCGCGCCTTCATGTGGTGCGCGCGCCACGCCCTGCCTTGCCAGCCGTTTGCAAAAACGCAGCCAGGCTCGTTGCACCGGATCATCTTCGCGCTTGACCCGCACAAGCCATAGTGCGACCGCCAGCGACACCAGGCCTATCCCCAAGGTCATGGCGATCACCATTTCCTGCCAGGTGGGGGTCTTCATGCCGAACTGCTCCAGAGTTTCGCGCTGGCGCTCGGGCGTGTAGTTGAGCACCAGCTGGTTCCACTTGTTGGCCAGTGCTTCCCAGTTCATGCGCGTGCGTGCCGCCCATTGCGCGCCCCATTCGCCGGCAAGGCGCGCGATCAACGGTGGCGCAAAGCGCTGCGGCAATGCGCCCGGAAGGCCGCGCTCGACCCGCGCCGGCGATACCGCTGCGGTGGGGTCGACCCGGGTCCAGCCGCTGCCCGCCATCCATACCTCGGCCCAGGCATGCGCATCGGATTGCCGCACCGTGAAGACACCATCGACCGGGTTGACTTCGCCGCCCTGATAGCCGGTGACCACCCTTGCCGGCACGCGTGCGAAGCGCATCATCACCACAAAGGCCGAGGCATAGTGCTCGCAAAAACCACGCTTTGCGCCAAACAGGAATTCGTCGACCGCGTTGTTGTCGAGCAGGGGTGGCTCCAGGGTGTAGAAAAACTCTTCGGTGCGGAAATGGCTCAGCGCACGTTCGACCAACTGGCGCGGCGCGGCGCCCTCCAACACCCAGCCGACCATCATTTCACGGGTGCGCGGGTTGGCGCGGGCGGGCAATTCCAGGTAGGGTTCGAGGTCTGCGCGCTCTTCGGTCGGCAGCGAACGGAATCCCGGGTGCGAGCGTGCGCTGTAGCGCAGGCGGGTGGTCACCGGCCGGTCGGTCACCGGTTGCAGGTCGGCAGTCAGGCGCGCGTTGTCCGGCAGGCGCGTCGGCATTTCGAGCGCGAACAGCCATGGCCGGTTCGAGGGTTCTAGCGTGACTTCGTAATCCACCGCAGGTCCCGCAGCCGCAAAGCGCGCCGGACGCAGCGGGTTGGCGCTTTGCTGGCGCCAGTTGCGGCCGTCGAATTGCGACAATACCGGGCCGCGCCAATAGAGGTCGGCGCCACGCGGCGGCGGGCCGTCGAAGTTGACGCGAAAAGCGATGCCGTCGGAGAGTGAAAGCTGGGTGATGAGCCCCGGCGACATGCTGTCCGACAGCCCCGACACGCCTGCCTGCGCATCGGTCGGCAAGCCCCACAAGGGCCCCTGGACGCGCGGAAACAGGACAAACAGGATCAGCATCATCGGCAAGGCCTGGGCGATGATGATGGCGCCCAAGCGGGTCTGGCGCAGGAACGGCATATCCTGCGCGTCGCGGTTGGCGGCGATCAGCGCAGAGGTGATCAACACCAGCGACACCAGCATCAGGGCGGCGGTGCCGATCGATTGCGAGTAGAAGAAATTGGTCAGGATGAGGAAATAAGAGAGGAAGATCGCCACCACGGCGTCGCGCCGGGTGCGGGTTTCCAGGAGCTTGAGCGACAGCAGCACGCATACAAATGTGACGCCGGCGTCGCGGCCGAACAGGGTGTGATGGGTATGGATGGTGGCACCCAGCGCCACCAGCATCAGGGCCAGCAGAATCCAGCGCGACGGCAGGCGTGCCGGTGCGCGCCTGGCGTGCCAGGTGATCAGCGCGCGCCAGGCGAACATCGCCCCGGCGAACAGGGCGCACCAGAGCGGCAGATGCGACAAATGGGGCGCCAGCACCGGGATCAGGGCCAACAGCAGGGTGAGTATGGTGGTGCGGCCGGCCGGCAGATCCTGTGCTTGCCGGTCCTCTGCCAGCGAGGCGCGCGTTGTCGAAAACAGCCGTGGCAAGCGCCAGCGCATGTCAGGATGCGTGCGGCAGTTCGAACAAGGCCAATGCCTCGAGGCAGGCCAGGCGCTGCGCGGCGCCCTGCGCCGGGCCCAATAGCTGGCGGCCCAGGCGCAGGGTGTAAATCAGCCCCTGGGCGTCGGCGTCCAGTACCCGGCGCGTGAGTTGCGACAGGCGTGCTTCGAGGCCCAGATGATCGGGCAACTGATCGAAATCAAACACCACTTCGACCGCCGCGGTCCCCAGAAAATGCTTGGCCTGCAGTGCCGCACCGGTTTCCAGTGCCAGCGCAGCCGCCTTCCAGGCGATGTGGCGCGGGCTGTCGGTATTGAGGTATTGGCGCAGGCCGCCGAAATCGTCGGTGCCGCTGCCGCGCGGCACGCCCTCACCGCTGCCTTCGGCGGCCGTGGGCAACAACACATCGCTTGCGGCCGGTGCCGGGTAGACCAGGCAGCGCAGGGCCGGCTGCCAGTAACTCCAGGCGCGAAACAGGCCCAACGGGTAGCGCGTCTCCAGGGTGATGCGCGGCGCGTCCAGCCAGCCGCGCCCGCTTGTGGGCAAAGACATCGCGCAAGCCAGGGCGGACCGCGCCGGCAGGTCCGATACGGTCGCTGCATGCGTCGTCTTGAGCCATACGGCGGCGCGCTCGTCGTCGCGACGATTGTCGAGCACCACTTCAAACACTGCTGCGCTTCCCGCAAACACCGCTTCGGCGCGCAACGGGCGCATCGCCAGATGTACCTGATTGCGAAAGGTATGCAGCATCGCCACCAGGCCGACCGAAGCGAGGAAAAAAGTCAGCACAAAGCCCAGGGCCAGGTCGTAGTTGATCGAGGCGGCAAGGAATGCCAGCAGCGAGAACGCGAAAAAGAAACCATGGCGGGTCGGAAAAATGAACACCCGTCGCTGGTTCAGCACGATCTCGCCCGCTTCCGGCCCGCGCGGCTGGAACACCCAGTTCGACAGGCGGCTGAAACCTGCGCGGCGCGGACGCGCTAGTGTTGCCATGTGCCTGTGGGCCAATGCACCGAACCAACGCTCATGGCAGGGGCACCGACTTCATCCATTGGTCCAGTGCTGCCGCAGCGCCCGCGCGCCCCACTGCCTGCACAGGTTTCAATCGATGTCCGGCAACCGCCGGCAGGATCGCCTGCACGTCTTCAGGCAGCACCGCATCACGCCCCGCCACGAAGGCCCAGGCACGCGCTGCCGACATGAGGCCCAGGCCGGCACGCGGGCTCAAGCCCGCGACGAATTGCGGCGCCGTGCGCGAGGCTTCGATCAGGGCCTGCAGGTAATCGATCAGCGCCGGCGCCACGTGCAGGAGCGCAGCCTCATCCTGCAGCGAGCGGAACTCGGGCACGCTGATGGCGGCCGTGGTGCGCGCGGCAATGGCGCGCCGGTCCTGCCCGGTCAACAGCTCGCGCTCGGCCGCATGGTCCGGATAGCCCAGCTCGATGCGCATCAGGAAGCGGTCCAGCTGCGACTCCGGCAGGGCGAAGGTACCCACCTGGTACGACGGGTTCTGCGTGGCGATCACGAAAAACGGCTGCGGCAGCGGGTGCGAAGCCGCGTCCAGGGTGACCTGTTGCTCCTCCATCGCCTCCAGCAGCGCGCTTTGGGTCTTGGGCGTGGCCCGATTGACCTCGTCGGCCAGCACGAACTGCGCGAAGATCGGGCCCGGATGGAACTTGAATGTGCCGGTTTCGCGCTCGTATATCGAGGCGCCCAGCACATCGGCCGGCAACAGGTCGCTGGTGAACTGGATGCGCTGGAACTTGAGCCCGAGCGTACGCGCGAGTGCGTGCGCCAGCGTGGTTTTGCCGACGCCAGGCACGTCCTCGATCAGCAAATGGCCGCGCGCCAACATGCAGGCCAGCGCCAGGTGCAACTGGCGGTCCTTGCCCAGGATGATGCGGTTGAGCTGGGTGATCAGGGCTTGCAGGCGGGAATGGGTGGGCAGGGGCATGAGTCGGGGAGAGGCGACGGGCGAGAGTCGGGGTAGAGGCAGGTGCCAAAGTCGGAAAGCGGTGGTCCGGCGAGCGGAGTTTCCGGCAAGGCGGGTCGAAACAATCAAGCCAGTGCGCCGGCGCGGTTGCGTCGCCGCCGCAAAACCCCGATGATAACAATCCCGTCTGACCACTCGACAAGCATGACCACCGCCTACATCACCCACGCCGACTGCCTGCGCCACGACATGGGTGGCGGCCATCCCGAACGCCCCGAGCGTCTGATAGCGGTGGGTGAGCATATGCGCCAGTCCGGCCTGCTTCTGCGCCTGCACAGCATGGATGCGCCGCTGGCCACCGCCGCCGATCTGCAGCGGGTGCATAGCGCGCGCTATGTCGAACGGGTGTTTGCTCAGGCGCCGTCCGCCGGCTTGCTGCAACTCGACCCCGATACCGCGATGAATCCGCACAGCATGCAGGCAGCGCTGCGCGCCGCCGGCGCCGGCCTCCTGGCGGTCGATCTGGTGATGGCGGGCCGCGCCCGCAACGCGTTCTGCGCGGTACGGCCTTGCGGCCACCATGCCACGCGCGAGCGCTCGATGGGCTTTTGCATCTTCAACAACATAGCCGTGGCCGCCGCCTATGCGCTCGAGCAACATGCGCTCGAGCGGGTCGCGGTGGTCGATTTCGACGTGCATCACGGCAACGGCACTGAAGACATGTTCGGCCAGAGCGAGTGGCAGGAGCGGGTGCTGATGGCGGGCATCTTCCAGCATCCCTTCTACCCGTATTCTGGCAGCCACAATCCGGCGCCCAACATGTTCAACATACCGCTGCGCCAGGGCAGTGACGGCGCGGCAATGCGGCGTGCGGTAGAGGAAATTTGGCTGCCGGCGCTCGAGCGCTTTCGTCCGCAGTTGATCCTGATTTCCGCCGGCTTCGATGCACACCGCGACGATTTGCTGGGTGGCCTGGCACTCATCGAAGCCGACTATGCCTGGATGACCGGCGCACTGATGAAAGTCGCCGAACGTCACGCCAACGGGCGAGTGGTGTCGATGCTGGAGGGTGGCTACGACCTGGCGGCGCTGGGCCGTAGCGCGGTGGCGCATGTGGACCGGCTGACGGCCCCCTGAGCGCGCCCGGTAGCACCTGCGACCGTCAGCGGATACCGCTCGTGGCGGGCCAGTGCCACGGTGCGCGCGGCCAGCCAAGGAAACACTGAACAAGTCCGTAGGTCGAGAAAGTCGCTCTTGCAAGATGTTGAATCGAAAAGGTTCTTCGTTCGAGAATCCGCATTCCAGGGACTTGTTCAGCGTTTTCCTAAGGTTCGCGCCTGCGTTCGAATTCGTGGCGCACCGCCTGTTCCACCGCCTCACGCAGAGCCTGCTTGACTGATGCGGTCATGCCGGCCTGAATGCCGTACAACGCCGCTTCCACCACGCCGGGCACGATCGCTTCGAGTCGTTGATCGAACAGGCGGTCAAGGCGCGCCGCGATCGATTCGAAAATGCGCGTCTCGATCTCCGAAGGCGTCTCGGACGCCGGGCCCTCGCCCGCTGGCGGTGCGGTCTGTGCCGCGGGCCCAGCCACGGCGGGCATCGGTTGCGGCTGCGGCTCGAAAGCTGTCACCAGCTCCACCGGGGGCAACTTGTGCAGGGCCGCATACCGGGCGGCATAGCGCTGGGCATAGGACGACTCGTGTTGCGGCATGCGCTGCGGCAGCGCTTGCGGCTCGCTGCCTGAATTGACAGGCTCTACCTGTTGCGTGGCTGGCAGCGCTTCCGGAGATACCTGGAACAGCGCTGCGTTGGACGCTTCCGGCGCTGCCGCATGCACGGCCGCAAGCGGCACCTCGGCGATTGTGTCGGCGACCGGCGCGGGCTGTGTATCAAGTGGTGGTTCCGCCGGCTCGCCGGGCGGTGGTTCAGTCGACTCGCCGGGCGCTGGTTCAGTCAGCTCGTGTGGCGGCGCTTCAGCCAGCTCGTGTGGCTGTGGTTCAGCCAGCTCGTGTGGCTGTGGTTCGGCCGGCTCGTGTGGCTGTGGTTCGGCCGGCTCGTGTGGCTGTGGTTCGGCCGGCTCGTGTGGCTGTGGTTCAGCCAGCTCGTG
>CAYYFR010000281.1:3640-6485 GCA_964470865.1 uncultured Burkholderiales bacterium | reverse complement strand
CGGCAACATGGGGTTGCACGACAGCGCATGCTTGATGTCGGTGAGCAGCAGTTCCTGGTGCTGCTGCTCATGTTGCAAGCCCAGCTCGACGATCGCCTGCCAGGCGCCCGCAGGCGGGCTTTCAAGCAGGTGCCGCATGCGCGCATCGACCTGGGCCCGATAGGCCTTGACGCGCGCCAGGTCGGGGCGGCTGATCTGGCCGCGCCGCGGCCGTGGATGCTTGTCGCCGACGGCGTTGTAGTAGCTGTTGAAAAGTACCCGGAACGCGGGGTCGAAGGGGCGGAAATCGGGCTCGACTTGCTCCAGCACGAAGGTTTCGAAAAACCAGGTGATGTGGGCCAGGTGCCATTTCGTCGGGCTGGTGTCGGGCATCGATTGCAGTTGGCAATCGGCTTCGGACAGCGGCGCGGCCAGGTCCATGCTGCGCCGGCGCACTGCCAGATAGCGTGCGAGCAATGCCGGGGTTTGCGCGGGCGAAGCCAGGGTCGTTCGGATCATGTGCGGACTTTCCTGATACGGCCACTGGCAATGTAACCCATGCCGAGCTGCGTGGGTTCGAGCCGGAAGTCTTCGCAATGGCGGCTGACGATATCCCACGGCGCCCGAAGGTCCGCCGCCTTGGCGTTATAGGGCCGGTTTTTCAGCCAGGCCAAAAGGTTCAAGGGCCCGGTCCACCACGGAAAGAACTTCATGCCGGCCATCGCCACCCGCGCGCCGGGCTTGGCGAAACGCAGGATGTTGGCAATCGCCTGCGGCGTGCGGGTGATGTCGTGCACGTAGTTGAACAGCAGTGCATCGGCTGGTTGCGGCAATTCCACGGCCTCCGCGCTGGCGCAGACATGCCATAAGTTGGGCCAGGCTGCAGTCGCGACGCGCTCACAGGCCAGTGCAAACATGTCCGGGCTTTGCTCGAATGCCAGCACCCGCCCACCGGCACCAACTTGCGACAACAGGGGGGCGTAGCTCAAGCCGGTGCCGGCGCCGACGTCGATCACCACGTCGCCCGGCGTCAAGTCGAGCAAGGCGATGGTGCGCAGCCGCAAAGGCATGGTGAGGCGGGCGGAGGCGTCATAGCCGACGGCGTGCTGCCGGTAGCGCCGGATTGACAATTCGTTAGGCGACCGGTCATTCATGTCACGGGCTGTACGTGTTGCTGCGCGCTGCGGATTCACGAGCCCCGGTGCAATCCGATCACCCCGAGCACGATCAGCGCCGTGCTGCCGATTTTCAGCGCCGTGACCGGTTCCTTGAAGTACAGGTAGCCGATCAGCGCGGTCAGCACCGTACCGACCCCGGACCATACCGCGTAGACGATCGACAGTCCCAGGGTGCGGATGATCATGGTGTTGATGGAAAACGAGACGGCGTAGAAAACGAAGATCATGATCGAAGGCGTCAGGCGGGAAAATCCCTCCGACAGGCGCATGCTGGTGGTGCCGCAGACTTCGAACACGATGGCCACCGCCAGGAGCATCCATGCATGGTTGGTCGAAACGACGGGTAACATGAGGCGACTCTCCAAGTGGGTAGCGCACCGCGACAGTTCTTTGCCGCGGCGCGATGTCAACGATTGACGTGGCGCCGCCGCTGTTGGCGAAGGAGCTGCCGGTGCTAAAGTGACCGGCATGATCGATTCGAACAACCACAAGCACGCGCCGCGCTTTATTGAATTGCATCGTGAAGACAGCGCGGCAATCCGCCGCGAACTGCAGGCCGGACTCGCCGCCGCACAGGCGCATACATCACCCAAATATCTATACGATGCGCTCGGTTCCCGCCTGTTCGAGGCGATCACCGAATTGCCCGAATATTATCCGACCCGCACCGAAGCGGCGATTTTTGCGGCGCAGGCTGGCGCGATGGCGGCCCATGTTGCGCCTGGCTCGACTCTGGTCGATCTGGGGGCCGGCAATTGCGCCAAGGCGGCCCGCCTGTTCGACCTCCTGCGGCCGGAGCGCTATGTGGCGGTCGACATTTCGGTCGAGTTCCTGGTGAGCGCACTGGCCAGCCTCAAGCGCCAGTACCCGGCGCTCGACATGCTGGGGCTCGGGATGGACTTTTCGTCTGCGCTGGCCTTGCCGCCCGAGGTCGGTCCGGGCCCGCGCACGCTCTTCTATCCGGGGTCGTCGATCGGCAATTTCACGCCGGCCGAGGCGCTGGCTTTTCTGCGTCAGGCGCAGTCCGCCTGCGCCGGCGGGAGCTTGATCATCGGCGTCGATCTGGTCAAGGACCGCGCGATTCTGGAGCCGGCCTACGATGATGCGCTGCAGGTGACCGCAGCCTTCAACCGCAACATGCTGACGCATATCAACCGGTTGGCCGGTACCGACTTCCGCCTGGGCGACTGGGCGCACCGCGCGTTTTTCAACCAGACCGAGTCGCGCATCGAGATGCATCTGGTGACGCCTGCGGGCGTGACGGTGCACTGGCCCGGAGGCGAACGCAGGTTCGCCCCCGGCGAAACCATCCACACCGAGAATTCATACAAGTGGCAGGTGGCCGATTTCGCGCGGCTGCTGGAGGCGGCCGGCTTCCGCGCGCCGCTTAACTGGCAGGACCCCAAGGGCTGGTTCGCGGTGTTCGTAGCGCAGGCCTGAGCGCCGCGCTTGCATCAGGGAGCGCAGCTGCGAAATCCGGCGAACACGTCGTTGCGCTCGGGGGTGAAGAAATTGCGATAGCGCGGGTGCCGCATGCGCGCATGGGTGGCAATCGAGCCGCCGCGCAGCACCCGCCGGCTAGCGAACCAGGGTGCCGAATAGTCGCGATAGGGGTGCGCCACGAATCCGGGATAAGGCTGGAACGCATCGGCGCTCCATTCCCACACGTCGCCCCACTGGAAGGCCGC
>CAYYFR010000281.1:0-3540 GCA_964470865.1 uncultured Burkholderiales bacterium | reverse complement strand
ATGTGGCCGCGGATGTGGCCGCGTATTCCCACTCGGCTTCGCTCGGCAGGCGCCGCCCGGCCCAGGCGCACCAGGCTTCGGCTTCGAAGCAGGTGAGGTTGGATGCCGGCAGGCCGGGGTCGAGCTCGCGCCATTGGCCGAACCAGCAGTGCTGCCAGTGGCTGCCGGTACGGCGCCAGAAGCGTGGCTGCGTGGTGGCGCCGGCAGCCAGCCAGGCGCGCCCGGCGCCACTCCAGTATTTCGGCTCGGCATAGCCACCGGCGTCGACAAAGGCGGCGAAGCGGGCGTTGTCGACCGGGGCGGCGTCGATCTCGAAAGGTTCAAGCGAGGCATCGCGACCGGCAATCTCGTTGTCGAACGCAAAGCCCGGCCCGTTCCAGCCCGATCGATGCTGTGAGCGCGGCAAGTTGATGCTACCGGCCCGGCAGGGCGCGGCTTCCCGCACCTCGGGCGGTGCGAAACCCAGGCCGTGGGCCATGTAGATCGCCGCCTCGTTGTGCATGTCCTCGTGAAACAGGCACAGCCTGAAAAAGTACAGCCCGTCATCGTCTGGCGCCGCCTTGAGCAGGCAAGCCATGGTGCTTTCAAGCCCACGCGCCAGGTAGTCCTGGGTGGCTGCTGCGGCGGGCAAATCGAGCGCCCAGCGTGTCACATGCGGCACCGCGCTGGAATCGTAGAGTGCGTCGGCGCAGTCGAGACGGGAAGGCCGGCGCGCAACCAGTGGATCGGCACGGGCGCCGGCGCCGATCTGTGGATTGCGTGCGATCCACCATTCCTGAAACCAGCCGATGTGGCCGAGTTCCCACAACGGCGGGTTGAGTTCGGCGCGTTGCGGCACCGACAACCCGGGCAAGGCGGCGGTGTAGGCGGCGGCGCTGCGCAGGGTCTGTGCGCGCGACTCGGCCAAGGCTTTGCACAGATAATCGGCGTTGCCCAGGCGCGCCCGGCCGGCCTCAAGGATGTCGCTGTTCATTTCAGGATATAAGGTGCAAGTGGCCAAACCGACTATCGCAATCGTCACGCCGGCGCTGGCAAATGCCAACAACGGCAACTGGCAGACCGCGCGCCGCTGGGCGCGCATGCTGTCGGCTGTCTATCGTACGCAAATCATGACGCATTGGACGGGTCAGCCGGCCGATCTGATGATTGCGCTGCACGCGCGCCGCTCGGCCGATTCGATCGCCGCCTGGTCGAAGCAGTTGGTAAAGGCGCCATTGGCACTGGTGCTGACCGGCACCGACCTGTACCGCGACATTGCCAGCGACGAACAGGCCCGCGCTTCGCTGCAGTTGGCCGACCGCCTGGTGGTGCTGCAGGAACTGGGGCCACGCATGTTGCCGGCCGCCTTGCGACACAAGTCGCAGGTGATTTTCCAGTCCACCGGCGCACGCCGCACCTTGCCGAAGACCCCGCTGCGCCTGCGCGCCCTGATGGTGGGTCATCTGCGTTCGGAAAAATCGCCCGAAACGCTGTTCAAGGCGGCGCGCATCCTGGCCGAACGCGACGACATCGTGTTGGACCACATCGGCGCGCCGCTCGACCCGGCGCTCGCCGCCGAGGCGCGCGCCACCATGGCCGATTGCCCGCGCTATCGCTGGCTCGATGCGCTTGCGCATTCGCAAACCCTGAAACGCATACAGCGTGCGCATGTGCTGGTGCATGCCAGCCGCATGGAAGGCGGGGCGCACGTGGTGCTGGAGGCGGTGCGGTCCGGCACGCCGGTGCTGGCCTCGCGCATCGACGGCAACGTCGGCATGCTGGGCGCGCAATACGGCGGCTATTTTCGCTGGGGCAATGCGGCGCAGTTGGCGGCGATGCTGGTGCAATGCCGCGACAATCAGGATGTGAGCGGCGGATTGCTGGAACGTCTGGGCGCGCAATGCGCGCAGCGAGCGCCGCTGTTCGATCCGGCAAGCGAGAGCGCCGCGCTGCGCAGGCTGGTGCGTGATCTGCTGGGCGCCAAGCATTGAGTCGGGGCCACGCGCAAGCAGCGCGCCGGTGACCAGCGTGAGGCTCACTGTTCCGGTCACGCTTGTGGAAACACTGAACCAGTCGCCAGGTCGAGAAAGTCGCTCTGGCAAGATGTTGAATCGAAAAGATTCTTCGTTCGATGATCCGCATTCCAGAGACCTCTTCAGCATTTTCTCAACACTCAGGCGCGGGCATTGGCATGCGCCGCGCGCTGCCACAAGGCGGCGCGCCAGGCCAGGGCGATCGCCAGCGTGAATGCGAGTCCCAGAATCGAGTAGATCATGGCAGTCGCGGCAAAGCCGACGCCGCTGATCAGGGGCCCGGTGATCAACAGACCGATGGGCAAGCCCAGCACCGCCAGCATGCGCATGCCCATCACGCGTCCGCGCATGTGCGCATCCGATCCGTGCAGCATCACCGCGGCCAGCGGCATCAGGCAGAAGTTGTGCGCCACGCCGGCCAGCGCCATCAGGCACAAGCCGATCGCAAACGAGGTGACATGCGCCAGTGCCAGCACCACCCCGAACCACGCAAGAGCTGCCAGCAGCATGGTGCGCCCGGCGCGCGGCGGCGGCCGCTTCGCGCTGATCGCAAGCGAGCCGATCAGGCCACCGGCGGCGAAGGCGGCGGCGAGAGTGCCCAACCCGCCCTGGCCCACGCCATAGACATCACGGGCCATGTAGGGCAAGAGCCCGAGAAAGAACGGATAGGCCAGCAGGTTGACCAGGAACGCCAGCGCTGCCGCACCGAGCAGCGCCGGGCGCGCCCAGACGTAAGTGAAGGCCAGCCGCAGATCGTGCAATGGTGCCGCGCGTACTTGCGTGCCGCGCGGTGGTGCTGCCGCCACCTTGAGCGAGAGCAGGAAGCCGATGCCGTAGAGTGCGGTAACTGCCACATAGGCCAAACCCATGCCGAACAGTGCGACCGCGCCGGCACCGGCCAGCGCCCCGGCGATGCGCGCCGAATCAGCGGTGGTGCGCGAAACGGCGAGCGCGCCCAGCAGCTGGTTTGCGGGCATGATCTGGGCGATCAGGGCCTGGCGCATCACCAGGTCGGAGGGGCGGATCAGGCCGACTGCGGCGGCGATGGCAAACACATGCCAGGGCAGCAATGCGTCGTTCAATGCGAGAGTCGTGAGCGTCGCGGCCAGCACCGCATAGGTTGCACGCGTCACACACAGGATGGCGCGATGCCCGAAGCGATCGCCGGCCACGCCGAACATCGGTGACAGCAGCGCGCCGGCCCACTGCACCGCGCCGTACAGGACCAGCATTTCAACCGACCCGGTGGCCACCAGCACATACCAGCCGAGGATCAAGGCCTCCATCTCGAAGGCCCACGACACCGCCAGATCGGCCGGCCACTGGAAGCGGAAACTGCGCACCTTGAAGGGCGCGAGCATCGGGGCGGCGAGCGGTGGGCTCACTGTGCGTCAGCCCGGATCATGCGGCTTGCGGCCATCGCTGCAATCAGGAGGTACATGAAGGGAAGGTTGGTCGGTTGAGGGCGTTGCCGCGACAATGCCCTTGCTGGCAGCTGTTGTGGCTGTGGCAAGTGAAGTGGCTACGG
>CAYYFR010000280.1:0-6496 GCA_964470865.1 uncultured Burkholderiales bacterium | reverse complement strand
CTGTTGTTGGCGCAGGCGCTTGTGGGTGGTGCGGTCGCCCACTACCGTGCCGACCCTGGCAGCTTTTACGGCTTCCAGCTCGAGCGGGTCTTCCCCAGCAACCTGATGCGCACCTGGCATCTGCAGCTGGCGATCTTCTGGATCGCCACCGCCTATGTGGCCGCTGCGCTGTTCCTTGGTCGCTCGCTGCGAAACGACGAGCCGCGCTGGCTGGCGGCCTGGACGCATGTACTTTTCGCCGCGTTTGCGCTGGTCATCTTCGGCAGCTTGCTGGGCGAATGGGCGGGTCTTGCGCAGTTGCTGGGGCGGTGGTGGTTCTGGATCGGTAACCAGGGCTGGGAGTATCTGGAGCTGGGTCGCCTCTGGCAGATCTTGCTGGTCGCGGGCTTGTTCGCCTGGTTTGCACTGCTGTTCTCGCTGGTGCGCCCGCAGGCGTTGGCCGATCGCGCCGCGTTGCCCATCGTCAGGATGTTCCTGGTCGCGGCGCTGGCGATACCGGTGTTCTACATCCCGGCGATGTTCTTCGGCGCGAAGACGAACTACACCGTGGTCGATACCTGGCGCTTCTGGATCATCCATTTGTGGGTCGAAGGCTTCTTCGAGTTCTTCGCGACGACGGTCGTGGCGCTGACCTTCTACCAGCTCGGCCTGACCCGTCGCAATGTCGCGCTGCGGGTCATCTACCTCGACGCCATCCTGTACTTCCTCGGCGGGCTGATGGGCACCGGGCACCACTGGTACTTCACGGGCCAGACAAACGTCAACATGGCACTGTCGGCGCTGTTCTCCGCCTTGGAGGTCGTACCGCTGACCCTGCTCACGCTCGATGCGTGGGACTTCGTTCGCACCACCCGCGGCGACCGCGACGCCACCGGCAGGCAGATCGTCATCCCGCACAAGTGGACGTTCTACTTTCTGATGGCCGTGGGCTTCTGGAACTTCGTGGGCGCGGGCATCTTCGGCTTCCTGATCAACCTGCCGATCGTCAGCTATTACGAGGTCGGCACCTTGCTGACACCGAACCACGGGCACGCCGCGATGATGGGCGTGTTCGGCATGCTGGCAATCGCGCTGACGGTCTTCGTGCTGCGGCAGACGAGCAGCGATCTTCACTGGCCCGGAATCGAGAAGTACATCCGCTGCGCTTTCTGGGGCACCAACGTCGGCCTGGCGATGATGGTGGTGATGAGCCTGTTCCCGGGCGGGTTGCTGCAGCTCTTGGACGTGCTGCAGAACGGCTACTGGCATGCCCGCAGCCTGGACTACATCGGCAGCGAACGATCGCACCTGATCGAATGGCTGCGAATGCCCGGCGATATCGTTTTCATCGTGTTCGGCGCGGTGCCGCTGGCGATCGCCACGATCAAGAGCTATTTCAATCTGCGTGCGGGGCCAAGGGGCAACAAGGTCGGGCTGCGTCGCCCTGCTTGACCAGGGCGGAAGCTGCGATGTCAGGCGCACCGTCCCATGCGCCTGGCTTTCAGGTTGCTCTGTGCGCCAACAGACAGACTCGACGGCGCTGCGGTTTCAGACTTAGCGGCGTAAGCTGGTCTTCCGCTCGCACATGTGCCGCGACGCCGGCGCCTGCCGCAGACCGGCGATATGGGGTTGGCCCTGAAACGCCGCCTCAAGGACAAGATGGCCCTGCACCGGCAATACATCCGCCTGCACGGGCAGGACATGCCGGAAATCCGTAACTGGAAATGGCAAGGCTGATTCTTCAATGGCGCTGCGCGCGATAGAGCGCGGCCTGCTCCGATTGTCGGACGGGAAGATTCCGTTGCGGACCCTGCTTGATGCCGAACAACGCGAGGCGCAGTTGGATCTGCCGGGCAAACGACATGCCACCACTGCCGCCGAAGCACATAAGTGGTTGGCCGAAGCACAGTCACCAGGAGAAAATGTCATGAAAAGTGTCGAACGGATGGAGCTGGACGCGCATCGCGGGCAGCTGACTGCGGATGTCAAGGATTTGGTCGAGAAGTACCGTTCGATCTTCGAGTGGGACGTGCCCGAGATCGACGAGGTCGCTTCGGACCAGCTGATCCTCGGTGCGATTCGCATGGCCTTAGACGAGGTCGAAACATCGCTGGCTGTATTTCCGACCACAGGCGGCCGGCCATCCGCCGGGCCGCGCTGATGGGCCTGCAAGTAGTGCACGTGTTCACGCACGACAGAATCGCGGTCGACGAAGACGGCCCGACGCATCAACCTGTCGAGCAGCTCGCCAGCCTGCGTGCGATGCCGAGGCTCACGCTGATCCGCCCGGCCGATGCCAACGAGATTGCGGCGGCCTGGAAGGCCGCGATCGAGACACGCGATCGACCGGTACTGCTCGTGTTGACCCGGCAGGACCTCCCCACGCTGGACCGCCGCCGACATGCCAGCGCCGAGGGCCTGCGGCGCGGCGCGTTTGTCGTGCGGGACGCGCCCGCAGTCTTCGCGCAGCGAACCAGGCCCGATCTGGTCCTGCTGGCCAGCGGCTCGGAGTTGATGCTGATCCTGGCCGCCTCCGAGCGCCTTGAGGCCCCGGGTGTCGCCTTGCGCTGCGTCGCGATGCCGAGCTGGGATCTGTTCGACGCGCAACCCCGAAGTTACCGCGACGAAGTGCTGCCTCCCGACGTATACGCGCGGCTGGCGGTGGAACCCGGGGCACCCAGTGCAAGGAGAACACCATGCAACGCTTGAGCAACTGGCTGGCTTGGGGACTGGTCGCCGTCGTCATCGCCTTTGCGGCATTGAACCTGCAGACGCTGATGATGCCGGCACCGATCAACCTGGTGGCGATGCGGATCGACGCACCCCTTGGCGCGCTACTGCTGGGAGTGATGGCGCTGGTGGTGGTGCTGTTTTTCTTTGCGCTGCTGCGCAACCAGATCGGCTCCTTACTGGAAACGCGCCGTCTGCTCAAGGAAATACAGCGTGTCCAGGGACTGGCCGACCAGGCCGAGGCTTCGCGGCTGGAAAACCTGCACCAGATGATTGTCGGCGAATTCGGCTTGCTCAACGAGCGTCTGAACGCGCTTTCCCCGGCGCGGGCTCAAGAGTCGCGGCCACCGCAGGCTCAACAGTCGCAAACCTGACCTCCGGTTTTCAACTGACAGCAAAGGAACGCACCCATGACCAACCAGGACAAACAAACCGTTTCACAGACGTTCGGTGACCTTGAAACCGGGGTGCTCGACGACCTGGCGCGCAGGGTCGAAGACATCGACAGCAGTTATCGGGCGGTCGCCGAGATGGTCGGCAAGCTGTAGATGCACGCCGATGAACGACACCGCGGTGACATCACCGCTCAACTTGACAAGCCTATGCGCAACCCATCCGAGAACGAACAGGCGTCCGCCGCCTTGCTAGATGCCTTGCGCATGCAGCGCACCCAGCGCCATTGACCCGGTACGGCCGCATGAGGCGACGCGCGACCGGCCAGTGCAAGAATGGCGGCGGCGCGTTGACCAATGAGGGCGAGCACGCCAAGCCCGGCTTGCGACTCCTGCAGCCGTCGGAAATCGCGGTTCGGGAGTCGATGCCAGGGCCGAACCATTGCCCAGTGCCCTATGGCGTTGCCCACGGTCCCATGCTTGCCGGCGCAGGCTGGGACCGCTTCCGCACCACGCTTCGACCCCGCGTCGATGCGCGATCCACGCTGCTCGTGATGGACCTCAAAACGCTCGAACCGGTCATGCTGTGGCTGCGCCAGCCGCTGATTCCGATTGGCGACAACAGCGTCACTCTGAGCTCTGGTGACTGTCGGCGCATTCTTGATCGGCGTGTGGTGGTTCGCCAGCTTCCTCGATAAGAGCGCGCTGCGCCTCACACTGCAGCGCGTTCATTTGCCGAAACTGAAGCCGTAGAAAATATCCACGGCACTGGTGGTGCCGGTGCGTCCCACCAGCGTCAGGCGCTGGCTCAGGCGCACCGTGAGCTTGACAATGTTCTCGGTGCTGCCCAGCGCCTGCTCGTACGAAAGCAGCACGTTCGAAGCCAGGTGCTTGCCGACGCTGACGATCTGGCCGCTGGCGATCCGGCTGTTGGCGGAGAAGCCGCCGGCGCTGGCAACGCGGCTGCCCGGCTGGTTGATCGCGCTGCCGTCGAGGGACCCGCTGCTGATGCCGAATTCATCTATGCCGAAGGAGTTCTGCAACTTGCGCAATGCGCCGCCCCCCTGGCCGCCGAGTATGGTGCTGGCCGCGGACAGCAGCAGCGCGCTGTCCACGCCCGCGCCTTCGTCGAGTCCGCGACCCTGGATAAGCCAGCTCAACTTCTCGCTATCGGGCACGTTGGGGTCCGATACCAGCTTGACCACCGGGCGCTGCGCGGTGCCGGTGATCTCGACCCCGGCCTCGACCGCCTGGTTCTTGCGCAGCGCGCGGATGTTCAGGCCCGGGTTGTCGATGAGGCCCTGGAAGTTGATGATGCCGCGCTCGATCGCCAGTTTCTGTCCGTAGGCATCGAAGCGCCCGCCAACGGTACGGATCGAGCCGGTGGCGCGCATCGGCTGGCCGTTCGCTGCATTGACCCTGATGCTGCCGGCGAGCCGGCTTTCGACGCCGACGCCGCGAAAATGGAAGTTGCGGCCGAAGTCGGCGTCGAGGCCCAGGTTGATCTTCAGGGCCGACGTCCGCGCGGTCGGCGCACCGGCGCCGCTACGTCGAATGACGACATCGTCAGACAGTCTTGGCACACCGAGCTGGGTCAGCTGCCACCAGCCGGCGTCGACATGGGTCTTGCCGCCCACGGTCAACACGCCGTCGGCGAGCGTGAGTTGGCCTTGGCCCGACAGCGCGATCCATTGGTCCGCGCGCTGTACGACACCGACGCGATCGAGGCGGAATTCGAGCTGTCCGCTTTCCTGGCGCGGCCGCAGCCGGCCGCTGGCTTCGATTCGACCGGGCTTACGTATCAGCGCGGCCAGGTCGTCATTGGATTGCCCTTGCAGGCCGCGCGGCGGCGGCAGCAGCACGCTGGCAAACGAGAGTTGGCGCAGCAGCAGTGTGTCGCCTTCGAGGTCGAGCAACAGCTTGCCGTCGGCAAGTTTCATCTCCTGTTCCGGCATATATGCCGACAGCGCGGCGCCACGCAACTGGCCCTTGAGCTGCGGCAGACCGGGCGTGCCACCGATGCCGAGCTGCGCATCGAGCCGCCCGCCGAGTTGCAACCCATCGCGCAGCAGCGGCCCGGCCCACGATACGTCGGGCGTCGCGAGATTGACTTCGCCCTGCCACGGCGCCTTCAAGTCGGGCTGCCCGGACGCCGCCGAGGCCGCCTCGAGACGACCCGACAATTCGCCCAGGCGGGCACCCCGCAAGTTCCATTCGGCGCGCAGGCGGCGGTCGGCGGCGGCAAGTTTGATCTCGACGCTTTGCAGTCCCAGGCCTGTGCTGCCGTCGATGAGTATGTCGCCGCTCTCGCGCCACAGGCGCGCCTCGCCGCGCAACTGGCGGTCGACAGTGAGATTCCATTCGCCATTGAGCTTGAGCGTCGTCTGCGGCAACCCCGCCAGGCTGAGCGGAAACTGTCGCACCTGGCCGCGGGTCTGCCAGGCGTTTGCTGTGCGCTCGAGACTGGCGATCCGCGCGCTCCACGCAGCGCCGTTGATCTCCGCAGGGCCGAATGCAAAGGTTTCAGCGGTCAAACGCAATGCCGCCGGCGCGGCAAGCCTGGCCATGATCGCCTTGCCGGTCTGCGCCACGCTTGCCTGGCCCACAAGTCCGTTCCAGCCGGTGATCACAGCCCCGGTCTGAATGAGCCCGCCTTCGGCCGCCAGATCGACCTCGAATTTTTTTTGCACCAACGCCTTGGCGAGAACCCCATGGCGTGAACGCGTACCCGCGATGTCAATCGAAAGTTGGCGTGCGATGTCGGGCTGGTCGGGCAGATCCAGCCGATCCACTTTGAGTTTTATCGTCAACGGGCTGTCGGCCGCGGTTCCGACTTTCGCATCGACGTTGAGGCCGGCGAGCCGGAACAGCCGCGGTACGCCGAGCTTGTCGCTACTTGCCGTGCCTTCGATTGAAGGGTTCGCGAAGGTTCCACCCACCCGCAATTGTGCGATCAGGCCGCCCTCGATACCGAAGGGGTCAAGGGCTGGCGCGTCGATGTCGAGCGTGAGCCGGTCGGCGGCCGCGCCCAGCGCGCCCGCGGCCTGCACGCGATTGGCTCCCGCGTTCAACTGCACTGCGACGTCGCGCAAGCGCTGGTTTTCCAGCCGCAGCGTACCCGCGCCGGCCACGCTCCAGCCGTTGAACTGACTGTCGGCCAAGCGGAAGTCGAGAGCCAGTGCCGGCTGCGGGAGCAGGGCACCGACAGCCTTGAGATCGGCATTTAGCCTCGCGCTCGGAACGTTGGCGAAACGCCGCGGGTCGAAATCCTTGAGCTTGCCTTCCAGGCGGAAGGCGAGCTTGTCGCCAAGGGCGAGATGCCCGCTGGCGGTCAGACTGGCATTGGCGCTTTCCAGGCGCAGCGCTTCGATCTCGATATCCTGTTGTTGCACGGC
>CAYYFR010000279.1:0-6502 GCA_964470865.1 uncultured Burkholderiales bacterium | reverse complement strand
CTGTTCGTGCTGCAGAGCATGACCGGGCGCGACAGCAACGTGATCGCGCGTGCCTCGCTGCCGTTTTTCGCCTGTCTGGTGGTGTGCATCGCCATCATCACGGTGTTTCCGATCACGGTAACGTGGCTGCCCGACGTGGTCATGGGCAGCACAAAAGGCAAGTAGTCCGTCGACCATGCCGCCGGCATCGGCGGGTCAGCCCCTGACTGGTGCGCTTATTCCCGGATTGGTGCATCATTGCGACCCATTCCCGGCAGTGGCCCGCCCTGACAGGAACGATCCCTGATCCGCAGGTGGCATGTGATTCGCTTGAGGTCCGTGATGGCGCGGCTTTCGCGCACGATTTTCGATTACAGGAGAAGTTCACATGAGCAAAAGCAGGCTTTTCAACAGGTTTGGCGCCGCACTCGCCTTGGGCACGACGTTCCTCGCGCTGACGGCGCCGGTGCAGGCACAGGAGCCGGTCAGGGTCGGCCTGGTCGCCGCACTCTCGGGCGATTCGGCACTCTCGGGCGAGGCGATCACCCGCGGCCTCACGGTGGCCATCGATGAAGTCAATGCCAGAGGCGGCGTGCTGGGCGGGCGCAAGCTTGTACTGGTGCGACGCGACGACGAGTCCAACCCGGCCAAAGGGCAGCTGGCGGCACGCGAACTGATCGAAAAGGAAAAGGTGGCGGTGGTGTTCGGCGGCATCGACACGCCGGTATCGGCGGCACTGGTCAACGTGATGCATGAGCTCAAGACGCCTTACATGGGCGTCTGGGCGGCCGGCACCAACATCACCAACAACGGCAAGAACCCGAATTTCATGTTCCGCGTCTCGGCGGTGGACGATCGGGTCGACATCGGCATGCTCAAGTATGCGCAGACCACGTTCAAGTCGCAGAAACCCGGCTCCATGCTGGTCAACAATCCGTGGGGCGAGTCCAACCTGAAGGGCCTGGAGAAGGGGGCGGCCGCGCTCAAGATCACCATGGCCGGCCAGGAAAAGTACAACCCGGCCGACACCGACACCACGCCGCAATTGACCCGCCTGAAAAACGCCGGCGCCGACTCCATCATCCTGGTGGGCAATGCAGCGGTCGCCGCACAGGTGATGAAGTCGCTCGACCGCATGGGCTGGAACGTGCCGGTCGTGTCGCACTGGGGCATTTCCGGCGGCCGCTTCGACGAGCTCGCCGGGCCGCGCTACAAGGACGTGCATTTCGTCCAGACCTACAGTTTTTTCGGCAAGCAAAGCGCGATCGGCGAGAAGCTGCTGACAGAACTCAAGAAGCGTTACCCCGCCATCAAGGGGCCGGCCGACGTGCTGGCGCCGGTAGGCGTGGCCAATTCCTACGACGCCCTGATGCTCACAGCGCTGGCGATCAACAAGGCCGGCTCGACCGACGGCGACAAGATCCGCCAGGCCTACTACGACGTGCCGGACTACCAGGGTCTGCTGAAGAACTACAAAAAGCCTTTCTCGCCAGGCGACCATGACGCGCTCGAAGACAATGACTATGTCTGGGTGCGTTTCGAAGGCAAGACCATCGTGCCGGTCAAGTAGGACATTTCCCGCCGCGGCGCTGGTCCTCGGGGGAGGGGGCTGCCGCCGCACCGCTCACGGCACCCCGGCATGCGCCGGCTCGCCCGTCCGATAACGCCGAGGTTGCCCGGTCGGGCTGCCCGATCAGGCCGCCCGATCAGGCCGCCCGATCAGACAACCCGGTTAGATCAACCGCTTAGACCACCCAGTCCGACATCGCAGTCCGAACACTCCGTCACGCCACCCAAATAGGCCATTCTGTCAGGCCATCCAACCACGCCACCAGGAGCCATGTCCCTCGACATCTTCTTCGCCGGGCTCGCCACCGGCAGCATTTTTGGCCTGCTCGCACTGGGCTATCACGTCACCTTCATGGTGGCCGGCACGGTCAATTTCTCGCTCGGCGCCACCCTGATGATCGGCGCGGTCCTGCTCTACGAACTCAACGTGCGCGCCGGCATGTCCGCGTGGCTGGCGGTGCCGCTGGTGCTGGTTGCCTGCGCGCTGCTGGGCATGCTGATCGAACGGGTGGTGGTGCGCCCGTTCGCACGCGACGGTTCGGTGTCGTGGCTGTTGTCCACCATTGCCTTGGGCATCATCGCCGAAAACCTGGTGCGCCTGACCTTCGGCAAGGAGTCGCGCAGCCTGCCGTCGCCATTGGCGGTGGAACCGTTGCGCGTGTTCGGCGCCGGCATCTATCCGATCGAGATCGTGATTCCGCTGGTGGGCGCAGGCATCGCCGCCGGCCTGTGGTGGCTCTCGCGCCGCACCCTGACCGGCCGCGCGCTCCTGGCTGCGGCG
Organism: uncultured Burkholderiales bacterium; assembly: GCA_964470865.1. Classification (GTDB taxonomy): domain Bacteria; phylum Pseudomonadota; class Gammaproteobacteria; order Burkholderiales; family JAEUOS01; genus JAEUOS01. Next base: position 4,173 of record CAYYFR010000279.1, on the reverse strand, counting down.
CAGAACCGCGACGCCGCCACCCTGCAGGGCATCAACGTCACGCGCCTGATCGTGCTGGCCTATGTGGTCTCAACAGTGCTGGCGGGCATTGCCGGCATGCTGGTGGCGCCCAAACTCAATGTCTCCGCCGGCATGGGCACCCTGTTCGGACTCAAGGCCTTCGCCGCGGCGATCATCGGCGGCATGCTGAGCGCGCCGGGCTGCATGATCGCCGGCCTGGGCTATGGCCTGCTGGAGGCGATGATCGCCGCCAAGCTGCCCTCGGCCTACCGTGAAATCGTCGGCTTCTCGCTCCTCATCGCGGTGCTGGCGGTCAAGCCCAACGGTCTGTTCGGCCGCGCCGCGGTGAACAAGGTATGAAACATCCGGTTGCGCTGGTGAACGTCTGCCTGCTCGTGCTGGCGATAGGCGGTGTCGCCCTCGCGCCCAACACCTACTGGCTTTACGTGCTGGGCATGGCGGGCATCTACAGCATCGTAGGCTATGGCCTGGCGCTCCTGATCGGCCTGGCCGGGCAGATGTCGATCGGCCATGCGGGCTTTTTCGCCATCGGCGCCTATGCGCAGGCGATGCTCGCCACCAAGGCGGGCTGGCCGTTCTGGGCTACCGTGCCAGTTGCCATCCTCGCCGCCGGCCTGCTCGGCGCCCTGCTGGCGGCGCCGGCGGTGCGGGTGCGCGGGCCCTACCTGGCGATGGTCACCATCGCCTTCGGCCTGGTGCTGGAAAACCTGATCGTCGAGGCCGAACCGCTGACCGGCGGTTTCAACGGCATTTCCAACATCGACAAGCCGCTGCTGTTCGGTTTCGAATTCGCGATGCGCTCGCATGTGGCGCTGATCGTCCTGTGCGCGGCGCTGGTGGCCGCAGGCTACGCATGGCTGGCGCATTCGCGCTTCGGCAAGCGGCTCCAAGCGGTGCGCGATGCGGAAGCGGCGGCACGCGCCATCGGCGTGGACCCGGTGCGCCTGCGCACCCAGGCCTTCGCCATCTCGGCGGCGGCGGCAGGTCTCGCAGGTGCGCTGTTCGCGCCGATGGCCGGTTTCATCAGCCCGGACAATTTCACCTTCCTGCAGTCCGTCCTGTTCCTGCTGCTGACCATCCTGGGCGGCGTCGGCACCCTCACCGGGCCTGCCATCGGCGCGCTGCTGATCGCCGGTTTGCCGGAATTGCTGGCGGCACTGGCCGAGTACCGCCTACTGATTTTCGGCGCGCTTCTGCTCCTGATCCTGTGGCTGCGTCCGGACGGCCTGGCTTCGTTCTACGAGCGGCCGCGCTTCGACACCGGGCCGGCGCCGGCGGGCGATGCCGCGCGCGCCCTGCAATGGGTTGCCGGCGGCGCTCGCGCGGGCACGCTGCGCCTGCGCGACCTGTCGATCGCCTTTGGCGGCGTGCGTGCGGTGCAGAGCGTGTCCTTCGATCTGCAGGCCGGCGCCGTGCGCGGTCTGATCGGCCCCAATGGCGCGGGCAAGACATCGCTGCTCAACCTGATCGGCGGCTTTTACCGTGCCGATGCCGGCGCGGTGACGCGCGGCGAGGCGGCGTTGTCCGGACTACCGACCCATCGCCTGGCTGCCGCCGGCGTCGCGCGCACCTTCCAGGCCGCGCAGATGTTCTCCTCGCTCTCGGTACGCGACAACCTGCTCTTGGCCTTGCCGGCCGGGCCGCAGCAGGCGCAACTGGCCTACGACCTGCTCGCACTGGTGGGTTACACGCAAGGGGCGGGCCGGAAGGCCGGCGACCTGCCTTTCGTCGACCGGCGCTTGGTCGAAATCGCGCGCGCACTCGCCTGCCGACCCGACGTGCTGCTGCTCGACGAACCGGCCGCGGGACTCTCGGCGGGCGAAAAGCAATTGCTGGCGACGCTCTTGAAGCGCCTGGCCGAGCAGGGGCTGCGCGTGCTGTTAGTCGAGCACGACGTGCGCCTGGTGATGCAGGTCTGCGACCGCATCGCCGTGCTCGACGGCGGCCGCCTGATCGCCGATGGCACGCCCGCCGAGGTGCGCGCCATGCCGGAGGTGATCGCGGCCTATCTGGGCGCGGCGCAAATCCAAGCGCGCCGTGGCGCCGGAAAAATATCCGGTCAGGTGCTGCTCGACGTGCAGGGTCTGGCGGCCGGCTACGGTTCCCTGCCGGTGCTCGAAGACATCGCCCTCGACGTGCGCGAGGGTGAAGTGGTGGCGCTGATCGGCGCCAACGGCGCCGGCAAGTCCACCCTGATGAAGACCTTGAGCGGCTTGTTGTCCTACCGGGGCAGGGCAAGCTGGCGCGGCGCCGACCTCGCGGCCCTGCCGGCGCACGCGCGGGTCGGCGCCGGTCTCGCTCTGGTGCCGGAAGGCCGGCAGGTGTTTCCGGAATTGACGGTGGAGGAGAACCTGCTGCTCGGCGGCTTTACCCGCACCGCAGAGGAACGCGCCGTCACGTTCGCGGCGATGCTGGCCAAATTCCCGCACTTGCGCGAACGCCTGCACCAGCGCGCCGGCACCTTGTCGGGCGGCGAGCAGCAGATGCTGGCGCTGGCGCGCGCCCTGATGTCGCGCCCCAGCCTGCTGCTGCTGGACGAGCCTTCGCTCGGGCTGGCGCCCAAATTGGTCACCGAGGTCTACGACACCGTGCAGCGGCTGGCGGAGGACGGGGCCACGCTGCTGCTGGTGGACCAGTTCGCCCGGTCCGCGCTGACGGTAGCCGACCGTGCCTACGTGTTTGCCGGCGGGCGCGTGAGCCGGCAGGGCGACGCCGCGGAGCTGCTGGCGGCGCCGGACATCGCCAACGAGTATCTCGGCGCAGTGACAGGGCCGGCTTGAGCGGGACGCAGCAGTGGTCTGCGCCGCGCCGCCTGGTTCAAGCGGAAGGGTGATGCACCTCGACGGCCTTGCGTGAAAAACTCTTGCGCCCGCCCTTGAAACCATACAGCGGTATGGCCAGCTCCGCCACTGCCTGCTCCGGCGTCGTGCAATCGAGCACCACCAGATTGGCGACCTTGCCCACGTCGATGCCGTAGTCGTCGCGCCTTAGCAGCCGCGCCGGGCGGCTCGTCACCATGTCGAGGCAGGCGGCGAAATCGAGCGCGCCGGCATGGGCGATGTTGGCGTACAGGTTGGCCATGCGGATCAGCGAGCAGTCGCCGAAAGGCGTGAAGGGGTTCAACACATTGTTGGTGGAGAGGTTGCAATTGACGCCGTGGCCCAGCAACTCATGGACGCGCACCACGCCACGCGTGTGGTTGTGGTCGCGGTCGCGGCCCATGAGATAGAGGTCGGTTGCCGGCAGCACCGTGACGGCAACACCGGCGCTGGCCAGTTGCCGGGTGATCGCAGCCAGCGCCTGCGGATCCAGGTAGGTGAGCTTGGTGGCGTGGCCCACGGCGACGCGCCCGCCGTAGCCGAACTTCTCGGTCTGTGCGCAGACGTAGTCGATGTCCATGATGTCGGCGTTGTTGCCGAAGTCCAGGTGCATGTCGACATCGGCGTCGTACTCGCGCGCGATGCGGAAGATGCGGTCGATCTGACCATGCGGATCGGTATCGGTGTAGGGCGCGCCGCCCACCACGCGCGCGCCGCGCTTCATCGATTCGATCATCAGCTCCTCGGTGCCGGGGTTGTTGGTCATGCCTTCCTGCGGGAACACGCAGATCTCGACATCGATGGCCCACTTGTATTTTTCGATCGCCGCCTGCACGCCTTCGAGGCTGCGCAGGCCGATGCCGGGGTCGACCTCGACATGGGTGCGCATGTGCATGGTGCCGTGCGAGACCGCCTTCTCAAGCGTGCTGCAGGCGCGTTGGTAGACGTCTTCCGGCGTGAAGCTCTTTTTCTGCTGCGCGACCTGCCCGATGGCTTCTTCGAGTGTGCCCTTTTCGCTCTTGCAGCGCGCCAGAATGCAGGACTTGTCCAGATGGATATGGGTTTCGCAAAATGGCGCCGTGACCATGCGACCGGCGAGATCGAGTTCGGGGCCGGTGGCGGCCAGGGTGGTCTGGATGGCGGCGATGCGGCCGCCGTCGAAGCCGATGTCGACCGTCCCGGATTGGCCGGCGATTTGAGCCTTGCGCAGTATCAGATCCATGATGAAGTTCCGTAAGGGGTCGATGCGTCAATGGGGAAGAGAGCAGTGTTGCACAACGATGCAAATCGCGTGCCGTCACGTGCGTGGTTGCAGGCCGCAGTCAGAGCGCCG
>CAYYFR010000278.1:0-6583 GCA_964470865.1 uncultured Burkholderiales bacterium | reverse complement strand
TTGGTCGGCTCCAGCGGGCCGGTGAGGAGATACGCCTCCTTCATCGGCTGCGGGCAGTCGCGCGGGTAAATGCAGGAAGAGCCGAGAAACAGGAGGCGCTCCACCCCGGCCATGTGGGCGCCCTGCATCACGTTGGCCTCGATCAGCATATTTTCGTAAATGAAATCGGCGCGGCGCGTGTTGTTGGCCTGGATTCCCCCCACCAGGGCGGCGGCCATGAACAGATAGTCGGGCCGCTCGGCCTGCATGAAGGCGCGCACCGCGGCCTGGTCGAGCAGATCGAGCTCGCTGCGGGTGCGGGTAAGCAGATTGCTGTAACCGCGCCCGGCCAGGTTGCGCAGGATGGCCGAACCGACCATGCCGCGGTGCCCGGCCACATAGATCCTGGCGTGCTTGTCCATGTGCCTACTCGTGGTAATCGTAGGCGGCAAAGCCGTGCTTCTTCACCAGTTCGTCGCGTTCCGCACTTTTCAGGTCTTCGCGCACCATCTCGGCCACCAGGTCGGCAAACGGGGTCTCGGCCACCCAGCCCAGCTTGGCCTTGGCCTTGGTGGGGTCACCCAGCAGGGTTTCCACCTCGGTCGGCCGGAAGTAACGCGGATCCACCTTGACGATGACCTTGCCATGCGCATCGGTGCCGGTTTCATCCACCCCCCGGCCGGCCCAGGTGACCTGCATGCCGAGTTCTTTCGCGGCGGCATCGACGAACTGGCGCACGCTGTATTGCACGCCGGTGGCGATGACGAAGTCTTCGGGCTTGTCCTGCTGCAGCATCAGCCACTGCGCCAGGACGTAATCCTTGGCATGGCCCCAGTCGCGCAGCGAATCGAGGTTGCCCAGGTACAGGCAATCCTGCAGGTTGAGCTTGATGCGGGCCAGGGCGCGGGTGATCTTGCGGGTGACGAAGGTTTCGCCGCGCAGCGGGCTTTCGTGATTGAACAGGATGCCGTTGCAGGCGTAGATGCCGTAGGCCTCGCGGTAATTCACCGTGATCCAGTAGCCATACATCTTGGCCACCGCATAGGGGCTGCGCGGATAAAAGGGCGTGGTTTCCTTTTGCGGCACTTCCTGCACCATGCCGTAAAGCTCGGAGGTCGAGGCCTGGTAGAAACGGGTTTTCTTCTCCAGCCCGAGGATGCGGATCGCCTCGAGGATGCGCAGGGTGCCGATGCCGTCGGCGTTGGCGGTGTACTCGGGCGTCTCGAAACTTACCGCCACATGGCTCATCGCCGCCAGGTTGTAGATCTCGTCTGGCTGCACCTGCTGGATGATGCGGATCAGGTTGGTGGAATCGGTCAGGTCGCCATAGTGCAGCACGAAATTGCGGTGCGACACGTGCGGATCCTGGTACAGATGGTCGACCCGATCGGTATTGAAGAGCGAGGCGCGGCGCTTGATGCCGTGCACCACATAGCCCTTGCCCAGAAGCAATTCGGCCAGATAGGCGCCGTCTTGCCCGGTGATGCCGGTGATGAGGGCGACTCGGCCCGCTGTGGATTGCGTCATTCAGGTGCTTTCGTGCTTGGGCGGAGACGCGATTCTAGCCTGCGCGATATGACAGCCGATAGGGCGCGAAGGTGCCTATTGGCGCGTCCAAATCGCCTGATGCCTGGGCAGACGCGCGATCGCCAGGCACTTCCGGGCGCATTTCTTGCAGTAGACCTTGCAAAAGATCCCAAATGGATTGCCGCCCTGGCACTTACCCTGCCGCTGGCAGGCAATGCCGACGTTCCGTTAAAAATCCGCGTCAAGGTTCTCGCCGAGGTGCGCAGAAGGCGCCCACCAAGGTGCCAACCACCATCCGCTTCGACGCCGCTGTGCCCGCTGCGCTCAAGGCCAGCGGGCGCGGCTGGCAAACGCGGGTCAACGAGGCTGTTAAAGACTGGCTGAAGGCCCACCAGCAGGCGTGAAAGGAAAGGCCGGCACGGCGGGCGGCGGGCATACTCAATACCCGGGGCGGTTCAGTTCGCCAGCAGCCTGTCGGACTGGGCAATCGTCGGTGAGCAAATCAACCGCAGCGGTCCATTTTTCACCGCCTTCTTGCCCCTTAGCCGGGCTATGGGCGGCGAATGCGGCAAAAACTGTCCTCGCTGGGGCCGATTTTCGCTTTCGACGCCCCAAGTCCGACAGGCCGCCAGCCAGCGCCCCGCGACTTGGCCGGCAGTCAAACCGCAGAAAGCGTCAAATGCCCGGTATCGGCTTTCGCTGACGTGTGCGAATAAACGGAACCACTTCCATGACAGCCGATATGGCGCGAAAAGGTCATTTCCAGCCTACGTTGCCACAACAAAGCGTTGACATCACCGGACCTCGGCATAGAATCGGGTGTTACCTGTTGATTATCAGTACCACAATGAAAACTGCTTCGGCCGGAAAACTGCGATCCGGGTCAGTCACGATCAAACTTGACGATGCTGATCGAGACCGCATCGCCTCGTTGGCGGCAACCAAGAATCGTACGCCGCATTACCTCATGAAAGAGGCCATCCTTGCCTATGTGAAGCGCGAAGAGGCGCGGCAGAATTTCATCGCCGCCGCCGAGTCGTCTTATGTGCACTACAAGGAAACCGGCCTTCACCTCACCTTCGAAGAGGTGAGCGCCTGGGCCGACGAGGTCCAGCAAAACCCCGATGCCGCCCTGCCTGAATGCCACACGTAAGGTTTTCCGCGCGGGCTCGGTCCGATCTTTCGCGCCTGCACGAATTTCTCGTCAGCAAGGATGTCAACGCGGCCAAACGGGCGATTCTGGCGATCCGTGCGGCGTTAGTTCCGCTGACTCACGCCCCATTGATCGGCAGACCCTTTGAGGGCAGCGAAGACCTGTGCGAACTGGTCATCGACTTCGGCGTCACCGGCTATCTGGCAATCTACCGTTTCGAACCCGCACTCGATGCAGTGACGATTTTGGCCCTCAAGCACCAACGCGAAGACGACTACACATAGCGTGCGCTGACAACGCGCCGCGCCAGAGTTTGAAGGACGATACCGACCACGATGTCGATTTCGCCCGCAGGCAGGAACAGTTTGATGAATTCCGCATTCTCTTCATCGTCGGCAGTGATCCGCTCGGCGACGTCGCTCAGGCGCGGATTGAGGTAACCCAGGTATTGAGGGTCGGGAACGAAAAGATCGATGTCCTTGCTTCGGCGATGTCCAATGCGCTGCATCAGGACGGTGCCAACACTCGGTGTCCGGGTCGATTTGTCGCCCCCCGCCGACCTTCCGTTCAAAATCCGCGTCAAGGTGCAGGCCGAGGCACAGCCGGTATGAGCCCAAGCCGCCTGCCCGACTATCGCGGTCACATTCGGCAGGCCTCGACGGCAGCATGCGGATTCGACAAAGGCATGCGCAAGGAAGATTTCTTGGCCGCTGTGCTCACGCAGAAAGCGCTGGTGATGAGCCTGATTGTCTTCGGCGAAGCCGCCACCAGGATCATGGATCAGCATCCTGCGTTTGCGGAACTTCATCCCGGCGTGCCATGCGGGGAATGCGCAACCGCATCGCACATGGGTATTTCGACATCAACCTCGAAGTCGTTTGGGACACGGTGCAATCCGCGCTGCCGGACTTGTTGAATCGGCTACCTGCGATTTCTCGCGATTAATTCGCGGCGCGCCTGAATGCTTGCCTGCGATCGAAATGGTCGCATTCCACTGGCGCAAATTACGCAAAAAGGTGGTGCTGACGCTAATTCGCAAGCGTCCGGCGAAGTCATCTTGCGATTGGCGTGTGAGAAGTGAAGGATGGTGTCAACCAAACGGGTAGGTGGACACCATGAATGAAGCCAGGAAGATTCGGCGGCGGCACAGCGCAGAGTTCAAGGAGCGAGTGCTGATCGATTGCGATCGAGCGGATGCCGCGGTCGCAGCCGTAGCGCTGGCTCACGGCATCAACGCCAATCTTGTGAACAAGTGGCGACGGCTGTCGCGGCCGGCGCTAGCTGCCGGTGCGAGCTTCGTTCCCGTCAAGCCTGGCGAGCCCGAGTCGCCGGTTACTGGTGCCCAAAGCAGTTGCATCGAGACCAGATGCGCCGTGGCATCACGGCGGTGCAGGTGCGTTAGCCCCTGTCGGCCGCCTCCGGGTGTGCCGAGTGGCTGCGCGCCTGCCGCGCATGATCCGGGTCGATGCCGTCTGGCTCGCCGTCCTGCCGGTCGACTTTCGCCTCGGCGCAGATAGCGCGCTGGCCCGCGGCGTCCGCCGTCTTCGGCGCGGCACAGCCGCACCGCGCCTATTTTTTCACCAATCGTCGCGCCGAGCACCTCAAGATTCTCGTACACGATGGACGACATAGGCAACATGGGCAAAGTGTACAACATGTACAACATGTACAACATGGACAACATGGACAACATTGTTATATATGCCTATAATAGGCGAAACTCTTGAGTCCGGACAGCGTATATGTACACTCCCAATCGAACGATCTCCTCATCGGATGCAAAGGCGAACCTGGGGGACGTGTTGTCGTCACTCAATACGCAAGGACCCGTGGAAATCACCAGGAACGGCAAGTCGGTCGGGCTTTTGACCTTGCCGGTTACGCACGCCATCGACCAGGGGCGAATCTCCGCCCTGGCGATCGCGTATGCAAAAGGATTGATTTCCTGGCCGCAAATTGCCGAGGAAACAGGTGCCAGCTATGGCGATTTGCTGCTCGCTTTGGGGCGCAACAACCTTCAGATTCCGAAAGTGACACCCAAAAATCGGCCGGAACAACTCGCCGTGCTCAACCAGATTCTGGACGCGGCCGCTGCAAGATCGAAGAAACTCGCGTGAATTTTTCGTTGATCGTCACCGATTCCGGGCCGCTGATCACGCTGGCCGTCGCCGGCTCATTGGATGTGCTGCTTTTGCCCGCGCTGCCAGTGATCGTGCCCGACATGGTGAGGTACGAGGTTATCCTGGACCTGTCAAAACCTGGTGCCGCAATCGTCGCCGAGTGGATCCGTGCCAATGATTCTCACGCCTTGAGCGTCGCGTCGACGGAGATTTTTGAGGAATTCACGGTGTTGAAGTCTGTGAACCCTGCGACCAAGACTAAAAACAGGGGCGAGCAAGCGGCGGCAGAAGTGCTTGGAAAAGCGTTGGGAGACAAAGATTTTGGCGCGATTCTTCTTTTTGAAGATAGCGCGGTCCGAAAGACGAATTTTCTTACGCGCTTGCCGGATTGCGTGGTTGTCACCTCGACTTCCGAGTTTCTGTTCGGCCTCGAAAGCAGAGGGTTGCTACAAGGTGCGGAGTTGATTCTTCGACGTGCCGTCGACATCCGCGGGAACCTTATCCTGGCGCGGCATGTTGAAGGCACCGAAGGCAGTGGCCCTGCGGAAGAATGGGCCGCTCGAATGCGTCCTTGATCACATGCGCAACAAGTGCGGCTGCGATCACTCCGATTGCGCATGGTGGCCAGGAGGGCTTCATGATAGATACGGTACGAGGGCAAGAACACTCAAGACGATGTCCCGCTACGGACTGGTCGACCTGAAAACGTGGTTCCAACGTGGTTTTTTGTAAATCGCCTTCTGCATAGCCCACTCCCATGCCAGCTACACAGACTCCCCGCGAGGCATCCGGCTTTGGCCTTTTCGACACCGTGCCCGATGATGTTCTGAACTTTGGCCGTGGCGAAAATTTCGATCCCAAGCGGGTTTCGAATTTCCTCAATCTCAAGAAGGCGGACGTTTCGCACCTGGCCTCGGTTTCCGTGGCATCGGTGCGATACGACCACTTCATACCGGTTGTCGTGCGCGAACGTCTGGAAGAAATCGCCAGCACGGTCAATCTGGTGGCAAAACAATTTGACGGGAATCTGGACAAGACCGCGGCGTGGTTCAAGGCCAAAAATCCGCTGCTGGGCGACGTGTCGCCGCGCGACATGATCCGCCTGGGGCGCCATGACAGGCTGCGCCGCTTCATCATCAACGCGATGATGAGCAAGGCGAGCGCAAACTAAGGCCCGGGACGGCTTTGGCAAGGCCTCGCAAGCCAAGCACTGGACGAGGAATATGCGACCCTGTCCGCCCTGCTCAATGCGCGCCGCCAGGCGGGTTTGACACAAGAGGACGTGGCAGGCTCGGGCGTATTTGCGCAGGGTGGCGAACGAGGGTGAGCCCTTGTCGCTGCGCAAAGAGGCTTCCAGGCGGCTGATGATCGAATGCCTGACAAAGTTGGGCCGGAATGTCGAGATTGTCGTGAAGTCCGCTCCGGGATCGAAGGCGGCGGGCCATGTTTCGGTGGTGTTTGCCTGAGCCTCGCAACATCCCGCCCGCGTTTCGCATGCGTCCGAAGCCTCCAGGATAGCGCGGAGGATGAAGTCATCGAATCTCGACCACGGGCTCCCCAGCGTCCGGAACGTCGCGCAAAGCCGGCAGCAACTTGCCAAACGCCTCCAACAGCGCCGCCTTTCGACAATTGCCATTTGCGGACCCATACCACCTGCGGCGGGATGCTGCCCTGGCGGATGGCGAGCGCCTGAAAATCCTCGTCCTTTGTGATCATGGTGAGGCCGTTCGCCCGAGCGTAGCGCCAGATGATCCGATCATCTGCCTGGGCCAACCCAAGATCGTGAACATGCGCGCATTCCCAA
>CAYYFR010000277.1:1261-6596 GCA_964470865.1 uncultured Burkholderiales bacterium | reverse complement strand
GCTTCACCACTATTTCAACTCGTCAATTTGACCGAAATGTCCGTCAAGCGAAGCGCGCCACGGAACATGGCCCGGTATTCAATTCGAAGAACGAACGAACGGCCTACGTGTTGCTCACATTCGCGGAATACCAGCGACTCAAGGGCACTTCGATGTCACTCGCAGACGCGCTGTCGAGTGACCATGATTTCTGCTTCGAGCCTCGTCGCCTGATGGGGTCCCTTGCAAGACCGGTCGAGCTGGACTGAATTTTCGATCAAAGATTCGGTGCCAGCGCCCGCTCCACGTCTTCCTTAGGCACACCCCTGCGCCGCACCATGTCCTCCACCTGATCACCACCAATCTTGCCGACGCTGAAGTAGGTCGAGTCGGGGTGCGCGAAGTAGAAGCCGCTCACCGACGCGGCCGGCAGCATGGCCAGGCTTTCGGTCACCGACATGTCGATCTCGCCGGCGTTGAGCAGTTCGAACAGCGGGCCCTTCACAGTGTGCTCGGGGCAGGCGGGGTAGCCGGGGGCGGGGCGGATGCCCTTGTATTTCTCGGCGATGAGGTCGTGATTTTCCAGGGTCTCGCCGGCGGCGTGGCCCCATAGCTCGCGCCGCACTTTCGCGTGCAGGCACTCGGCGAAGGCTTCGGCGAGGCGGTCGGCGAGGGCTTTCAACATGATCGAGTGGTAGTCATCGTGCGCGGCCTCGAACTGCTTCAGACGGTTCTCGATGTTGAGGCCCGCGGTCACCGCGAACATGCCGATGTAGTCGGGCACACCGCTGGCCTTGGGCGCAATGAAGTCGGAAAGCGCGCGGTTGGGCGTGTTGGCGGGCTTCCTGGTCTGCTGGCGCAGGCCGTGCCAGGTCAGTGCGACTTTCGAGCGTGATTCGTCGGTGTAGATCTCGATGTCGTCGTCGTTGATGCTGTTGGCCGGCAGCAGGGTCACCACGCCGTGCGCGGTCAGCCAGCGGCCTTCGATGACCTTCTTCAACAGCGCCTGGCCGTCGCTCTGCACGTGGCGCGCGGCCTCGCCCACCACTTCGTCCTGCAGGATCTGCGGGAACGAGCCGGCCAGATCCCACACCTGGAAAAGCGGCCCCCAGTCGATGTAGTTGGCCAGTTCGGCGAGGTCGAAATTCTTCAACACCTTGCGGCCGATGAAGTTCGGCCGCGGCGGCGTGTAGACGCTCCAGTCCACGTGGCTCTTGTTGGCGCGCGCATCGGCCAGGCTGATCAGGTCGGGGCCCTTCTTGCCGGCATGTTGGGCGCGCACGCGCTCGTACTCGGCGGCCAGTTCGGTGACATAGCCTTCACGCCGGGTTTCGCTCATCAGGCTGGAGGCCACGCCGACAGCACGCGAGGCGTCCGGCACGTAGACGGTGGGCGAGTTGTAATGCGGCGCGATCTTTACTGCGGTGTGCACGCGTGAGGTGGTGGCACCGCCGATCAGGAGCGGCACGGTGAAGCCCTGGCGCTGCATTTCCTTCGCCAGATGCGCCATTTCCTCGAGCGACGGGGTGATCAGACCGGACAGGCCGATCATGTCCGCGTTGACTTCACGCGCGGTGTCGAGGATTTTCTGCGCCGACACCATCACGCCCAGGTCGATGACCTCGAAGTTGTTGCAGCCCAGCACCACGCCGACGATGTTCTTGCCGATGTCATGCACGTCGCCCTTGACGGTGGCCATCACCACGCGGCCCTTGGTCTGCGCGCCGCCGGCGGCTTTCTCGGCCTCGATGAAGGGGATCAGGTGCGCCACCGCCTGCTTCATTACCCGCGCGCTTTTCACCACCTGCGGCAGGAACATCTTGCCGGCGCCGAACAGGTCGCCGACGATATTCATGCCGTCCATCAGCGGGCCCTCGATCACCTGGATCGGGCGCGCGAACTGCTGCCGCGCCTCCTCGGTATCGGCCACTACGTAGTCGGTCACGCCGCGCACCAAGGCATGGGCCAGGCGCTTGGCCACCGGTTCGTCGCGCCAGGCCAGGTCTTCCACCTTGACCTTGCCACGGGCCTTGTAGTTCTCGGCGAACTTGACCAGCGCCTCGGTGGCTTCGCCATTGGCGTTGTTGCGGTTCAACACCACGTCTTCGACCTTCTCGCGCAGCTCGGCCGGAATATCGTCGTACACACCCAGTTGCCCGGCATTGACGATGCCCATGGTCATGCCCGCACGGATGGCGTAATACAGAAACACGGTGTGAATGGCCTCGCGCACCGGCTCGTTGCCGCGGAACGAGAAGCTCACGTTCGACACCCCGCCACTCACCTTGGCGCGCGGCAGGTTGGCACGAATCCACGCGGTTGCCTCGATGAAATCGACCGCGTAGTTATTGTGCTCTTCGATGCCGGTGGCGATGGCGAAGATGTTGGGGTCGAAGATGATGTCCTCGGCCGGAAAGCCGATTTCGGTCACCAGGATGTCGTAGGCGCGCTTGCAGATCTCGGTCTTGCGCGCATAGGTGTCGGCCTGGCCTTTTTCGTCGAAGGCCATGACGATCACCGCGGCGCCGTAGGCACGGCACAGCCTGGCCTGGTGGCGGAAGGCGTCTTCGCCCTCCTTCATCGATATCGAGTTGACGATCGACTTGCCCTGCACGCACTTCAAGCCCGCCTCGATCACGCTCCACTTGGAGGAGTCGAGCATGATCGGCACGCGCGCGATGTCGGGTTCGCCGGCGATCAGGTTCAGAAACTTCACCATGGCGGCCTGCGAATCGAGCATCGCCTCGTCCATGTTGATGTCGATCACCTGCGCGCCGTTCTCGACCTGCTGGCGCGCCACCGTCAGCGCGTCGTTGTACTGGCCATTCAAAATCAAACGCGCGAACGCCTTGGAGCCGGTCACGTTGGTGCGCTCGCCAATGTTGACGAAGAGCGATTGCTCGTCGATCGTCACTGCTTCCAGGCCGGACAGGCGCAGCGCCCTTGGCACCTCGGGGATCAGGCGCGGCGGCTCGACCCGCACCGCCTCGGCGATCGCCTGGATATGCTCGGGCGTGGTGCCGCAGCAGCCGCCGACGATGTTGGCGAAGCCGGCCTTGGCGAATTCACCGAGAAAGCCGCTGGTGACCTCCGGCGTCTCGTCGAAGCCGGTCTCGCTCATCGGATTGGGCAACCCGGCATTCGGATACACGCAGATATAAGTGTCGGCGACGCGCGACAACTCGTCGATGTACTGGCGCATCAGCGCCGCACCCAGCGCGCAGTTGAGACCAACGGTCAGCGGCCGCGCGTGGCGCACCGAGTTCCAGAATGCCTCGACGGTCTGGCCCGAGAGAATGCGCCCCGAGGCATCGGTCACGGTGCCCGAAATCATCAGGGGCGGTCGCTTGGGCCCGGTGAGCCCGCGTTCCTCGAGCACCCGATCGATGGCGAACAACGCAGCCTTGGCATTGAGCGTATCGAAAATGGTTTCGACCAGGAGCAGGTCGGACCCGCCGTCGAGCAGGCCGCGTACGTTGTCGGTGTAGGCCGCCACCAGTTGATCGAAGGTGACATTGCGCGCGCCGGGGTCGTTGACATCCGGCGAGATCGAGGCGGTCTTGGGGGTGGGCCCCAGGGCGCCGGCGACAAAGCGCGGCCGCTCCGGCGTGCTGTACCTGGCGCAAGCCTCACGCGCCAGGCGCGCGGCCTCGAAGCTCAACTCGTAACCCAGGGTTTCCAGGCCGTAATCGCCCTGCGCGATCGACTGCGCGCCAAAAGTGTTGGTCTCGATGATGTCTGCGCCGGCGGCGAGATACTGTTCATGTATCTGGCGAATCACCTGCGGTTGCGTCAGCGTCAGGAGCTCGTTGTTGCCCTTGACATCGTGCCCATGGTCGCGAAAGCGCTCCCACATGCCGGGCGCACCGCCGAAGCCGCGATACTGTTCCTCGGAGAGCTTGTACTGCTGAATCATGGTGCCCATGGCGCCATCGAGCACCAGGATGCGCTGCGACAGCAGCAGCGTGAGAGTTTCCAGCAAAGAAGGCACAGCACTCATAAAAGCCACCCAAGAAAGCAAAAGCCCGCGTCAGCAAGTAAGCCGAAAGCGGGCAGGAAACCATCCCTGCCGGATCAGGGGTCGCCCGCGGCGACCACCTCAATCCGGCAAGTTAATACGACATTCGGATAGAGGATCGTCCGAGAACCGCAATCCGAATGGCGTACTAACCGCTTTAGCTGTATTTGTAAAATTCAGCGCCCGCAAGCTGTTGCTCAAATCGGCGCTTTGCTCCGGCCTTGATTATACGACTATTTCCCCCTAAAAAACAACCACTTAAGCGCAAGCGGCAGGATCCCGATCAAGGCCAGCGCAAAGATCGCCCGCCCGCTGAACACGTCATGAAGATGATTGATCTGCCCCAGCATGGTGCCGGCGTTGACCCATACGAAGGTGTTGGCCAGCATGCCCAGGGTGCTGGCGACAATGAAAACCCGCAAGCGCATGTCGGTCAGGCCCATCACAGGGTTGACCACGAAAAACGGCACGAACACAATCAGGCGCATCATGAAAAGATAAAAGGGCCCGTCGCGCGCAATGCCGCGGTCGATCAGTGCAAAGGCCCGTGCGAAGCGCGCATGCGCCCAGTCATGCAGCAAATGGCGCGCGATCAGGAACGCGAGCGTGGCGCCGACGACCGCCGAAAAGGTGGCCAACGCGACGCCGATCCACTGTCCGAACAGCATGCCGCCGGCAAGCGTGATCAGGCCCACTCCCGGCACGCACAACGCTGCGAACAGAACGAAAGTGGCGCAATAAGCCAGCACCATCATCAGCATGTTTTGCTGGCAAAAAGCCTTCAGATCATCACGATGCGTGCGCAGCCATTCGAGCGTGAGCCAGTCGGCCGCCCATACAAATATGCCGGCGCCAAAGAGGGCCAGCACCACCAGGGCGATCAGGGTTCGGTGCGGCAATTTGAGGCTACGTGGTCACGTAGGCATGCTTGCGCAGCACGTCGGGATCGACCATCTCCAGCACCCGCTCGTGGGTGGCCTCGAGCACTACCGGCGGTGCCACCCCGGCTTCAAGCGCCTCGACCCAGCGCAGGGCACACAAGCACCAGCGATCGCCCGGTTTCAGGCCGGCGAACCGGTATTCGGGGCGCGCAGTCATGAGGTCGTTGCCGCGCTCCAGCGAAAACTGCAGGAATGCCGCAGTCACGCGCGCGCACACCACGTGCGTGCCCAGATCATCGGCGCCGGTGCGGCAGCAGCCGTCGCGGAAAAATCCGGTCAGCGGCGCGTAGGAACAGCCGAGCAGATCACCACCGAGTACATTCTTGTCGGGCATTGGTCACGCCAGGATTCAAAGCTTGCAATTGTAAGGGTGCGGTAAGGGTGCGGTAAGGGTGCG
>CAYYFR010000277.1:0-1161 GCA_964470865.1 uncultured Burkholderiales bacterium | reverse complement strand
GCTGCCCGCCGGCCTGCGCGGCAAGCGCCTGCGCCAGCCGGCCTGCCGGGCCGCTCAGGCGTCGAACAGAATCACACCGCGAGCGTTCTTGCCGGCTTCGAGATCGGCGAAGGCCTGCGGCGCCTCGTCGATGGTATAGGTGCGCGTCACCAGTTCATCGAGCTTGACGCGGCCGGACTTGTACAAGGCCAGAATGCGCGGCGCATCCTCACGCGGCCGCGCCGACCCGAAGTAACTGCCAGTCAGGGTCTTTTCCTCGAAGGTCATGCTGGCGGTGCGGAAGGTGGTCATGTCCTTGGGCCGCGCCACGCCCACCACCACCGCCTTGCCGCCCTTGCGCAGCACGTTGTAGGCGGTGGCCACCAGTTCGCCGGAACCGACGCATTCGAGCGCATGGTCGGCACCGCCGCCGGTGAGCTTCTTGAGCGTCTTGACGATGTTCTCGTCGCCCCTGGAATTGACCACATGGGTGGCACCCATCAGCCTGGCCAGGTCGAGCTTGAAGTCATCGATGTCCACCGCTACGATCATGCCGGCACCCGACACCGCCGCACCCTGGATCGCCGACAGGCCCACACCACCGCAGCCAAACACCACGACGATGCTGCCGGGTTCGACGCGCGCGGTGTTGGTGGCCGCGCAAAAACCGGTCATCACACCGCAGCCCACCAGCGCGGCCTGCTTCAAGGGCGCGTCCTGCGGGATGCGAATGATGCTGCGGGTTGACAGGGTGGCGTACTCGGCCATCACGCCCACGCCGGAGAAGATGTTGAGCGGCGCGCCTGACGCATCGCTGGTGCGCAGATCGCCGGTGGGCAGGGTGTAGAGGGTCTTGGCGCCGACATCGCACAGGGCAGGGCGGCCCACGGTGCAATAGTGGCAAACGCCGCACATGGTGACAAAGGAGGACAGCACATGGTCGCCCACGGCGAAATCGGTCACCCCGGGCCCGACCTCGATGATCACGCCGGCGCCTTCATGACCCAGGATGATCGGCGGCGGGAACGGGATGGTGCCGTTGGTGGCAGACAAATCGCTGTGGCACACGCCGCAGGCCGCCAGCTTGACCATCACCTCGCCGGTGCGTGGCGCTGCTACCTCGATCTCTTCAACCACGACCGGCTTGTTGAGTTCACGGCTGATGACGGCTTTGGCGCGCAT
>CAYYFR010000276.1:0-6736 GCA_964470865.1 uncultured Burkholderiales bacterium | reverse complement strand
GGTGGCCGATTGCGGCCTTGCCTGCATCGCCCTGTTGGCGCAATTGCACGGTGTCGCGGCTGACCCGGCGCAGTTGCGGCATGCGCTGGGCTTGAATCGCCCGGCCAGCGTCAACGACCTGCTGCAAGCCGCCAGGCGCCTGCAACTGAAAGCCCGCAGCGGGCCACTCGATCTTGCGCGTGCCGCCGACGGCCGTTTGCCGTTGCCTTGCATCATCAGCCTAGGTTCGGCGGCCACCGATGAAGATGCCGCTGCAAACCAAGCGGGTTTCGTGATTCTTGCCGCCGTGGTCAATGGCCGGGCAATGCTGCACGATCCGCTCGAGGGGCGGCGCGAAATGCTTGCGCTCGACACCCTCAAGCTGCGCCTGACTGGGGTTGCCATATTTGTCACTTCACGGGCGCAGTTTGCGGCCGAAATGGCGCGCTTCGACTTTACCTGGTTCGTACCGGCGATCGTCAAATACCGCTCGCTACTCTCCGAGGTGCTGGTGGCGAGCCTTTTCATCCAGATTTTCGCTCTCTTGACACCGCTTTTTTTCCAGGTGGTGATGGACAAGGTGCTGGTGCACAAGGGTGTCTCCACGCTCACCGTGATCGCGCTGGGCCTGTTGGCGGTGGTGATCTTTGAATCGCTTCTTTCAGCCTTGCGCAACTACGTGTTGGCGCACACCACCAGCCGCATCGATGTTGAACTCGGGGCGCAGCTGTTCCGCCACCTGCTGGCACTGCCGCTGGCCTATTTCGAAGCGCGCCGGGTGGGCGATTCGGTGGCGCGGGTGCGCGAGCTGGAAAACATTCGCCAGTTCCTCACCGGCCAGGCGCTCACTTCAGTCATCGACCTGGCCTTCACCGTGGTGTTCCTGGCGGTAATGCTCTATTACAGCCCGGTCCTTACCCTGCTGGTGGCCTTGTCGATCCCCTGCTACATCGTGCTGATGGCGCTGGCGATGCCGGTATTTCGCAAACGCCTGAACGAAAAATTCAGCCGTGGCGCCGAGAACCAGGCCTTTCTGGTGGAATCGGTCACCAATCTGCAAACCCTGAAAGCCGGTGCGGTGGAACCGCAGGCGATTCGCCGCTGGGACGAGCAGCTTGCCGGCTATGTCGCAGCCAGCTTTCGCGTGACCCGATTGTCGGTGATGGCCGGTGAAGCGATCCAGCTGATCCAGAAGCTGGTCACCGTCGGCATCCTCTGGCTGGGCGCGTATGAGGTCATCGATGGCGCGATGACGGTGGGCGCCCTGGTCGCCTTCAACATGCTGGCCGGGCGCGTCTCGCAACCGGTGATCCGTCTCGCCCAGCTATGGCAGGAATTGCAGCAAACCGGCATTTCGGTGGCGCGCCTGGGCGACATTCTCAACACCCGCCCCGAGAATGCGGTGGCCAGTGCAGGCGCGGGTGGTGTGGCGGCCACCGCCAGCCGCACGCAACTGCCGGCGATTCGTGGCGAAATTCGCTTCGATGGCGTGCGCTTTCGCTATCGGCCCGACGGCTCCGAGGTGTTGCGCGGCATCAGCTTCGAGTTGCGCCCGGGTGAAGTGCTGGGGATCGTCGGCCGCTCGGGCTCCGGCAAGAGCACGGTTGCCAAGCTGACCCAGCGGCTTTATGTGCCCGAGCGCGGCCGCATTCTGGTCGATGGCGTCGATTTGGCGCTGGCCGAAACGGCGTGGCTGCGCCGGCAAATCGGCGTGGTGCTGCAAGAGAACCGCTTGTTCGCCAGATCGGTGCGCGACAACATCGCATTGGCCGACCCCGGCGCCGCGATGGAGGCAGTGATGCTCGCCGCCAAACTGGCCGGCGCGCACGATTTCATACTTGAGCTGCCCGAAGGCTACGACACCCTGGTAGGCGAGCAGGGCGCCACCCTTTCCGGCGGCCAGCGGCAACGGATCGCCATCGCCCGAGCACTGATGACCAACCCGCGCATCCTGATTTTCGATGAGGCCACCTCGGCGCTCGATTACGAAAGCGAGCGCGTGATCCAGGACAACATGCGCTTCATCGCCAAAGGTCGCACCGTGATCATCATCGCGCACCGGTTGTCAGCGGTGCGCGACGCGCAGCGCATCATGGTGCTGGAGCAGGGTGAGGTGGTGGAAGAAGGGCCGCATGCGGAGTTGATCAAGCGGCCGGACGGGCGCTACGCAAGATTGCATGCCATGCAGATGGGGCACGCATGAATACCGATCGAACCGCAAGCCCGGGCCCGGCGCGCAAGATCAGGGCGAAGCAGCCATGAGCACACCAGCCATCCTGGCGGCAGGCGACATCCTCAGCCGCTACGCCCGCGTATTCAAGGCGGCCTGGAGCGCGCGCGCCAGCCTCACCCCGCAGCAACGCACCCCGCTGGAGCGCCAGTTCCTCCCGGCGGCGTTGGAGATCATCGAAACCCCGGCCCCGGCCCTGCCGCGCGCCATCATCGCAAGCATCGTCACAGCCTTCCTCCTGGCCATCGCCTGGGCCAGCCTCGGCATGATCGACATGGTCGCCATCGCTCCCGGCAAGATCATCGCGGCCGACCGTGCCAAAGTGATCCAACCCGCCGAAACCGCCGTAGTCAAACGCCTGTTGGTCAAAGACGGCCAACAAGTCAAGGCCGGCGATGTGTTGATGGAACTCGAAGCCGCCGCCACCGCCACAGCCGCCGAAACCGAACGCCTGCGCGACGGCCTAAGCGCCGCCCGCCTCGAATCCGCCCGCTACGACGCCCTGGCCCAGGCAGCGCAAGGCACCCAAGCACGCGCCACTCTCTCGGCGCCCTCGCCCCGCTGGAGAGAAGAAGGTAGGGCAGAAAGCCCAGCCACCCAGGTACGCATAGCCAACGAACAACGCACCCTGCAAACCCAATACCAGGAACACCGCGCCCGCCTGGCAAGTCTGGACGCCGAAATCACCAAACGCCAAGCCGAACTAGCCAGCGCCGGAGAACTAGCCGCCAAATTCTCCCAAACCGCCCCCATAGCCAAACGCCGCGCCGAAGACTATAAAGACCTGGTCAGGCAAAACTTCATGTCGCAACACGGCTACCTGGAAAAACACCAGACCAGCATCGAACAAGAGCGCGACCACGCCTACCAGGAAGCCCGCGTCAAGGAACTCATGGCCGCGATAGAAGAAACCCGCACCCGCCGCCACAGCCAAATCGCCGAATTCGAACGCATGGCCGTAGGCAGCAAAACCGAAGCCGACAAAAAAGCCGCGCAACTCGAACAAGAACTCATCAAAGCCCAAACCCGCGAAAAGCAGCAGCTACTCGCAAGCCCGGTAGACGGCACCGTGCAGCAACTGGCCATCCACACCATAGGCGGCGTAGTCACCCCGGCCCAGGCCCTGATGGTGATCGCGCCAAGCGACTATTCAGCCGAAGTCGAGACCGTGCTCGAAAACAAGGACGTGGGCTTTGTGAGAGTCGGCCAAAAAGTCGAAGTGAAAGTAGAGACCTTCCCCTTCACCCGCTACGGCACCCTGACCGGCACGGTTAGCTTCGTCTCGAACGACGCGGTGAATGACGAAAAGAAAGGCCCGGTGTTTCAGGCGCGCGTGAAGCTGGATCGCGCCTGGCTCAAGGTGGATGCGCGCGAAGTCAACTTGACCCCCGGCATGGCGGTCACCGCCGAAATCGCCACCGGGCAGCGCAGGCTGATCAGCTACTTTCTCGACCCATTGCGCAAAACCACGACTGAAAGCCTGCGCGAGCGGTAGCCGGCGCCCAGAACCAAACCCCAGCCACCATTTTCACCATGTCAAACGCACGAACCACCTCAAGGAGCAAAGCATGAAACCCGCAAACACCCTGAAGCGTTGCCTCTCAGTCGCCGCGATCTTCGCTGGCGCAACCCTGTCTGGCCCGAGCATCGCCGTGCCAGTGCTGGTCGGTAACGCCACGCTCAACATCGCCAACGACCTGACCGTGATTCAGGACGGCGGCCAAACACTGCAATTCCTCGACCTCACGGTGACGCAAGGCAGCACCGTCGCCAACGCGCTTGCAAACTTTGGCGCGAGCGGCTTCACCTGGGCCACCGGGGCCGAAGTCGCGCAGCTATTTGAGGCATTCGGTTTCAGTTACGCCAATGCACCCGGCCAACCGACCCCGCTCAACATTTCAGCGGCGAACGCAACAAACTTTAGCGCCTACCTTGGCTATACCTTCGCGGACGCGTCGCTAGGCTGGATTGACGACCTCACGAATCCCCCCGGCTTTGGCTTCGACCTGCATACCTATGCCTGCATCAGTGTGTTGGCCTGCCAGCCGAGTCCGTTTGTCAGAAACACCAGCGTCGGCTGGCCTGCCGGTCTTGAGGTCGGTGTGTTTCTAGTGCGCCAAGCACCGCTTGCCATACCTGAGCCTGGCGGCATCGCGCTCCTCGCGGTGGGTCTGATCGCGCTTGCATCGTCATCGAGACGCAAGAACCAACGCGCGTCACCACGCGTATCGATCCAGTGATAGAGATTGCGCAGGCGCCTCAACTCACCTGCCACACGCGAGCGAAGCGCATCTAATTGCGAAACCGCGGCCGAGACAAGCCGTGCATTCAAGCCATCCACCCCAGGGTCTCTTCAATGAAAACCATCATCCGACCGGCCTCTTTGTCTGAAAGAAGCCAATCCAATCCGTGGCTGACCGTGAAATCAAGTGGCCCAAAGCCATCGGGGAATTGCCACGATGCACGCGCAGCCAACAACGGCAGGGAAGAAACATGAAACGGCTGATAACCCTTGTACCGCTTCTTGCGATGGCGCTCGCGGCATGTGCCAGCACCGGTCTATTCACCGGTGAGCCGCTGGGCCGGCAATTGGATCGAGTGCGCAAGCAACTCGAAGAACAATGCCGTGCCGACGGTACGCCGCCATTCGGGCCGAACAAACCGCGTCAATTCGAAACCTCTTGCCTGATGTTCGCCCTAAAGCCGTGGGAGATTGGCGACACACCGGAATCGGCGTTCGCTCATTCCATCAAGCTCCCGTCGCCGCACGACAAGCCGAAGAATGTTTACAAAGCGGGGATGTCAAGTGAGGAGTACTTCAGGACGCTTTGTAATGATGAGGCCGGGGAATGGGTGTTTCGCACGGTGAAAGGAGTTGAAGGAATTCGCTTTGAAAGACCCTCCAGAACATTTCCAATGGGCTATGCGCGCGTCACCTATTACACGAGTGAACCCGGTGAGATCGACTACACCGAACCCGAAGACTACTTCGTCAAGCATCCGATCGGGAAATACAGCTACGTTGCTTACAGAGTTTTCTCGCGGAATGCGTCTGATCAAGGACTGCGTTATCGCGTAGTCGAGCGACTTGGCGTGAGCGGTGCAAAAACGCAAAAGCTCGATTCCGTCACCACCAAAAATATCGAGTACGCAGTGAGCGAAGTCTCGAATCCCAGGGGTGACTATGGGGTGGTGTGGCGAGGGGTAAAGCGCAGGCCTGAGTTCCATGAGCACGCTGTCGAGGGCAGGGAAATTGTTGTCTTCGAAATACAAACGAAGCAAGTATTGGCTTTTCGAAGGACTTTTTTCCAATTTTTTCAAGATTCAAATATTCTGCGACAAGCTCCTCGGTATGCCGATGCACATACGTGCCCACAGAAGATGCCGAGCTTAGCTCCCAGAGTGTTTATCGAATCGGTACTAATCCCCGCAATCTCAGAATAGGCACGCCATGACAACACTCAGCGCGCAACAGATTTATGACTACTCCCTCCAACAGATTGCCGCAGAATCCTTCCTGGATTTGAATCTCGCAGGACAACCTGTACCAGGACAGGAGTTGTCGCTAGCCATTGTCCTCCGCCTTGGCAGCAACAATCCGCAAAATCCGCAAAACATAGCGACTGACAGCGAGCTCCGCGGCAAGACCCGCATGACCAATCAACAGATCACCGACTTCACTACGAAGTACGAGATCATCGCGCATCAGGCGGACACGGCCAGCGGCTTTTCGGGAACCCTGTTCAAGGATCGCGTAACGGGAACGTACACGCTCTCGTTTCGCTCCACGGAATTCGCTGAGGACAACAAAGGTGGCGACTGGACAAGAGACGGCTTAGGGGCCAGCCTCGAAATTGGCGCCCACGGGTTTGCCATCGCGCAATTGGCGGATGCGGAAGCCTGGTTTCGTCAACTGCGCGGCCTGCGCGCAGATGCGAATGGCGTAACGTCAGCGCTACTGCCGAACGCTGCTGCGCTCAATGTCACTGGCTACAGTCTTGGCGGGCACCTTGCCGGAGTATTTACCGAGGCCCACGCTGGCGACCAGGATATCGCGTTTGGCCAGGCAACCATTTTCAACGCGCCGGGTCGGGGCGGTTTGCCCACCGGTGTCATGCCAAAAATGTACCTGGACGGCATCTACAACAAAATGAACGCCGCCAACCTGGTGTTGCGTTCAGGCGCTCGCACAACTACTGGCGGCGCCCCCTATGCCTATGCGCCAGGAAGCACGCTTTTCAACCCGAGCGTCTACGACTATTCGATAAACGACAGGTACATGGGCCCGGTCGGCAATCCCAACCAAGGCGTACTGGCCGACATCAAGTCGACCTGGGCCACCACGGGAATGACCGCGCTGTTCGGTGGCGCGCCCGGCAGCGCCGTTGCGAACGAGAAGATCACCCAGATTTACGGCAAGACCGATTACGACGACATTACGTTCACCGCCAACGCAGGCATCGCAACGACAAGCAGAATTCCCTTTTTCATCGAAGATCAGCCGCTTTTCGAGAACGGGGGGGTGGG
>CAYYFR010000275.1:0-6782 GCA_964470865.1 uncultured Burkholderiales bacterium | reverse complement strand
CGTTTTCTTAGCCAAATCGCTTCAACCCCTCCACGTCTTGCACCCGTACGCCACCATACTCGACCTTGAGCAGCCCGGCTTTTTCGAGCACCTGCAGGGCCCGGTTGGCGCGCTGGCGCGACACGCCGGAAAGCAGGCCGATTTCCTCTTGCGACAACTGCAACTGGCTGGTGGTGCCCGGATAGAGCAATGGGTTGAACAGTTGCGCCAGGGCGCGTGCCACCCGGGCATCAGGCTCCAGCAGGCGGTCGTTCTCGACGATGGCGATGAACTGGCCCAGGCGCTCGTTGAGCTGGTGCAACAGGAAACGGTTGAAGCCGATGCTGCTGTCGAGCAGACCTAGGAAGGCGGCGCGCGGCAGATAGGCGATATGCGAATCGCGCACCGCGACCACGTCGTAGAGCCGGGCCTGCGGGTGCTTGATCAGTGAGCCTTCACCGAACCAGCCCCCGGCAGGCAGGCCGGTAAAGGTGACCGGCTTGCCTTGCGGCGAAAGGCTGCTCATCTTGACCAAGCCATCGATAACGCCGATCCAGGCGTCGACCGGTTCGCCCTTGCGGCACACATAGGCACCCGCACACACCTTTTTCTCTGCAATCGCGTCAGCCGCGGCGGATAGCTCCGTGACGCTCAGGGTTTTCCCCCAGGCGCTGGCTCGCAGGGCTTGCAACAGGCTGGACATGCAGTATGGGCGCAAGGATTTCCGCGGGTGATTGTCTGCCGGATGACAGCCGATCGACACTGGCAGCCCCTATGATACTGGGCTGGCCGCAATACCATGCAGTCGCAGCCTGGCGCGTTTCACTCGGCGCCGGGATCAGGCCGGAAGCGCTGGTATGCCAGTATAGAATGCCGCCCACAAGAGTGGCACAATCGAACGTCCGGACGCGATCTGCAAGCGCACCGGCGATCTGGAGACAAGTAATGAACGGCATGCCCCCGACGACTGCGGATACCTTTCCGCGCCTGCTCGCGCACCACGTCCTGGTGCGCGCGGAGCGGCCGGCCATCCGCGAAAAGGATCTCGGCATCTGGCAAACGTGGAACTGGCGCCAGGTGGCCGGCGAGGTGCGCGCATTGGCCTGCGGGCTCGCCACCCAGGGTCTCAAGCGCGGCGACCATGTAGCGATCATCGGCGCCAACCGGCCCTGGGTGACCTGGGCCACGGCTGCGGCGCAATCGCTGGGCGCGATTCCGGTCGGCCTGTATCAGGATGCGACCGCGCCTGAACTGGTCTACGTGTTTCAGAATGCCGAGATTCGCCACGCCATTGTCGAGGATCAGGAGCAGGTCGACAAGGTGCTGGAAATCAAGGAGCAGGCCGGTCAGATCGCCCATATCTTTTATGACGATCCGCGCGGCCTGCGACACTACACCCAGCCCGAGTTGATGGCGCTTACCCGCCTGAAGGAACTCGGGCGCGATTTCGATGCCGCCAACGCCGGGTTCATCGACGCCGAAGTCGCCAAGGGCAAGCCGGGCGACGCCGCTGCGATGTTCTATACCTCGGGCACCACCGGTAATCCGAAAGGCGTGGTGCATACCTACGCCGCGCTGATCGACCGCGCGCGCGCCGGCTGCGAACTCGAGCGTTTGACCGATGCCGAGGAGGTGCTGGCCTACCTGCCGCCGGCGTGGATCGGGCAGAACATTTTTTCCTACGCACAGGCGCTGGTCGCGGGCTTTTGCGTCAATTGCCCGGAGGCCGCCGGCACGGTCACCGTCGACATGCGCGAAATCGGTCCGACCTATTATTTCGCGCCGCCGCGGGTGTATGAAAACCTGCTGACCTCGGTGACCATCCGCATGGAGGATGCCGGCCAGGTCAAGCGCGGCATGTTCAAGTATTTCATGGGCGTGGCCGGGCGCGTCGGCGGCCGCCTGCTCGACGGGGCGCCGGTATCGCTTACCGATCGCGTGCTGTATGCGCTCGGCGACTTGTGCACCTATGGGCCGCTGCGCAATGCGCTCGGCATGAGTCGGGTGCGCGTGGCCTATACCGCGGGCGAGGCCATCGGGCCCGACCTGTTCCGCTTTTATCGTTCGCTGGGCATCAACCTGAAGCAACTCTACGGCTCCACCGAAACGGCGGTGTTTGTTTGCGTGCAGCCCGACGGCCAGGTCAGCGCCGACACGGTCGGGCCGCCGCTGGTCGGAGTGGAATTGAAGATCGCGGAAAACGGCGAACTGATGATCAAGTCGCCGGGGCTGCTCAAGGAGTATTACAAGAACCCGGGCGCCACCGCCGAAGTGCTGACCAACGATGGGTGGTATCACAGCGGCGACGCCGGTTTTCTGGACGCGCAGGGGCACCTGCGCATCATCGATCGCGCCAAGGATGTGGGCCAGCTCGCCAATGGCGCCATGTTCGCGCCCAAGTACATCGAGAACAAGCTCAAGTTCTTTCCTTTCATCAAGGAAGCGGTGGCGCTGGGCGATCGGCGCGAGATGGTATGCGCGCTCATCAACATCGAGATGGAAGCGGTGGGCAACTGGGCCGAGAAGCGCGGCTTGAGTTACAGCGGCTATGTCGACCTCGCCGGCCAGGCCGCGGTCTTTGAACTGATTCGCGACTGCGTCGAGAAGGTCAATGCGGATCTCGCGCAGGAGGAAAAGCTGGCCGATTCGCAAATCCGGCGTTTCCTCATCCTGCACAAGGAACTCGACGCCGACGACGGCGAATTGACGCGTACCTCCAAGGTGCGACGCGGATTCGTCGGCGAGAAATTTTCCACCCTGGTCGATGCGCTGTACGGCGGCAAGAGCGAGCAGTACGTAAAGACCCAGGTCAAGTTCGAGGACGGTCGCACCGGTGAGGTCAGCGCGACCTTGAAAATCATGGACGCGAAAACCTTTCCCGCGTCCCGGAAGGCGGCCTGATGAGCGAGCGCGACATTGGCGAAGTCATTCTCGACGTTCGCAACATTTCCCTCTCGTTCGGCGGCGTCAAGGCCTTGCAGAATATTTCGTTCGATGTGCGCGAGCACGAGGTGCGCGCCATCATCGGCCCCAATGGCGCGGGAAAAAGCTCGATGCTCAACTGCATCAACGGCGTCTATCACCCGCAAGGGGGCGAGATCGCGTTCCTGGGCGAGGTGCGCAGCGACATGAACACGCATCACGCGGCCGAAAGCGGCATCGGCCGCACCTTCCAGAACCTGGCGCTGTTCAAGGGCATGAGCGTGATCGACAACCTCATGACCGGGCGCAACCTCAAGATGAAGACCGGCCTCCTTGCACAGGCCTTACATCTCGGTCCGGCGCGCGCCGAAGAGGTGCGCGAGCGCAAGTTCGTCGAGCACATCATCGATTTTCTCGAGATCCAGGCCTACCGCAAGACGCCGGTGGGGCGCCTGCCCTACGGCCTGCAGAAGCGCGTCGACCTCGGGCGCGCGCTCGCCGGCGAGCCGCGCCTGTTGCTGCTCGACGAGCCGATGGCCGGCATGAACATGGAAGAAAAGCAGGACATGTGCCGCTTCGTCCTCGACATCAACGACGAATTCGGCACCACCATCGTCTTGATCGAGCACGACATGAGCGTGGTGATGGACATTTCCGACCGCGTCGTCGTCCTCGATTACGGCAGCAAGATCGGCGATGGCACACCCGACGAAGTGCGCAGCAACCCCGAAGTCATCAAGGCCTACCTCGGCGAAAGCCACTAAGTAGAGGATCGAAATCCATGGCAGCGAAAAAGAACGGGCCGATCGCAGCCCTTGGCGCGGTGCTGGCAGCCGGGCTGCTGGCGCCCTTGTTTACCGGCAGCGCGCCGGGTTTTTACATCGAGGTCCTGTTGGGCGGCCTCATGGCCGGCGTGCTCTATTCCCTGGTGGCGCTGGGATTCGTGCTCATATTCAAGGCCTCGGGCGTATTCAATTTCGCGCAGGGCGCGATGGTGCTGTTCGCCGCGCTCGCGCTCGCGCGCCTGGCCGAATGGCTGCCCGGATGGATCGGCATTCCCGCAGGCTATCCGGCGCTCGCGCTGGCCTTTGTGCTCGCCGCCGGCATCATGGTCGCCGTCGCCTGGGTGATCGAGCGAGTCGTCCTGCGCCCGCTGGTCGCGCAGGACCCGGTGGCGCTCCTGATGGCGACCCTGGGCGTCACCTTCTTTCTCGACGGCTTCGGTCAAACCATCTGGGGCAGCAACATCTACGCGATCAACCTTGGCATTTCCAAGGACCCCACCTTCATCCTGCCATCTGTGTTCCAGGGCGGCATATTGATCAGCAAGGAAGACCTGGTGGCAACGGTGATCGCCACGGCGCTGGTGATTCTCCTGGCGCTGTTCTTCCAGAAGACCGCCACCGGGCGCGCCCTGCGCGCGGTGGCCGACGACCACCAGGCGGCGCAGTCCATCGGCATTCCGCTGAACCGCATCTGGGTGATCGTCTGGTCGGTGGCGGGGTTCGTCGCGCTGGTGGCCGGCATGGTGTGGGGCAGCAAACTCGGGGTGCAGTTCTCGATTGCGCAACTGGCGCTCAAGGCGCTGCCGGTGGTGATCCTGGGCGGTTTCACGTCCATTCCGGGCGCCATCATCGGCGGGCTCATCATCGGCGTGGGGGAGAAGATGTCCGAGGTGTTTCTCGGCCCGCCTCTTGTCAAGCTGTGGGACCTAGCCGGCGGCGGCATCGAAAACTGGTTCGCCTATGTGCTCGCGCTCCTGTTCCTGATGGTCAGGCCCGAGGGATTGTTCGGCGAGAAGCACATCGACCGCGTGTAAAAGGCTCCACACCATGTTCTATCGCGAAAACGGCCAGTTCAAATCCAGCTATCGGGAAGACCAGCAACTCCTGGGTATCCGCCAGGACCGCTGGTTCATCTTCGCTCTGATTGCCTTTGCCTTCCTGGCGGTACCTTACCTGGCGTCGGACTACATGTTCCGCGCCATCCTGATTCCTTTCCTCATCGTCTCCCTGGCGGCGATCGGGCTCAACCTCCTGGTCGGGTATTGCGGCCAGATTTCGCTGGGCCACGCCGCGTTCATGTCGGTCGGGGCCTATGCGGCCTACAACCTGGTGGTGCATTTTCCCCAGCTCAATTTCATCGTCGTGCTGGTGCTCGCGGGCTTCATCTCTGCGCTCATCGGCACCGTGTTCGGCCTGCCTTCGCTGCAGATCAAGGGCCTGTACCTGGGCGTGGCGACGCTGGCGGCGCAATTCTTCATCGACTGGGTGTTCGCACGGGTCAAATGGTTCACCAACTATTCGCCGTCCGGTTCGGTGTCGACCGCGCAGATCGACATGCTGGGCTGGACGGTCAACACGCCGGTCGAAAAATACCTCATGGTGCTGGCGATCGTGATCGTCTTCGCGCTCATGGCCAAGAACCTGGTGCGCGGCCACATCGGCCGCTCGTGGATGGCAATGCGCGACATGGACGTCGCCGCCGAGGTCATAGGCATACGCCCGGTCCACGCCAAGCTGTCGGCCTTCGCGGTAAGCGCCTTTTACGCCGGCGTGGCCGGGGCGCTGTGGGGCTTCGTGCACCTGGGCTCGTGGGAGCCGGCGGCGTTTTCGATCAATTTCTCGCTCAACCTCCTGTTCATGATCATCATCGGCGGCATGGGCTCCATTCTCGGCAGCTTCATCGGCGCGGCCTTCATCGTCCTGTTGCCCATCACCCTCAACCAGGTGTTGCCGGTCATGGGGCGCTGGGTCGGAATGAACTTCAGCACGGCGTTCGCGTCCCACCTCGAATTCATGATTTTCGGCGCGTTGATCATCTTTTTCCTGGTGGTCGAACCGCTGGGCCTGGCGCGCCTGTGGTCCATCGGCAAGGAAAAGCTGCGCCTGTGGCCGTTCCCCCACTAAGGGTCTGCACCAATATCGCCCGTTCCGGTAAAGTGTTTTGCTCACACTTCGCCGGATTTGTTTGATTCGCATCAACCCAAGGAGACAGCATGAAAACACGCACGTCCATCCTGGCACTGGCGGCAGTCGCCGCCACGCTCGGCGGCGCCCTGGCGCCGACCACGGCGGCCTTCGCCCAGGCCAAAGAGCAATTCTTTCCGGTGCTGGTCTATCGCACCGGTGTCTATGCGCCCAACGGCGTGCCCTTCGCCAACGGCTATGTCGACTACCTCAAACTGGTCAACGCGCGCGACGGCGGCATCAATGGCATCAAGATCACGTACGAGGAATGCGAAACCGGTTACGCAACCGACCGCGGCGTCGAGTGCTACGAGCGCCTGAAAGGCAAGGGCCCGACCGGAGCGACCCTGTTCCATCCGCTCTCGACCGGCATCACCTTTGCGCTCACAGACAAGTCCTTCGTCGACAAGATCCCCATCGTCACCGCCGGCTACGGGCGCTCCGATTCGGTCGACGGCCAGGTATTCAAGTGGAACTTCCCCTTGGGCGGCACCTACTGGGGCGCCGCCGACATGCTGATCCAGCACATCGGCAAGAAGGAAGGCGGTCTGGACAAGTTGAAGGGCAAGAAGATCGCGCTTGTTTACCACGACTCGCCGTACGGCAAGGAGCCCATCGCCCTGTTGCAAGAGCGCGTCAAGATGCACGGCTTTGAGTTGCAACTCCTTCCCGTGACTCACCCTGGGATCGAGCAGAAGGCCACCTGGCTGCAAGTGCGCCAGAACCGGCCCGACTACGTGTTTCTGTGGGGCTGGGGCGTGATGAATTCGACCTCGATCAAGGAGGCGGTGGCCGTGGGTTACCCGCGCGAGAAGATGTACGGCGTGTGGTGGTCGGGCGCCGAGCCCGATGTGCGCCCCGCGGGCGATGGCGCCAAGGGCTACAACTCCCTGGTGTTCATGGCGCCCGCGG
>CAYYFR010000274.1:0-6784 GCA_964470865.1 uncultured Burkholderiales bacterium | reverse complement strand
ACACCTGAAATCCGCGCGACTGCAGCGCGTGAAACGGGCGAGGTTCGAATTGAATGAATCTGGAAGCGCCGCTGGCCTACCCTGTTTGGCTAGCAGCCGACGCCCCCCAAGTCCGACAGGCTGCTAGCGCTTGGCTTCGGTTGGGGCGAGCCAGTTTTCGACCAGCAAGCCCGGCACGCGCGCGAATTCGCCGAGATTGTTTGTCACCAGCGTGAGTCCGGCGCTACGTGCGTGGGCCGCGATGTGCAGGTCGTTGACGCCAATGCCGCGGCCTTGGCGTTCCAGAGTGGCGCGAATCGAGCCGTGGTGATGGGCCGCTTCTGCCGAATATCCGAGAACCGCAAGCCTGCTGCAAAAATCCTCGATGACGTCGAGGTTGCGGCTTGGGAACTGGCTTTTCTCCGCGCCGCGAATCAGCTCGGCCAACGTGATCGCTGAAATCGCCATCCGGCCCTGGTTGCGATTGAAGATTTCGCGAACCTCGGACGGGCGTCG
Organism: uncultured Burkholderiales bacterium; assembly: GCA_964470865.1. Taxonomy (GTDB): domain Bacteria; phylum Pseudomonadota; class Gammaproteobacteria; order Burkholderiales; family JAEUOS01; genus JAEUOS01. Next base: position 6,289 of record CAYYFR010000274.1, on the reverse strand, counting down.
CGTGAGCACGTAGATGACGATATGCGTGTCAAGCAGGTACGTGAGCATTTTTCAGAACGTTTCGCGATCAACCTGTTCCTGACCGGCGCGGACCGACATGAAATCCTCGCTGGGCAAATTCGCGCCGAGGAAAAAACTATCCCAGGCCCGATCGGCTGGCGCGATGATTCGTTCGTGGCCAACCGCGCGTACTTCAACCTTCTTGACGCTATCCGGAAAGCGCAAATCGACTGGCAGGCGCACGGCTTGCGTTCGATTGTTTGTGAAGACTGTGCTGGCGCTCATGGCTTGATCCCCGGATTCCGGCTTGGCTTGACGCAGCGGTGAGCTTACGCCGCGTACCGCCACGAAGTCGACGATCTGCTGGACGGGCGAGAGGCGCCGGAACCCTCTGCTGAACGGATTCGGCTGGTGGCGGCCATGGTTCTGCGCGCTGCAGTGGGCTGAACCGATGTGCTCAGGGAGTATGGATCACGATTTTGATCGGGAATTTGTACCGTGTTGCGGCCCTTGGGCAACCCGCCACCGCTCTCAACGGCGGCGCGCGTTCTCGTAGAGCGGCATTACTTCCGGCAGATGTCGCCGGATCTCCTCTATCCGGTTGGCATCGGCCGGATGCGAAGACAGCCACTGCGGCGCGGCGCCGCTGCTACGCAATGCCTGCATCTTCTGCCACAGCACTATGCCGGCGCGCGGGTCGTAACCCGCGCGGGCAGCCAGTTCCAGGCCAACCGCATCGGCCTCGGTCTCGTCGTCACGCGAGAAACGCAGGCCAAGCAAGTTGACCGAGGCGCCCAGCACCGCATTGCCGACGTTGCTCAGGCCGAGCAGTTGCGAAAGAAGGCTGGCGCCGATGTTGGTGGCGGTCTGCTGCGCCATGCGCGCTCGCGAATGCTCACGCAGCGCATGCGCCATCTCGTGACCCATCACGATGCCGATCTCGTCGTCGGTCAATTGCAACTTGTCGACAATCCCGGAGTAAAAGACGATCTTGCCGCCGGGCATGCAAAAAGCGTTGATCTCGTCGCTGCGCAGGAGGTTGATCTCCCATTTCCAGCCTGCGGCGCGGGCGTTCCATTTGCCGGCGAACGGCATGATGCGCTGTGCCACCCTGCGCACGCGCTGCAGACGCGCATCGTCGCGGGACGCCAACACACCCTTGCTCGCGGCGTCCTGCTTGAGCTTTTCATACTGCTGCGCTGCAGCCTGCTCCAACTCGGCAGCCGGCACCAGCTTGGTCAGCTGCGACTCGCGGCGCACGCTGACGCCACCGTCCTGTGCAGGGGCAGGCAGAGCGACGGCGACCAACAGCAAGGCGGCCAGGAGAGCAGTATGAGTAGTGCGCGCTTTCATTTCTGGACAACCGGAAAACAAAACTGGAAAACCGGAAAACAAGACGCAGCATGGGCGTCCGTGCAGCCACTGTCGGTCTGGCAACGAACATAGCGGGCACCTGCCGGCGGGTCATGGTTTCGGGACGTGCAGGCGGCTGATCATCAAGGAGCCGGAAAGGGCGAACAGCAATACCAGAGGGTGCAACGTGAACCCGGCCAGTTCGACCACACCGAACCACAGGTGCTCGCCCAGCGCGCCCGTCCAGGCCGCCAGCGACATCAGGCCGACCAGCAGGATGGACGTGGGGATCGGCGTGCCCTCGAAGTACTTCACCTTGCCGGTCTCCGCCGACAGCGCTTCCGCGGTGACGTTGTAGCGTGCCAGGCGGGACACGCCGCAGGCGACGAAGTAGGCCAGGACAATGCGGTCGTAGAAGCCCTGCATGCCGCAGCCGTAGGCGATGATCGCCGGCGCCACGCCGAACGAAATGATGTCGGCCAGCGAATCGAGTTCGCGCCCCAGCACCGAAGCCGACTGGCGCCAGCGCGCGATGCGCCCGTCGAGCACGTCGAATACCAGGGCGGCCAGCACCAGCGCACAAGCGTATTGGATATGGTGGGCCACGCCGGTTTGAAGATAGGTCATGCTCGAAAACAGGGCGCCGACGCCGCACACGGCATTGGCGAGCGTGAACCAGTCCGCCAGGTGAAACTCGCGGATCATCGAAAAGGGCTTGCGTGGCGTGGCGGAATTCATGTTGCGGATTTCCCTTAGGTTTCGCTTGCAAAAAGCCCGGAGGGCCAGGCAAACGCTTCGAGTCAGTGAAGATTTCGTGGTGAACGGCTCCAAGCCGGGTCGGTCAGGTCAAGGGTTCGATGGTCATGCCGGCGGCCGCGAGCGCCACCACAATGCCGACCGATTTCAGGCCCAGCCCCGCCGCCAGGTCGTCAAGCTTTCGTTTCGAGCGACAGGCAATGGCCCATCGCAGGCCAGCCGCGTGTTCGGCGAAGTAGGCGGCCGTCTGGCGCCCGACGAAACCGGTGGCGCCGTAGAGGACGACGTCGCAAGGGCGCGAAGCCTGGGTACGCCGGGTGACCATGGTTGCCCCTTCATGAAGCCCGCCGATCGCAGGCTGCGATCGGCGGTGTTTCACTTCACTTCATTAGACCACGCAGACCGGATGCGAAGCACGCGCCACGCTCCCCAAGTGCGACAAGCTCCTGGTCAGCGCACGCTCGCCGAAGGTGCAGCAACGCAGGAGGGGGTTGCGCAGGTCCTTGCGCCCGGGCTCGGCCGCGCCGACCGGGAATACGCAGGTTTCGCCCGGCTGGCCGGGTTGGGTCAGCAGTACCGGCGACTGCTCGACCGGCGCGGGCGCCGTCGCAGGGCCTGTAACAGGGCCAGGTCCGCGAGCGAGCTGCCGCCGCCGGCTGCGGCGGGTTCGCCGCGACGCACGGTCTGGTAGGCCAGGCCGGCCTGGAGCGACGCTCGCCGCATCAGCACGCGGTTTTTCCACATGCTCGACAGTGCGGCGGTGTCGACGCGGTCGCGCTCGAAAGACACGAAGTTGACGCACGGCGGCCTGCAACTGATCAAGCGCGCCCTGATCGACAACGCCATGCGCCATGCGAAGGGCGCGGCGCCGGTGCACGTAAGCCTGCAACGGACAGGGGCCGCAGCGCAAATCATGATCGAAGACCACGGGCCGGGTCTGCCGGACGATCTGGTGCATCGACTGGAGAACGGCCAGTCCTTGCGCGAATCGCCGCGGAAACAGACTGGCGGCGGTATCGGCGGGCTTGGCCTGGCGATCGCGCAGCGCGCGGCGATGCTGCACGGGGCCACCTGCGCGCGCTGCCGGCGCCGCAAGGCGGCACGCGGCCATGCCTGCCGCTGCCACTGGCAATTTGAAGGCTGGCGAGCGTAATTTCATTGCAGCTTCATGCGCTGAGTTGCTCGCCCACGCATGGCGCCGTCAGGCACAGCGCCTGGCCGCCAGCTTCTGCAGGAAAAAGAAGCCGATCCCGAGTTTGAACATCGCCAACAATGTGCGCGGTTAACTGGCCACACGGATGTGTCGGAATCCCGGCCGCATGCCCGATCCCGAGGCGCTTGGCGCGGTCTGCGTCGCAGCTTGCCTACATGACGTTGCGAATCGCCCGCGACAGGTTGGCCAAGTCAGTTGCCGCGGTCAACGCACGCGCCGACTCAAGCACTGCTTGGGCGCCGGATTGCGACAACGCAAGCGCCGCATTGGCACTGAACTTCGCCATCACCGCATCGGCCCCGGCCGGCCGTGTGCGGTTGCCGAACACGTCGTCAATGCGGATCGTCTGCGCCGCGCCGCTGCCGGTGTGGCAGACGATCTCGGCTTCGAAGCGTTGCGGGAAGTTCGCGCCGGCCAAGGGTTCCCACTGCGTTCGGGCGGCCAGGCGCAGCACCGCCTCACGCGGTTTGTGCTCGAAGGTCGCCAGATCGACGTGCCCCTCGATGATGCGAGTGGCCACCACGATAGGCAGGCTCCAGCGCCCGGCATGGCCGGTTTCCGGCATCTGCTTGGTAGCCCAGGGCTCGCAAATGATCGCCGCTTCCGCTGCCGGCACCCGGCACATGAGGTGCGTGATGTCGTCGGCGCGCACGCCGCGCCCGGCGAGTACGCCGGCGGCTTCGATGAACGGATGCAGGTAGTGGCAGCAGGGGTAGAACTTGAACGCGGCGTCTTCGAGGTGCCAGCGCTCGCCGATATCGACCAGCAGGCCATGAAAGCGCTGCGCAGCAGTGTCGTCGCCGGCAAACTGGCGAAACAGGCCGTGCTTGCCTTCGAGCGAGGTTTCCGGGCCGGTCATGCCGCCACGTGCGAGCAGGGCGGCGATTACCCCGCCGTGCGCGGCCCAGCCCGGATGCAAAGACTTGACCGACGAGCCGTTGGTCAGAAATTCGAACACGCCGGAGGCCTGGCTGAGCGCAATGCCTAGCGCGGCTACGCTTTGATCTTCCGACAAGTCGTGCAGTTCGGCGCTGACCAAGGCTGCGGCCAATGGCCCGGCGACTGACGTGTTTTGAAATCCGCGTGCCGGATAACCGGTTGGCGCCGCCAGTCCGAAGCGGATCAGCACTTCCCAGCCACGCGCAAAGGCGCCCAGCAGCGCCGCGCCACTGGCCTTGCGTGCCTCGGCGACCGCCAGCGCGGCCGCTGCAATCACCGCGCTGCCGTGGGCGATCGAGGCGGTGTGGGTGTCGTCGAATTCGAGGCTGTGGATCAGGCCGCCATTGATCAGCGCGGCGTCGGCAGCAGAGGCACCGCTGGCCTGCCCGAATACCGTTGCCGGCCCGCGGTTGGTCATCTCGCGTGCCAGATCGCGGTAAGCAGCGCCGATCGGTGAGGCGGCAGCGGCGAGACCAACACCGATCGCGTCGACCAGGTGCAACTGCGCTGCCAGCGCAACGCTTGCCGGCAGGGGCCGCTTGCGCGCCGCGGCCAGGGCCCGCACCAGCTGGCGCGCCAGGGTGGGGGCGGAACTCACGCTGTGGCCGGCAGCGGATTGCGCAGCATCTCGGCCACCACATCGCGCCAAGGCCGTGCCGCCAGCGCAGCATCGCCGTTGATGATCGCTGCCATCAGCGGCGGCAGCGCCGGGAACACGCCGCCGGCGTTGTCGTTGAGTTTCGCAAGCAAGGTCGGCAATTCGAACGGCTGGTTGGCGCCGCCGCGCGCGCTCTCGCACACCGCAGTCATTTCGGCGCCGTCGGCGAAGCGCCAGGTGACGCGCGCCGGGCGATCGTTGGGGAATGGCGGCAGGTCCTTGAATGGTGCCATGCGCACGCGCCGGCGCATGGCGGCGATGCCGGCGTCGTAGAGGGTGTCGTAGGTGAAAGCACGGGCGCCCGCGGTACCCATGCGGGTGGTGGCCGCAACCGCGTGCGGCATCGAGAACTTGGCCGCCAGCACGGTCTGTGGATCCACCGTGGTCAGCGCGCAGCCGCTGGGGCCGGTTTCCACCACGATCTCGGCGATCTCGTCGACCTTGCGCTGCTGCATGCGGCCCAACAGGTCGAGCGTGGCTTCAACCGCCGAATGGGCATAGGCGCAGCAGGCGAAGATCTTGTGATAGCCATTGGCCACCGACCACACCGTGCCGAGGTCGTCGATCAGCGCCGCCGGGCGCGCGTTGGTGTGGAAGCTGCCGACGAACACGTCATACGGTGTGTCGGCACCGCCGCCGATGCCGCCCAGCGCCCAGTCGGCGGCGCGCATGCCGACCCAGTTGCCGGCGGCGGTCCAGCCGTTGCGCACCAGCGAGCCCTCCACCGCGGTATCGAAGGGGCCGGCGAAGCTCATGCTGGCAGCACCCGTTACCGCAGCATGCATGGTCGGTGCGTCATAGCCGCGCATCAACGCGGCAGCGCTGGCCGCGCCGATGGTGGCGAAGGCCGCATGCGGATGCACGTTGAATACAGGGAATGGATACGCCAGTGCGAACCGGGTCGTCACCTCGTACGCAATGGCCACCACCCGCAACACCTGCTCCAGCGTGGCACCGCGCGCCTCGGCTTCGGCCAGCAGCACGGGAATCGTGTAGGCGCCGCCATGGCAGGAGGCATTGCGAAACCCTTCGTCGAGCTCGCACCAGGTGATCGACATGCCGTTGGCGCTGGCCGCGGAATACTTGTCGACGCGCGGCAGGTTGCGTGCGAACACGCTGGCTTCGACACCGGCCGCAGCACCTTGCAACAGCCCCTGCTGGGCGCGCATCACCTGCGGCTCAAGCGAGCCTGCCACCATCGCGCCGATATCGTCGGCCAGGATGGTCGCTGCGCGCAGCCGCACGGGTTCAGGCAGGGGTTTGGCCAGTGCCGCCACCGCCCAGTCGATCATGAGGCGCGCATTGCTTGCGGCCAAAGCGCGGACGGGATTTTTTTCAACTGCCATGATGGTCAGGCCTCTTGGGTTGCG
>CAYYFR010000273.1:0-6794 GCA_964470865.1 uncultured Burkholderiales bacterium | reverse complement strand
CAGCGACCGCAAGCGTGTCGAACTGGAACTGCGCAAGGCCATCGCTGCCGCAGAAAAAGCCAACGTCGCGAAGTCCGAGTTTCTTTCCAGCATGAGCCATGAATTGCGCACGCCGCTCAATGCAATCCTCGGTTTCGCCCAGCTCATGGAATCCGGCTCTCCGCCGCCGACGTCCGACCAGACGCGCAACATCGACCACATCCTCAAGGCAGGCTGGTACTTGCTGGAGCTGATCAACGAAGTCCTCGATCTCGCGCAAATCGAATCGGGCAAGTTGACGCTATCGCGGGAGCCGGTGTCGCTGGAGGGGGTCATGCTGGAGTGCCGGGACATGCTCCTGCCGCAGGCGCAGAAACGCGACATCGGCATCACGTTTCCGCGCTTCGACATCCCCTGCTTTGTGGAAGCCGACCAGACCCGGATCAAGCAGGTACTGATCAACGTCATATTCAACGCCATCAAGTACAACAGGCCGGAAGGCACGGTAGCCGTGGAGTACACCTCGCGCCCCTCCGGTTCGATACGTATCAGCGTCCGGGATACCGGTCAGGGATTGACTCCGGCGCAGCTTCTCCAGCTCTTTCAGCCGTTCAATCGCCTCGACAAGGAAGGTGGCGTGGAGCAAGGCACGGGCATCGGGTTGATGGTGACCAAGCGTCTGGTCGAAATGATGGGGGGTACCCTGGGCGTGGAGAGTACTGTCGGGGTGGGAAGCGTGTTCTGGATCGAGTTGAGTGTGGCGGCCACACCGCAGCTTGCACTTCGGGAGGGCGAGCGTGCGGCGCCGGCGCTGCCACAGGTGGCGCATGGCGCGCCGCTGCGCACCGTGCTTTACGTGGAAGACAATCCGGCCAATCTGGAACTCATCGAGCAACTCATCGCGCGCCGGCCCGAATTGCACTTCCTGAGCGCGGCGGACGGCAATCTCGGCGTCGAGTTTGCACGTGCCTATCACCCGGAGGTGATTCTGATGGACATCGGCCTGCCCGGCATCAGCGGCGTTGAGGCCATGAAAATCCTGCGCGCAGACCCGGCGACCGCGCAGATCCCGATCATCGCGTTAAGCGCCAATGCGATGCCGCGTGATATCGAGCGCGGCCTCGCGGCCGGCTTTTTCAACTACATCACCAAACCCATCAAGGTCGACCAGTTCACCGAGGCGCTGAACGCGGCACTGACATTTTCGCAAACGCTGGCACGGGAAGCAGGTCGGGCAATACGCACAGACTTGTCGGCCCCTCTGCGCCCGCTCACGCCAGGTTGATCAGCGGAATCAGGACGAACCACACGGTATAGCCGAGCGCGGCGACCAACAGGCCATCAATGCGCCTGCTGCCCGGACGCGCTTGCTGCGCCCGGCGCTCACGCTGGATCAGGAACACGAGCAGGGCCGCGTGCGGCAGCGCCCAGGGCAGCAGCCCGTCAATTACGCCAGCGAGAGCGCCCACGTTCTTGAGCAGCAGCACGGCGAGCAACGCGGCGACCGCCAGCATTGCCGCCAGCGCAAGTGCGCGCCGAATTCCGAGGCGCACAACCAGGGTGCGCTTGCCGGCGTCACGGTCGGCAGCGAAGTCCGGCACGCCTGAGAGAATTATGGCCGGCAGAACCGCCAGGCAGAGCGGCAGGGCCAGCAGCCAGGGCAGCGGCGCTGCGGCCGCCCCGCCCTGCAGGAGCCAGCCGAAAAGGATGACGCCGAAGCTGTGGGTGAGGCCGACGTCGAGCTCCCCCAAGCCGCGCCAGGCCAGCCGCAGCGGCGGCGCAGTGTAGCCTAGCGCGAGCACGAACAGCAATGCGACGGCCAGCGTCACCGGCAAGACAGCCTCGCTCGCCAGTGCATCAAGCACGACGCCGGCGGCGGCAAGTGCGGCAAGCAGCGCGGCAGCGATCCCGAGGCGCAGTTCGGCGAAACCAAGATGCCCGTCGACGAGCACGCGTGACCCCCCGGTGAACGGGCCGTGGTGGCGATTGCGCCGGTCGGACTCATAGTCGAACCAGTCGTTGGTGAACACTGCCGCTGCCTCGGTGCAGAACATGCAAAAGTAGCCGAGCCAATAGATGCCGTAGTCGAGATGCGCCCAGCCGCCGGATCCGGCCGCGAGCGCGCCGACGGTGTAGCCCATCGAGCTCATCGGGTAGAACTGCAGGCGCAGCGCGCGCAGCCATGCCAGCAACTGGCGTCTAGCACGTGACACCGGGCCGTGCGCGCCCGCTCGCAGCGAGAAGCCAAGCCCGCGCGCCTCTTCCAGCCAGGCCGCACGCCGCTCCGGCGTGGCGTGCCTGACCGGCCCGATCGCAAGCACGCAGGTCGTTTCGACGCCGCAGAAACCGAGCACTGAACGGCGCAGCGCGTTGATGCCCGGTGCCCGGTAGATCAGGCGATAGATCGTAGGCGGCGTGTCCATCGTGGTCATCAGGTGCGCGGTGCGACCGCGCAACAGTCCCTCGTAACGAGCATCCGCGCGCTCGCGGAAGGCGAAATCCGGCAGTAGCACGCGGTCGAGAAAGCCGAGCAGACGCGCCGGGCCGACACCCCACCAGGCCGGGTAGACGAAGACCAGATGATCGGCCCAGGCGATCAGCGTGCGGGCGCGCTCGAGGTCCGGCTCCAGTGGCTGGTCCGTCGGCGACACCGGGTGCACGTCCGGATCGAAACCGAGCGCGGCCAAGTCGAGCAGTTCGACCTCGCAGCCGGCTGCCAGTGCGCCCTGGCCATATGCCGCGCCGAGCGCGGCACAGAAGCTCGCCGAACGCGGGTGGCCAATGACCACCAAGACCTTCATGCCCGCAGCGGAACGATTTGCACGACATTTCCCCATGGTTGGACTTGCGCGAGCGGTGGCACCTGACGCTAAAAAATATACTCCCTCCGACCCAAAGTTGCGGGACCGGCGCGCGGAGAATTTCTTGGCGGGCTATGTAGGCTGGCGCACAGATGGCCTGCGTCATAGTGCTCTACAAGAGACGCTGGTATACACACCACTTGAGACCAACCGCATGAATCACATCACCGCCTTGATCGCGCACCCGGTAAGCGCCGAAACGCTCGAATGGGCACGCACGAAGGCGATGCAAGCCGGGCTCGCACATTCCACGCTGAGGATGTATGAGGGCGTGACGCACGGTGTGTTCGCCAGCAACAATGACCGTCTGATTGCCGACCTGCCGGCATTCGTGCGCGGCCAACAGCGCGATGCGTAAGGAGCCGCCATGCCGTCTCGCGTGATCTGGAAGGGCGCCATCAGCTTCGGGCTGGTGCATGTGCCCGTGGGCCTTTACCCGGCGTCGAGCGAATCCGGCGTCGATTTCGATTGGCTCGACCGTCGATCGATGGATCCGGTCGGCTACAAGCGTGTCAACAAGCGCACCGGCGCAGAGATCGCGAGCGCCGACGTGGTCAAGGGCGTGAAGCTCGACGACGGCCGTTACGTGGTGTTGGGCGACGACGAAATCAAGGCGGCCTATCCGAAGGCGACGCAAACCATCGAGATCGAGGCCTTCGTGCGCGCGACAGAGGTGCCTTTCGTCTACCTGGAGCGGCCCTATTACCTGGAGCCGCTCGGCAAAGCGGACAAGGTGTACGCGCTGCTGCGCGAAGCGATGTTCACGCAGGAGGTGATCGCCATCGCCCGCGTCGTGATGCACAACAAGGAGCATCTCGCAGCGTTGATTCCGAGCGGGCCTGGCCTGGTGCTCAACACATTGCGATGGGCGGACGAAATACGCTCTTGGGCCGGTTTGTCGTTGCCGCCCGAGGGCAAGGCCGCCGCCAACCTCAAGGCTTCCGAATTGACGATGGCCGCGCAACTCATCGCCGACATGACCGAGACCTGGCAGCCGGATCGCTACGCCGATACGTTCACGGCCGCGGTGCGCAAACTGGTTGCGCAACGCGCCGATGCGGGCGCTACCCAGGCGGTCAAGCCGGTGGACGACGCCGATGCGACCGCGATGGGCAGCAACGTGCTGGACCTGACCGAGTTGTTGAAGAAGAGCCTGGGCAAACGTCACGGCGAGAACTCGCCCGAAGCGCCCGCTCCGGCCGTCAGGCGTGCCGGCAAGCCCGCGCCACTCAAGGCCGTGGCGCGCAAGCGGGCGTGAGTGCCGCGCGGCGACGACCTGGCACAGGCCCGCTGGCATGAACTGACGCTTGCGCCAATGGCTCCGAACGTGGTCTGGCGCACATACCGGCCGCCCCGCGCCTCGCAAAATCCCCCCGGGTTCGAGCGGTACCTGCTGGTACCCGCGAATCCTGACCCACCACCCATTGCATTGAACCGGAGAACACCATGGAAACTCAAACCCGAACCACAGCCGCCCAAGACGCGATCGCGATGCTCACTGCCGACCATACGCTGGTGCAAAAGCTTTTCAAGGACTACGACAAGCTGAGAAAAAATGAGGGAGATGACGAAGCCAAGGCTGGCCTGTGCCAGAAAATCTGCGACGCGCTGACCATCCACGCCACCGTCGAGGAAGAAATCTTCTATCCCGCCGTGCGTGCCAAGGCGGACATCGACGACCTCATGGACGAGGCGGAAGTCGAACACGCCGGCGCCAAGGATCTGATCGGCCAACTGGAGAATATGGAGCCCGACGACCCGCTGTATGACGCCAAAGTAACCGTCCTCGGCGAATACATCGCACATCACGTAAAGGAGGAACAGGACGAAATGTTCCCCAAGGCGAAGGCGGCTAAAGTCGATCTCAAGGCACTCGGCGCGGAGATGGCAGAGCGCAAGGAAGAGCTGCAACGCGAGATGGGGCTTGAACCCGATGGCGAAGAGGACATGCCGGCAGTCAAACCCGCATCCCGCGCCAAGGCCAAACCGGCCGATGGTGCGCGCAAGTAGACCGAAAAGTGGCAACACCGGGGGCGGCCCCAGTGGTCGTCGCCGGTGAACCATCGGCCCCGGTGGACAAGCTCAGCGAATACAAGGCAAAGCGCAACTTCGCGCTCACCCCGGAGCCGGGCGCAGAGCGCGGCGCGGGTGGGTCGGGCCGCACGTTCGTGATCCAGAAACACTGGGCCTCTCGCCTCCATTACGATTTGCGCCTGGAGCTTGGCGGGGTGATGAAGAGCTGGGCCGTGCCCAAAGGCCCGAGCTATGACCCGAAAGACAAGCGCATGGCGGTGGAAGTCGAAGACCACCCGCTTGCCTATTCGAGCTTCGAGGGCGTAATCCCGGACAAACAATACGGAGCAGGCAAGGTCATCATCTGGGATGAGGGCGTCTGGCTGCCCGCAGGCGACCCCCTTGCCGGCCTGGCAGGCGGCAATCTCAAATTCGAGTTGTCGGGCCACAAGATGTTCGGCAAATGGGCATTGATCCGGATCAAGGGCGTGGCGGCCAAGCAGGCGGCCTGGTTGCTGATCAAGGAACGGGATAAATACGCCAAATCCGCCGCAGATTTCAGTGTGGTCGACGAGTATCCGGACAGTGTCAAGAGTGGCAAGCGGCCCTCGCCTGGAGAGTCGCCCGCAGCCGCACGCAAGACACGCGTTGTCGCGGCATCGCCAGGCGAAGGGCTGGCACCCGCAGGCGCAGTCAAGGCGGCTCTGCCTGCTTCCTTGTCGCCGCAACTGGCGACTTTTGCACAACGCCCTCCCCTCGACCCTGCGGCGTGGACCTTCGAGATCAAGTTCGACGGATATAGGCTGTTAGCCCGGATCGACGGCGCGGACATCCGTCTGATGACCCGCAACGGCAACGACTGGACCACCAGGCTGATGCCGCTGCGCGCCGCGCTGGAAGGATTGCGACTGCCGAAAGGTTGGTACGACGGCGAGATCGTCGTGCTCGATGATCGCGGACTGCCCGACTTCGGCGCCTTGCAAAGTTCGTTCGATGTCGCCAACACCGACGCGATGGTCTACTACCTGTTTGACGCGCCCTACTTCGACGGCTGCGACATGCGCGCAGCGCCGTTGGAGGCAAGGCGCGCTTTGCTGCAGGCGGCGTTGGCAACGCGGGACTCCGCGACCATCCGCTTCAGCCACGCTTTTGATGCGCCCGCGCAAAGCGTGGTGGCGTCGGCCTGCAAGCTCGGCCTGGAAGGAATCATCGCCAAGCGCCGTGACTCGCCGTATCGCTCGCTGCGCTCACCCGACTGGCTCAAACTCAAATGCGGGCATCGGCAGGAATTCGTGATCGGCGGCTGGACCAATCCCAAGGGCAGCCGTGCCGGCATGGGCGCCTTGCTTCTGGGCGTGCACGACGACACGGGCCGCCTGCGCTACGCGGGCAAGGTCGGCAGCGGTTTCAACGATGCGGCGTTGCTGGACATCACAGCGAAACTGGAGCGGATCCGCGCGCCCGCAAGTCCCTTCGAGGCGCCACCTGCGATCGCCGGCCAACCCCAATGGGCCCGGCCGGATCTGGTTGCCGAGGTGACCTTCGGCGGGTGGACCCGCGCCGGGCAACTACGGCATGCGGTGTTTCACGCGCTTCGCACCGACAAGAATCCGCAGTCTGTCGTTCGCGAAATCGCCGTCGGCGCGCCCGGGCTCTCAAGCCCTGGCGCCGCCGCGATGGCGCAACCCGGCAAACACGCGCTGCCGGCAAAGCTACGGGTCACCCACCCTGACCGGGTGATCGATGCGGCGTCGGGCATCACCAAGCTCGAACTGGTGCGCTACTACGCGCTGGTCGGTGATTTGATGATGGACCATCTAAAAGGCCGTCCGGTTTCCCTGCTTCGCGCCCCCGCCGGAATCGGCGGCCAGCTGTTTTTTCAAAAGCATGCCGAGACCAAAAAGCTGGCGGGCATGCGTCAATTATCCACCGCCCTGGACC
>CAYYFR010000272.1:0-6794 GCA_964470865.1 uncultured Burkholderiales bacterium | reverse complement strand
ATGCTGGCACAACAGGGAGTGCATCCCGTGCTGGCACGCATCTACGCGGCGCGCGGTATCGCCAGCCGCCCGGATCTCGACTTGTCGCTCGCCGGCCTGATCGACCCGGCCCGGCTGATGAACAGCGCGCGCGCCGCCGAACTGCTGGCCGACTCGATCGCCGCCGGCGCATCGATGCTGATCGTAGCCGATTACGACTGCGACGGCGCCACCGCTTGCGCGGTGGGCATTCAGGGCTTGCGTGCGCTGATCCGGTCAAGCGGCTCCGATGCGCGCATCGACTACCTGGTGCCGGACCGCTTCAAGCTGGGTTACGGCCTCACGCCCGAGGTGGTGGCGCTGGCCGCAACCCACCCGCGGCTGGGCAAGCCCGCCCTCATCATCACGGTCGACAACGGCATCGCCAGCATGGAAGGTGTGGCGGCGGCAAACGCGCGCGGCATGGCCGTCCTCATCACCGACCATCATTTGCCGGGGCCGGAGCTGCCCGCGGCGGCATGCATCGTCAACCCGAATCAGCCTGGTTGCGACTTCCCCAGCAAGAGCCTGGCCGGGGTTGGCGTCATGTTCTATGTGCTTCTGGCGCTGCGCGCGGAACTGCGCAAGCGCCAGGCCTTCACCGGCCCCGAACCCAATCTTGGCAGCCTGCTTGATCTGGTCGCGCTTGGCACCGTGGCCGACGTGGTGCGCCTCGATCACAACAATCGCATTCTGGTGGCCCAGGGTTTGAAACGGGTACGCGCAGGGCGTGCCAGCCCCGGTGTTGGCGCCCTTCTCACCATCGCCGGACGCGGTACGGCGCGCGCCAGCGCATTCGATTTCGGCTTCGCCGCCGGCCCGCGCCTGAACGCGGCCGGGCGCCTGGACGACATGTCGCAGGGCATCGAGTGCCTCTTGGCCGCCGATGCGCCGCGCGCCCTGGCCTTGGCCCAACGCCTCGACGCACTCAACGGCGAGCGGCGCGAGATCGAGGCGCGCATGCGCGACCAGGCGCTGGCCACACTCGATCTGGCCGACCCGGGCGGCCGCTTTTCGCTATGCCTGTTCGACCGCAGCTGGCATCAGGGCGTGGTGGGGATTGTCGCCTCGCGCCTCAAGGACCTGTATCACCGCCCGGCAATCGTGTTCGCACCGGGGGAAAACGGCGAATTGAAGGGTTCCGGCCGTTCGATCGCTGCCTTGCACCTGCGCGATTGCCTCGATCTGGTGAGCAAGGCGCAGCCCGGGCTGCTCAGGCGCTTCGGCGGCCACGCCATGGCCGCCGGCCTCACCATCGCGGCCAATGATCTCGAGCGCTTCAGCGGCGCCTTCGAGGACGCCGCCGCGAGAATGCTGGTTCTGGCCGACCTGTCGTCACAGATCATGACCGATGGCGCGCTCGAACCGGCCTACCTGAATCTCAACTTCGTGCGCGCGCTCGACGCCGAGGTTTGGGGCCAGGGTTTTCCGGCACCGACTTTCGCTGACAGCTTCCGCGTGACAGGCCAGCGCCTGATCAAGGAGCGCCACCTCAAACTCACCCTGGCCCGGGAAGGGCGCAGCGTCGAGGCGATCCAGTTCAACGCGACCGCACGCCTGCCCGACACGGCGCGCGTTGCGTTCCGACTGGGCGTGGATGAATTCAACGGGCAGTCGCGGCCTGGAATCTACGTCGAAGCCTGGGAACCTGTCTCCGAGCAGGTATAATCGAAGGCTTTACCGCATCGTCACAAAGTCAACAATCATGGAAGCCGAATTCGTCAACACCCTTCAAGCCAAGCTCGCCGACCTCGCGGCCCGCAGCCAAGACTTGCGGAGGTATCTTTGACTTCGACGCCAAATTCGCTCGCCTGACCGAGGTCAACGCCGCTCTCGAAGACCCCACCCTGTGGAATGACGCCAGGCGCGCGCAGGAACTGGGGCGCGAGAAAAAGGCACTCGACGCCACCGTTGGCAGCTTGAACCGCATCGGTCAGGGCCTCGTCGATGCTGCCGAATTGTTCGCCCTCGGGCGTGACGACGATGACGAAGCCACGGTCAAATCGGTGGCCGAGGATGTAGCCGGAATTGAAGCGGCGGTCGCCGACCTTGAATTCCGCCGCATGTTCGACAATCCGGCCGACCCCAACAATTGCTTCGTCGACATCCAGGCCGGCGCCGGCGGTACCGAGGCGCAGGACTGGGCCTCGATGCTGTTGCGCCAGTATCTTCGCTATTGCGAGCGCAAGGGTTTCAAACCGGAGATCCTCGAAGAGTCGGCCGGCGAGGTGGCCGGCCTCAAGTCGGCGTCGATCAAGGTCACAGGCGACTACGCCTACGGCATGTTGCGCACTGAAACCGGGGTGCATCGGCTGGTGCGCAAGTCGCCGTTCGATTCCGCCGGCGGACGCCACACTTCCTTTGCCAGCGTGTTCGTCTATCCTGAAGTAGACGATTCGATCGAAGTTGACATCAACCCCGCGGACTTGCGGGTCGATACCTTTCGAGCGTCAGGCGCCGGTGGTCAGCACATCAACAAGACCGACTCGGCGGTGCGCATCACGCACATCCCGACCAACATCGTGGTGCAGTGCCAGAGCGATCGCTCACAGCACCGCAACCGGGCCGAGGCGATGGCGCAGCTCAAGTCACGCCTGTACGAACTGGAAATCCGCAAACGCCAGGCCGAGCAGGACAACCTGGAGGCCTCCAAGACCGATGTGGGTTGGGGTCACCAGATCCGTTCCTACGTGCTGGACCAGTCGCGCATCAAGGATCTGCGCACCAACGTCGAGATCAGCAACACCAAGTCGGTGCTCGACGGCGATCTTGACGAGTTCATCAGCGCTTCATTGAAACACCGTGTTTGAGCTGATTCGAAGTAGCGCTGTTGCGGCGGCAATTGGTCTGCCGGACGTACGCCCGAGGCAGCGTAACCAGGTCCGTATCCATGTCTGAATCCGTCACGCCCGACACGCCCGCCATCGACGAGAACCAGATTGTCGCCGAGCGCCGCGCCAAGTTGGCCGAGATCCGCAAGCGCGGCAAGCCGGCTTTTCCCAACGACTTCGTGCGCACCGACCATGCCGGCCAGCTTCACCTGGCCCACGCTGCGGCGGACCGTGAGGCGCTGGCGGCAAGCAATATTGAAGTCGCCGTTGCCGGGCGCATGATGTTGAAGCGCGTGATGGGCAAGGCCTCGTTCGCCACCCTGCAGGACGGCAGCGGCCAGATTCAGCTGTTCATCAATGACCAGGGCATCGGGCCGCAGGCGCATGCCGACTTCAAGCACTGGGACTTGGGCGACATCGTCGGCGCGCGCGGCGTGCTGTTTCGCACGCAAAAAGGCGAACTGTCGGTCAATCTGCGCGAGCTGCGCCTGTTGACCAAGGCGCTGCGCCCGCTGCCGGAAAAATTCCACGGCCTCACCGATACGGAAGCGCGCTATCGACAGCGCTACCTCGATCTGATCACCAACGATGCGTCGCGCAAGACTTTCATCGTTCGTTCGCAAGTGGTGACCGCGATCCGCGCCTTCATGGTGGGCCGGCAATACCTCGAAGTCGAGACGCCGATGATGCACCCGATACCGGGCGGCGCCGCGGCCAAGCCCTTCAAGACCCATCACAACGCGCTCGACATGGAGCTGTTCCTGCGCATCGCGCCGGAGCTCTACCTCAAGCGCCTGGTGGTGGGCGGCTTCGAGCGGGTGTTCGAGATCAATCGAAACTTCCGCAATGAAGGCATCTCGACGCGCCACAATCCGGAATTCACGATGATGGAGTTTTACGAGGCCTATCGCGACTATCGCTACCTGATGGACCTGACCGAGGAAATGTTCAGGAGCTTAGCGACCACCGTGCTGGGCACGACCTGCTTTGGCTACCAGGGCCGCAATATCGATTTCGGCGCACCCTTCGAGCGCCTCACCATCACCCAGGCGATCCGCAAATACGCACCCGACTACAGCGACGCGCAATTGCACGATGGCGAATTCCTCGCCACCTGGCTCGAAAAGCGCGGCGCGGCACCGCGCGGAAAGCCGGGGCTGGGCGCCCTCCAGCTGGCGTTTTTCGAGGAAACCGCCGAAGCGCAGTTGTGGAATCCGACTTTCATCATCGACTATCCCGCAGAAGTGTCACCCCTGGCGCGGCGCAACGACGTCAATCCGCAATCCACCGACCGCTTCGAGCTGTTCATCGCCGGGCGCGAGATCGCCAACGGCTTTTCCGAACTGAACGACCCGGAAGACCAGGAGGCGCGCTTCGATGCGCAGGTGGCAGCCATGGAAGCCGGCGACGAGGAAGCCATGTTCAAGGACCGCGACTACATCCGCGCCCTCGAGCATGGCCTGCCGCCGACGGCCGGTGAAGGCATCGGCATCGACCGCCTGGTGATGCTGTTGGCCGATGCGCCCTCGATCCGCGACGTCATCCTGTTCCCGCAGTTGCGGCGCGAAGACTAAAGGCGCCGCCGGTCATGTCAAGCGCCGCAGCCCCGGTGATCGAAGTCACCGACCTGGTCTACGAGTACCCCGGCTTTCGTGCGCTCGACCAAGTCGGTTTTCGCATCGACGCCGGTTCGATCACCGCGCTGGTCGGTCCCAACGGCGCTGGCAAGACCACGCTCCTGCGCTGCATCTCGGCGCTGGAAATTCCGATGGCCGGGCGCATCAACTTGGCCGGCATCGATGTGGCCGAGGCCCCGCGCGAATGCCACCGCCGCATCGGCCACCTCTCGGATTTCTTCGGCCTGTACGACGAGCTCACGGTACGCCAATGCCTGACCCACGCTGCTCGCGCCCATGGCATCGCCCCTGGCGCAACCGCCGCGGCGGTGCAACAGGCTGCACACGGCACCGGCATCACCGACAAGCTGGAATCGCTGCCCAAGAACCTGTCGCGCGGGCAACGTCAGCGCGTGGCCATCGCCCAGGCCATCATTCACAAGCCCGACGTTCTGCTGCTGGACGAACCGGCGTCCGGCCTCGACCCGGAAGCACGCCACGCGCTGTCACAGCTGTTTCTCAAGCTGCGCGACGACGGCATGACGCTGATGGTGTCATCCCACATCCTGGCCGAGCTTGAAGACTATTCGACCCACATGCTGGTGCTGCGCAGCGGGCGCGTGGTCGAGCATCGCGCCATCGGTCAGGCGCACGCAAGCAATGCGCAAGTCATGCTGCTGCGTTTTTCACGCGCGGTCGAACCTGCCGCACTGGCAGCCGCGGCGCCCGCGCTGACGATCCTGAGTCACGATGGTGTGATCGCGAAATTCAGCTTGGCAAACGATGACCACGCGCGTGCACAACTGCTGGCAAGCCTGCTTGCCGCCGGCTTGCCGGTTTGCGAATTCGCAGTCGAACGGCAGAATATGCAGGATGCCTATCTGGCGACTCTCAAGGAGCAGGCATGAGCATCCTTGAAAACCCCGAGCTGCGCCGCCTGGCCTGGCTGGAAATGACGCCGGTACGACTGGTGGTGATGCCGGTAGTATTGGGCCTGTTGCTGCTGCTGGGTGTACTGAACAATGTAGCAGCCTCGCTCATGGCAAGTGGGGCGCTGTCGGTCTACCTGTTGCTCACGCACTTCTGGGGCCTGCGCCAGGCGGCCGAATCGGTCGCCGAGGAGTTTCGCGCGCGCACCTGGGATCTGCAGCGCATGTCGGTGTTGAGCCCGCGCGATCTGGCTCTGGGCAAACTCATCGGTGCAAACCTGTTCACCTGGTATGGCGGCCTCATGTGCCTGATCGTGTTTGCGTTTTTCGCCAGCCGCGAAATGTCCACCGTGCACGTGGTCTCGGTGCTGCTGTTCGTGCTGGGCAGTGCCATTCTGATGCAGGGCGCGGCACTGTTTCTCACGCTGCTTTCGCCCGGAGTGCGCTCGTTGCGCACCCCTTATCTGCTGATACTTGGCGTGTTCGCCATTCCGACCGCCGGCGCGGTGTTTTCGATGCTCACGGAGGACAATGCCCACGCCCTGACCTGGTATGGCTGGTCCTGGCCACTGCTGCAGTTCGCCGCGATATCCGTGTGGCTTTATGCGTTATGGGTCGTACTCGGCATGATTCGTCTGATGGCCGGCCAATTGCAGGTACGCACTACGCCGGCGGTGTTTTGCGCGTTCCTGCTGTTTGTTACGCTCTATGCCAGCGGGTTCGTGATCGGGCGCGACATACCGCGTCTCTCCGCTTTTGTTTTTATGCTGCTGACCGGGGCCCTGGTTTTCGCCAGTGGCGGCTATCTCGCCGCCTGGTTCGAAAGCCGTGACGCGCTGCGCTACAAGCGCATCGGCTTGGCCTATCGCGCCGCTCGCATGCAGCGGGTGCTTGAGGAATTGCCATCCTGGAGCGCTACGCTGGCGATTGCCGCAGTATTTGCGCTTCTGCTGGTGCCGGGCCTGACAGCGGTGAGCGCACGACCGGTGGGCGCCCTCTATGCATGGTTCGACGAAACCAGCCGTTTCGGCCCCCTGACCCCGTTGGCCATTGTGTTGCTTGCGCTGCGCGACATTGCGTTCGTCCAGGGCATGTCGTTTACCCGCTCGGTCAAACGTGCGGATCTGCCAATCGCCGTGTATCTGCTGCTGGTCTATCTGCTGCTGCCAGCCCTGCTTTCGGCATTCGGCGCCGACCCGCTGATCCTGCCCAATCCCTTCACCCAACCGGTGGTGGCGGTGGTGGTGTTCGGCATCCATCTGGCAGCGGTGCTGGTCTGGGTGCGGCTGCGCTGGCGCAGCCTGGGCCAGGCCGGCGCATAAGCGCGGGCGCACGCAGGCGATAGGCAGGAAACACGCAGGAAACACGCAGGCAATGAATCACCTCGCGCATTTTGTGCT
>CAYYFR010000271.1:0-6868 GCA_964470865.1 uncultured Burkholderiales bacterium | reverse complement strand
AAACCGCGCAAGTCGACGAACATCGCGGTCGCCTCCCGACTTTGCCCTTCGCCCGGACGCAACAGTTCGTCCGCCCGCGTCAGGGTTTCCGCGATGTCGGGGGAAAAAAATCGCGCGAACTGACCCGCGATCGCCTGCTCGGCAAGAGATTGCTCAAGCATTTGGCGCCCGCGCGCGGCCCCTAGCGCAAGGAGCCCTGTGACGACAAGAATCGATATCACCTTGTCGATCTCGGCACCGACAAGAATTCGCGCCGACGTCATGTAGCTGACGTAGTCGCGGGTGATCAAATCCGCACCACCGGGCGCGGCGAGCGCATACCCCAGGAGTCCCAACCAGCCGAGCGCGGCCGTAATTCCAGCAAGGGCCACGTACCCCGGGCGGAAGGAAAGCATGCGCATCGCGATAAAGATAAACAGGTATGCAAAGGTCGGCGCCTTCAAATAAAAAGCCGCAGGCTGGCCGTATTGGATATGGAAACTCCAGATCGTGAAAATCAACACCCCCACGTCCACAAATACCGAAACGATACTTAGAGCCACCGTCATCCGCCGTCGATAGGCACGATCCAGCCGGAACAATGTGAACGCGGCGTAAATGCCAAGCGCCCACGGCACCGGCTTCAACGCAGCATCCATTGGCGCGGTACTGGGGGCCACGATGTAGAGCGTGGTCAAAAGGCCGACAAGCCCGGCCTGAATCCAACTCACCAGAATTTCGCCTCGCTGGCGTTGGATTTCTATTGCACGGACGACGCGTGCCGGCAGTCGCGCGGTGGCGTGTATCTCCGGATTTCCCGCTTTGGACTGCATAAGCGTTAGTCCGGCCCGCGTAGGGGAACCTTACACATCAATACGCATTGCCTGTCGATTTCATCTGACGATTCGACACCAGCCTCGGCGCGACGCTGGGGAAATCGGTGGCATGCGCGTCCGATGCGGCCGGGACACGGCCGCTCCATAGCGGGTCGGCCGCGTGCCGCACGCTGCCTGACAGGTCATTTCAGATGTCGGTTCGGATTACCGATTCGGCGGGATCGCGTCTGTAAGACTTTTCACCGCACCGACGTCTAAAAACCCGGGAAAGCCAGTTTCCCGGGTTTCCGACTACATCCTCAACAGTACTTGGCGCGGCGCCCGCCGCGCGTCCCTGCATTCCAATCAAGGAGATATACATGTCCCCCACGAACGTCAAACTGCCTTCCCTCGCACTCGCAATCGCGCTTGGAGCGACTTTTGCATCCATGCCGATCGCCGCACAAGATTCCGGTAAAGAAAAATGTTTCGGAGTCGCGCTCAAGGGCAAGAACGATTGCGCTGCGGGTGCTGGAACCACCTGCGCCGGCACCTCCAAGGTGGATTACCAGGGCAATGCCTGGTCCTACACGGCGAAAGGCACCTGTGCGAAGACCGCCTCCAAGGCCTCCCCTACCGGCTTTGGGCAGACCAAGGAATTCAAGGAAAAGAAAGCCTGAGTTCCAAAACGGCATTCCGATCGGATTTACATGCGTTCGCGAACATCTTGCCCAGACGCTCTCGACATGAGTGAACGTGTCACGTATGCACGCAACATGCCCGTCCGATCGGATTGCATGATAGGAATCGGCCTGAAGGCCCAGCATTGCCGCCAGGTGCTTCAAGAGCGGCCCGCGATCGGCTTTTTCGAAGTTCATGCCGAGAACTACATGGTCGACGGTGGCCCCTTCCACCATTTCCTGTCTGGAATTCGGGAGCATTACCCGGTTTCCCTGCACGGTGTCGGGCTGTCGATCGGCGGGGAAGGGCCCTTGGACGAAGCGCATCTCGATCGGTTGTTCGGACTGATCGAGCGCTATGACCCGATATGGTTTTCGGAGCACTTGGCTTGGTCCTGCCATGGTGGCGTCTTTTTCAACGACCTGTTGCCGCTACCTTACACACTCGAAACGTTGCGCAGGGTTTGCGAGCATATCGATCGCACGCAGGAGCGCCTGAAACGCGAGATGCTGCTTGAAAACCCCGCGACCTACGTCGAATTCGCCACTTCGACAATCAGCGAGAGTGAGTTTTTGCGTGAGGTGGTGCGTCGAACAGGGTGCGGCTTGTTGTTGGATGTGAATAACGTCTATGTGTCCTGTGTCAACCACGGCAGGGATCCGCGGCAATTCATCAACGAAATTCCCCTCGACAAAGTCCGCGAAATCCACCTGGCCGGGTTCGCTCGCGAGGTCGACGCGGCCGGCGCGTCGCTGCTTATCGACAACCATGGATCTGCCGTCGATACCGCGGTTTGGGACCTCTATGCGGCAGTGCTCGACCGTCACGGAGCGGCACCGACCTTGATCGAGTGGGACAACAACGTGCCGGCGCTTTCCGTACTCCTGGCCGAAGCGGAGCGTGCTGCGCGGATACTGGCGCGCCACACGACATGCGGTTTGGCCGAAATTGTCGAGGCGACTGCGTGATGGCCATGGTGGCCGAATCGATTCAGGTGGAATTCGCCAAGTCTTTGCTCGACCCGGCTTGCGCCGGCCCGTCGCAATTGAAGACATGGAATCGGTCGGATCCGGCGGTCCGTCTGGCCGTGTATCGCAACAATGTGGTGAGTTCGTTGATCGATGCGCTGGCGGATACGTTTCCGGTGACCGAGGCGCTTGTCGGGGTTGAGTTCTTTCGCGCGATGGCGAGCGTTTATGTTCGAAAAAACCCGCCCACTTCGCGGATTCTGGCCCATTACGGAAGCACGTTTGCGGCCTTCGTCGAGTCATTTGAGCCCGCGTCGACCGTGCCTTTCCTTTCGGACGTGGCAAGGCTCGAATTCGCCAGGGTATTCGCCTACCATGCGGCGGATGTCGATTCGATAAGTCCTGCAGTAGTCCAGACCGCGTTCGATCTCGAAGTGGATGGCGCAAGACTGGTATTTGCGCTCCACCCTTCGGTCACAGTACTTGAATCTTCTTACGCCAGCGTCTCGCTTTGGGCGGCCCATCAGACCGATGGGGAAGTCGATCTCGGAGAGTTGGTGGTCGAATCCCCCGAAGACGCCCTTGTGCTGCGGCACGCCACGGACGTCGCGACAATTTCGTTGCCGCCCGGCGCGGCGATATTCATTCGCGCGTTGCGTAACCAGACGCCGCTGGGCGCTTCGGCGTGTGCGGCGATTGCCAGGGAATCCACATTTGATCTGACGTTCGCCCTCAGCTTGCTGTTCCAGAATGGCGCCGTGACATCGATTGAATTACCCGACAGGAACGAAAAATGACTCCAAATTCAGACGCGCAAGGCGCAGCGGGAGCAAAGGCGCACGGCCGGCCCCTGAACCCGTTCGCCGCAGCCATCGGCATCATGGCGCGAATCCCGCATTCATTTATCGCATTTCTGGCGAGATTCTCGATCGCGGCGGTGTTCTGGAATTCAGGGCAAACCAAGGTGGAGGGCTTGTCGATCAACATCGTCAGCGGTGAATTCACGCTCGGATGGCCGCGCCTGTCGAGTTCGGCGCTGGCCCTTTTCAAGGATGAATATAAAGTCCCGCTGATCCCGCCCGAGTTGGCCGCCCCGCTCGCAGCGTTTGCAGAGCATCTGTTGCCGCTCCTGATCATGGTCGGCTTGGCGACGCGCTTCTCCGCGCTTGGATTGCTCGGCATGACCCTGGTGATACAACTATTCGTCTACCCTGGTGCGTACCCCACCCACGGAACCTGGGCAGCGGTGCTGCTGTACCTGATGGCGCAAGGTCCGGGCGCATTGTCGGTCGACCATTGGCTGGCCACGCGAAATCGTGGCACCTAGTTGTGCATCGCGCTTGATCTACACGATGCGGTGCCGCTTGCGTTCCATTTACCAGAATGGCTTCGCACGCGGCCGATGTCACTTCGGTTCGACCACTGCGTAAGAACAGGAATCGCAATGCCGTTGTTGGAGTCATCCAGCCATATTCGTCAGCGTCAATCGTTGGTTTGGCGCTGAACACGCCTGATCGCCCCTGAAACTCCGTCCCGGCATGGGTTGCGCGTGCGGATCGATTGCGTCCGATCCGCGATTGTGCGTCTCCCACAGCGGCGGCCTCGCACCGGTCGCAGATGCAGCGGTTGCTCAGGCTCGCCCAGGTGACCGCGTCAGCCGCTTGCCGCCGGGCTGCGCCCCGCCAGCAACCAGGTGCGCATTTCACCTTTGCCCTTGATGTCGACGGTGCCACGCGCTTCGATGAGAAAGTCCTCGTCCAGCAAGTCGCGGGTCGCGTCCGAGAGATGGACCCGGCCCGGCACACCGTGCGACTCCATGCGGCTCGCGGTATTGACGGTGTCGCCCCACAGGTCGTAGATGAACTTGCGCTTGCCGATGACGCCGGCGACCACGTCGCCGCTGTGCAGGCCGATGCGTAGCTTGAGCGTGTGGCCGTCGCGCAGGTTGAAGCGCTCAAGCGCGCCAATCATGTCCAGAGCCATGTGGGCCGCGCGCCGCGCGTGATCGGCCGCCGCGACCGGCACGCCCGCGACCGCCATGTAGGCGTCGCCTATGGTCTTGACCTTTTCCAGTCCGCGGTGGTCGGCGATGCCGTCGAACAGGGTAAACACCTCGCCTAGCAGTACCACCAGGCGCTCGGCGCTCATGCTTTCGGACAAGCCGGTGAATCCGACGATGTCCGCGAACATCACGGTCGCTTCGGGGAAGCTGTCGGCGATGATTCCGGGGTCGCCCTTGAGCCGCTCGGCGACGGAACGTGGAAGCACGTTGAGCAGCAGGCGCTCCGACACCTTCTGCTCGGCCACAACCTGCTCGTAGAGCCTTCTGGTCTCGCGGTGCAGCAGGCGCACTTCGAGCATGTTGTATACGCGCGTCAACACCTCGGCCAGATCGAAGGGTTTGCTGACGAAGTCCTTGGCGCCCGCCTTGAGCGCGCGCAGCTTGTGCTCGCGCTGGGCGGAAATCACCAGGACCGGCAGATAGCCGCCGTGCTCGATTTCCTTGAGCGCCTCCATCACCTGGAAGCCGTCCATGCCCGGCATATCCAGGTCGAGCAGGATCAGGTCGTAGCGCTGCTCGCGATGCAGGTCGCGGACCTCTGCCGCGTTCATGGTGGAAGCGACGCAGGCATAGCCGGCACCGCGCAGCATGCCTTCGAGGAGGCGGACATTGGCCTCCTTGTCGTCGACGATCAGGATCCGGCCGTCAAGGATGTCGGTGGAATCGATCACCGCCGCGTCAAATCCGGCTTGCGGCCCGCGTCTGCCTGCCATGCTTGAGCGCGGTGTCGAGCGTGCTCATGAATTCAGTGACGTTGATGGGCTTGGTGAGATAGCGGAAGAATCCGGCCTCAATTCCCATCTCGATGTCGTGGGGCATCGCGTTGGCGCTGACGGCAACTACCGGAATGTGCGCCGTGGCCGGGTCCTCGCGCAATATTCGCATGGCGTCGATGCCGCTCATGTCGGGCAGGTTGATGTCCATCAGGATCACTTCCGGCAACCTTTCGCGCGCCAGCGCGATGCCCAGCGTCGCGGTCACGGCGCTTAGCAGCTCAAGCTCATGGCGACGGGCGATGATCTGCTCGACCAGCAGCAGATTGGCCGGGTTGTCCTCCACGTAGAGCAGCACGCGCCGCAGCACCCCATCCCGCATCGGCACCGGGACCGGCAATAGTGGTGCATCGCTGCCGGCCAAGATTTGCGGTTCGGCCCCGGCCGCCAGATCGAACCAGAACACACTGCCGTATCCGACAGTGCTGGTCACGCCTATGACCCCGCCCATGAGCTCGATCAGCTGCCTGGCGACCACCAGGCCTATGCCCGTGCCTTCCTCGCCGCCGCCCTCCTGACCGAGCCGATTGAAGGGCTGGAACAACTGCGCCAGCTTGTCGGGCGGCAATCCGGCGCCGGTGTCGGTGATGCTGACACGCAAGCGCACGGGGCTGATGGCGGCATACGTCACGGTCACCGACCCCTGCGCCCGGTTGTACTTGACCGCATTGGAAAGGAAGTTGAGCAGGACCTGCTTCAAGCGGGTGCGGTCGGCATGTACATAACAGGGCGCATCGAAGTGCGGAAAGTCGAGCCGGATGCCGCGCTTGTGCGCCTGACCCTCGATCATGCCCTGGCTTTCGACCATCACCTCGGCCAGGGATACCGGTTCCAGCGAGAGGGAAAGCTGGCCAGACTCGATCTTCGCCAGATCGAGAATCTCGTTGATCAGCTTGAGCAGGTGCCATCCCGCGCCAAGGATCTGGCCGATGCTTTGCTTCTGGTTCGGCGATGGCGCCGGCAGGTCCGATTCCATCAGTTGCGCGAATCCCAGGATCGCGTTGAGCGGCGAGCGCAGCTCGTGGCTCATGCTCGACAGGAATTCCGACTTCGAGCGGTTGGCCTTTTCCGCCGCCACCCGGGCGCCCTCAAGCTCGACGTTCTTCTCCTGCAGAACCTGGTCCAAGCGCTTGCGCTCGGTGACGTCGCGCGCCGCGACGAACACCCCCTGCAGTATGCGGTCGCGGTCGTAGAAGGTGGTGGCATTGTAGGACACCACGGTCTCGTGGCCGTCGCGGTTGCGCGTCGTGAGCTCGTAATTGGTCACTTTGCGCTCGCTCAGCACCTGCCTGATCCCGGCCTCGGCCCGTTGCGGATCGGTGAAGTAGTTCTTGAACGGAGCACCTATCAGCTCGTCGCGCGTGCAGCCGGTGAGTGCTTCCATCTGCTTGTTGACGTCCGTGATGATGCCCGACGGGTCGGTGGTCATCAGCGCGTCCATGTTCGATTCGATCAGGGATCGGGTGTAAAACTGTTGGTCACGCAGGCGCTGGTCGAGCTTCTTCTGCTCCGCCTCCACCTGCTTGCGCGCGGTGTTGTCGGTGCCGATCAAGAGGTAGCCGATGATGGCGTTCTGGGCGTCGCGCAGGG
>CAYYFR010000270.1:0-6889 GCA_964470865.1 uncultured Burkholderiales bacterium | reverse complement strand
TGTCGGCCGAGACCATGCATACCAGCGGGGTCGAGACACGCCAGCCATGGCTGGCCTCGAGCTTGATCGCACCGGTCTCGATCAGTTTCTCGGCGGCGGCGGCGGCGCCGGCCCAGCCGGCGTGCAGGCAGGCAAGCACGGCGGCGTTCATCATCGGCGGCGGCGGCCAGTGCGGGTCGGCCAGCGGCGGGCCGGCGTGCAGCAGCGTGCGCTCGGGCAAGCCCAGGGCGTCGCGCGCACTTTGTATCGCCACCCAGCGTGGTTCGCAGGCCGTTATGCGCGCCAGGGCTTGCGCGTTGGGGGATTCGACAAGTGTGCTGACGGCGGTTTGCATGAGTTGTTAGTGGATTGCTTGACGGTTGGAAGCGGCGCGATTATATTCAAACTCCAATTGGGATCCCAATTCGTTTTCCATTTGCCCAAAACGTTTCGCCTTGGGCTTTTTCCGCACACATGAATCAGGTCACGCCCTTAGCCCCCGAGAAATCCTCGCTCGCCGAGTCGGTGCACCGGCGCATCCGCGACGACATCTACGACTTTCGCATGATGCCGGGCCAGCGTTATTCCGAATCCGAGCTGGCGAACCGCTTCGGCGTTTCGCGCACGCCCCTGCGTCTGGCGCTGCACATGCTGGCGCGCGAGGGTTACCTCATCAAGGGCGACGGCCATGCCGCCTGGCAGGTGCGCCCGCTCGACCTCGACTATTTTCACGACCTGTACGACCTGCGCGTCAATCTCGAACTGATCGCGATCCGGCGCATTTGTCGGGCCGATCCGTTTCCCGATTTCGCCGCCCAGCGCGCATTCTGGCTGGTGCCGGAGGAGCAGCGCAACCTGGACGGCCAGGCGGTGGCCGCAGCTGATGAAGCCCTGCATGCGGCGTTCGTCGCCAACGCCGGCAACGCCGAGATGGCGCGCGTGCATCGCGACATCACCGAGCGCATCCGCGTCATCCGCCGGCTGGACTTCATCGAGCCTGCGCGCATCGTCGCGGCTTTCGAGGAACATGCGAAACTATTGCGCGCCCTCATCGCGCGCAAGCAGGAACGCGCCGAAATGCTGCTCAAGGCGCACATCGACGCATCGCGCGCCGAGATTCGCCATTTGACACTGCATCGCCTGGCGGAAGCGGCACGCCAGCACACACAGCCGGCTCTCCGGCGGGAAAGGCAATCATGAACTACGACATCCTCCTTCAGGGCGGCCAGGTGATCGACCCGGCCCATGGCTTGAACGCGGTGCGCGACATCGCCATCAAGGACGGCCGCATCGCCGCGGTGGCGGAAAGCATCGCGCCGTCGGAGGCGAAGCAGGTCGTAAGCGCGCGCGGCAAGCTGGTCACGCCCGGCCTGATCGACACCCATGCCCATGTGTTCGAGCATGTCACCGGCCGCTTCGGCATGGAGGCCGACATGTGCGGCGTCGATTCCGGCGTCACCACCCTGATCGACCAGGGCGGGCCTTCATGCATGACGCTGCCGGCGTTTAACGAATACGTTGTCAAGCCGAAGAAGTCGCGCGTAGTGGCCTACCTCTCGGCGTATCTGGTGGGCGGCATGGAAGGCCACTACTACCCCTCGCTGTACAAGCCGGACTGCCTCGACATCGATGCCACGGTCAAGGCGGCGGTCGAGAACCCGGACATCGTCAAGGGCTTCAAGGCGCACGCGGAACTGGGCGGGTTCGCGCGCTGGGGCGTCGAGGTGATGCGCATGTCCGCCGAGATCTCGCGCCAGGCCAACCTGCCCTTGTACATCCACTTCGGCCAGCTCTGGCCGCTGCCGGAATCCGGCACCAACGGGGTCGACCCGGACACCATTCTCGACCAGGTGGCGGGTCTGCTCAAACCGGGCGACATCCTCGCCCACCCCTTCACCAGGCACCCCGGCGGCTTTGTCAATCGCCAGGGCAAGGTGCATGACATCGTCAGGAAGGCGATGGACATGGGACTCAAGGTCGATGTCGGCCACGGTTCGCATTTCAGCTACAAGATGGCGCGCATCGCGCTCGATGCCGGGATCGTCCCCGATACGCTCGGCGCCGACATGCATGGCTACAACACTGCGGTGCCCAAGCCGAAAGCGCCCGGCACGCCCGACTCGCATCCTGACAAGGAGCACATGTTCTTCGGCGCGGTGAAATTCTCGCTGGTATCGGCCATGACCACCATGCTGGCATTGAAGCTGCCGCTGGACCATGTGGTGGCGATGGCCACCTGCAACGCGCAGAAAATCTTCGGCCTGCCGGCCGACCTGGGCCATCTCGGCGTGGGGGCGGCTGCCGATGTATCGGTGCTCAACGACGAGCGCGGGCGCTTTGTGCTGACCGATAACGAGGGCACGCAAGTGGTCACCGATCGCCTGCTGACGCCGGCGTTCTGCCTGCGCAACGGCGTGCGCCACGACGCGGTGGCGCCGATCCTGCCGCAGGTTGTGGCCGCATGAATCAGAGCGATGTGAAGCACCTGGCCGGCGCCGCCCAGGGCGTCGGCGCCAGCGTGCTGCGCAAGGAAGACCGCCGCCTGATGGCGGGGCAGGGGCAGTTCGTCGGCGACCTGCGCCTGGCCGGCATGTGGGATGTGGCGTTCGCGCGTTCGCCGATCGCGCATGGCGTTCTCGGGGCGATCGAAAAGCCGGCGGGGCGCGAAGCGGCGGTGTTCACCATGGACGATCTGCCGGGCGTCAAGCCGATTCGCGCGGTCGCAAGCCTGAAGGGCTTCAAGGCCTCGGACCAGTGGCCGCTGGCGCGCGGCAAGGTGCGCCAGGTGGGCGAACTGATCGCCGCCTGCCTGGCTCCCACCCGCGCCCAGGCCGAAGACTTGGCGCAGGCGGTCTTTGCCGATATCGAGGAATTGCCGGCGGTGGTCGACATGCGCGCTGCAAGGCAGGCGCCGCCTGCTCTGGTGCATGAGGAATGGGGCGACAACCTGTTTCTTGAGTCGTTTGTCGATGACGACATCGCCGCGCTTGCCAACGCGCCGATCAAGTTGACACGCCACATCCGCACCGCGCGCCAGTGCATGTCGCCGCTCGAAGGGCGCGGCGTGGTGTGCCAGTGGGATTCGCGTCTCGACCAGCTCACCATGTGGTCCTCCGCCCAGATGGTGCATGTGAACCGCCAGGGCCTGGCTGAATGCCTGGGCCTGGACCAGGGGCAGATCCGCGTGATCGCGCCGGACGTCGGCGGCGGCTTCGGCTACAAGGGCATCCTGTTGCCCGAAGAGATCGTGCTGGCGTACCTGACGATGAAACTCAAGCGGCCGCTGCGCTGGATCGAGGACCGGC
Organism: uncultured Burkholderiales bacterium; assembly: GCA_964470865.1. GTDB lineage: Bacteria > Pseudomonadota > Gammaproteobacteria > Burkholderiales > JAEUOS01 > JAEUOS01. The sequence continues at coordinate 3,605 of CAYYFR010000270.1, read as the reverse complement.
GCGAGCAACTGATCGCCAACGCCAACTGCCGCGAGCACGATTACGACATCACCGTCTACGCCGAGCGCGACGGCCGGCTCCTGGGCATCGATTGCGAGGCGACGGTCGATTCGGGTGCCTATTCCTCGTATCCGTTTTCCGCCTGCCTTGAGGCCGCACAGGTCACCTCCATCCTGCCCGGGCCTTACAAGATGGAGCGCTTTCGTTGCAGGACCTGGGCGGTGGCTACCAACAAGCCGCCCAGCCTGCCGTATCGCGGCGTGGCGCGCACCGGCGTGTGCTTCGCCCTCGAACTGATGATCGATGCGATCGGCCGCGCCGCCGGCATCGAGCCGCTCGAGGTGCGCCTGCGCAATGTGGTGCAGCCCGCCGAAATGCCCTACGACAACATCACCAAAAAGCATTTCGACAGCGGCGACTATCCGCGCGTGCTGGAGATGGCGCGCCAGGCGATCGGGCTCGAAGCCGTGCGCGCGCGGCAAAAGGCTGGTGAGGCCGATGGCCGGCGCATCGGCGTCGGCTTCGCGGTGTTTTGCGAGCAGGCCGCGCACGGCACCAGTGTTTACTTCGGATGGGGTGTGCCGATCGTTCCCGGCCATGAACAATGCCGCGCGCGGCTTACTGCCGATGGTGTGCTGGAACTGGCCATCGGCGCCCACTCGCACGGCCAGGGCATGGAAACCACCATGGCGCAGGTGGCCAATCAGGTGCTGGGCATCGCCGTGTCGAAAGTGCGGCTGTCGCATGGCGACACCGACAAGTCACCGTTTTCAACCGGCACCTGGGGCTCGCGTTCGATGGTCATGAGCGGCGGTGCGGTCGCCGCAGCATGCAAGGAAATGGCCAGGCGAGTGTGCCAGATCGCCGCCAAGCTGCTTGGCTGCGATGTCGCCTCGATCCGCTTGTCGGGCGGCCAGGTGTTTGAAGGCGATGCCGCGCGCATGTCGCTGGCCGACATCGCCCATGTGTGGCACCGCGCGCCGCAGTTGCTGCCGGCCGACATCGATCCGGCCGGGCTGGAAGTGATCGCCGGTTACAAGGCCGGGCGCGATACCGGCACCTTTTCCTATGCCTGCCATGCGGTGGTGGTGGCGGTCGATACCGAACTGGGCGCGGTCGAAATCCTCGACTACGCGATCGCCGAAGATGGCGGTGTGCTGGTCAACCCGATGGTGGTCGACGGCCAGATCATCGGCGGCACCGCGCAGGGCATCGGTACCGCCCTGTATGAAGAAATGCCGTTCGATGAAAACGGTCAGCCGCTGGCCTCCACCCTGGCCGACTACATGCTGCCGGGAGCGCCCGAGGTGCCGTCGATCCGCATCGGGCACATCGAGACACCGTCGCCTTATACCGAGTTCGGGCAGAAGGGCATCGGCGAGGGCGGCGCGATCGCGCCGCCGGCGGCGATCGCCAACGCGATCAACGATGCCCTGTGCGACCTGGGCGTGGAAATCACTGAAAGCCCGATGAGTCCCAAACGCCTGTTGGCGGCGCTTGCTGCGGCCCGCGCCGGAGCGGCGCCGTGAAAGCGGCAGCCTTCGAATACACGCGACCGGCCACGGTGGCCGAGGCCTGGGCGCAACTGGCGGCCAGTGGCGGCATGGCCAAGCCGATGTCCGGCGGCCAGTCGTTCGGGCCGATGCTGAATTTGCGCCTGGTACAGCCGGAATCGGTGATCGACCTCAACGCGATCGCCGGCTTCAACGGCGTACGCGACGAAGGTAAAGCCCTTGTCATTGGTGCCGGCGTCACCCATGCCGCGATCGAAGACGGCCGCGTCGCCGACCCGACCCGGGGTTTGCTGCCGCATGTGGCGGCCAATATCGCCTATCGCGCGGTGCGCAATCGCGGCACGCTGGGTGGCAGTCTTGCCCATGCCGACCCCGCGGCTGACTGGGTCAACACCATGTTGCTCCTCGATGCGGTTTACCTGATCGACGGGCCGCGCGGCCGGCGCGAGGTGGCCAGCGGCGATTTCATGCAGGCGGCATTCAGTACCGCGTTGGCGGACGACGAAATCCTCAGCGGCGTGCGCATCGCCAAGTGTGGCCCGGGCACGAAATTCGGCTATTACAAGTTCTGCCGCAAGGTGGGCGAATTCGCCGAGGCGATCGGCGCGGTGTTGCAGGATCCGTCGCGCGGCGTGCGCCGCGCAATCATCGGCGCCACCGCCGGCGCACCGCATCTGGTGCAGGACATCGCTGCGGTCCTGGCCGGTGATAGCGCCGCGATCGCCGCCGAGGTGCGCGCCGCCGGTTGCGACGAACCCTATGAATTCCAGATGCATGCCGTGGCCTTGAAGCGCGCGGTGGCACAGGCCAACGCATGAAGACCATCAATCTCACCGTCAACGGCCAGGCGGTCTCGGCCGCAGTCGAACCGCGTACCCATCTGGCGGATTTCCTGCGCGAGCACGAAGGCCTGACCGGCACCCACCTGGGCTGCGAGCACGGCGTCTGCGGCGCCTGCACCATCGAACTCGACGGCGCCCCTGCGCGCTCCTGCATCCAGTTCGCGGTGCGCTGCGAGGGCGCGTCGGTGCGCACCATCGAGGGATTCGATGACGACGCGGTGATGACGCAACTGCGCGCCGCGTTCACCGCCGAACACGCCCTGCAGTGCGGCTACTGCACGCCGGGCATGCTGGTCACCGCGCGCGACATTGTGCTGCGGCTGCCGCACCTGGTGAACGATGCCGACGAGGCGCGCATCCGCATCGAACTGGCCGGCAACCTGTGCCGCTGCACCGGTTACCAGGGCATCGTGCGCGCGATCCAGCGCGTGCTGCGTGAGCGTAGCGGGGTGCCGGGTGCCGCTTGAACAACCCTGCGCCCTTCTGCTTGCCAAGCCGGCAGCCTGGCTCTGCCATGCCGCGCCCCGGCTGCTGCCGCCGGCCTCGTCACTGAACAGCGTCAGTCCATGAGCCTTGTCGCCAACGCCCGCATGTACTCGGTCACGCCGGCCTCGAAGGCGGCATGGACGCAGTTGTTCGGCTGGGTGCTGGGACGCTCGCGGGTCGATGCGGTTCTGCTCGCGCATGACCCGCCAAACGTCTTGTCCGACCTCTGGGCGCGTGACGACCTTGCAGCGGTGATGATGTGCGGCCTGCCCTTGTCGCGCCGCGCAATCGAACCGGTGATCCTGGCGCAGCCGCTGCCGTCGCTGCCGCGCTATGGCGGCCGCGCGGTGTATTGCACCGACATCGTGGTCGGCGCCGGCTCCGCGTTCAAGACGCTGGCAGATACCTTCGGCCACCGCGCCGGCTATACGCTCAAGGATTCGCAGTCCGGCTACTACGCGTTCCGCCACCACCTCTTGACCCGACACACGGGCAACCCGCAGCCCTATTCCCGCATCACCGGCGGCCTGGTGAATGCGCGCGGCATCATCCAGGCGATTGCCGAGAATCGCATCGATGTCGGCCCGCTCGATGGTTATGTGCATGATCTGATCCGCCACACCGAGCCGGAATACGCCGCGCAGGTACGCATCGTCGCCACCACCGACCCCACCCCGATGCCGGCGATCATTGCAAGCGCAACGCTGACTGACGATGAACTTGCGCGCCTGCGTGATGCATTCAAGGCAGCCATCGCGACTCC
>CAYYFR010000269.1:1222-6924 GCA_964470865.1 uncultured Burkholderiales bacterium | reverse complement strand
CGCCCGCGGGCAAGGGCCGTGTGCACCAGGATATCCTCAAGCATCTCCACGACAAGGGCCTGGGCACCGGCAGCAAGGACGAGATCGGCGAGGTGCTCTACAACCGCGGCCTGACCGCGGCGATGGTAAGCGTCGAGGCGGTCAAGCGGGCCCAGACCAAGCACGGCAAGAAGCCGCTCAAGGGCGAAGAGGTGCAATGGGGCCTTGAAAACCTGGCGATCGACCAGAAGTTGATCGCTTCGCTGGGCTTCACCGGCTTCGCCGATCCCCTCTCGACCTCCTGCGTCGATCATGAGGGCGGCAGCGTCGCCCGCGTGCAGCACTGGGACGGCAGCAAGTGGATCGTCGGCGCCGACCGCTATGTCGCCGATCAGCAGATTATCAAGCCCATGATCAAGGCCTCCGCTGGCAAGTATGCGCAGGAGAAGAAGCTGGCGCCTCGCGATTGCGCCAAGGAACTGACCGCCGGGAAGTGATTGCCCGACCCTGCCGGCGCCGCCCTTTCGAGAGGATCGGGTGGCGCCGGTTTCTTTTTTGGTATTCCAATGACCACACCCCTTTTGTCCGTCAACGGCATCGAAGTGATCTACAACCATGTGATCCTGGTGCTCAAGGGCGTTTCCTTCAGCGTCCCTGAAGGCGGCATCGTCGCCCTCCTGGGCGGCAATGGCGCCGGCAAGACCACCACGCTGCGCGCGGTGTCGCGCCTGCTCAAGGGCGAACGCGGCGAGGTGACCAAGGGCTATATCGAATACAAGGGCGAGCGCATCGACAATCTGACCACCTACGACCTCGTGCGTCGCGGTGTGGTGCAGGTGATGGAAGGGCGCCACTGTTTCGCCCACCTGACGGTCGAGGAAAACCTGTTGACCGGCGCCTACACGCGCAAGGTTCCGCGTTCGGAGATCGAACGGAGCTTGGAGAAGGTCTATAACTATTTCCCGCGCCTGAAGGCGCGCCGTACCTCGCAGGCGGGCTACACCTCCGGCGGCGAGCAGCAGATGACGGCGATCGGCCGCGCGCTGATGGCGCAACCGACCATGATCCTGCTCGACGAGCCGTCGATGGGCCTGGCCCCGCAGCTGGTCGAGGAGATTTTCGAGATCGTCAAGGATCTCAACGTCAAGGAGCGCGTCAGCATCCTCTTAGCCGAGCAGAACACCAGCATGGCCTTGCGGTACTCCAATTATGGTTACATCCTCGAAAACGGCCGCATCGTCATGGATGGAGAGGCATCGCAGCTGGCGACCAACGAGGACGTCAAGGAGTTCTACCTGGGCGTTTCTTCCGGCGAGCGCAAAAATTTTCGCGACACCAAGTTCTACAAGCGCCGCAAGCGCTGGCTTGCGTAAGGTCGGATTGACGTGGCTGCATGACTGCGTGGGGTACCCTTTGCTGCGACAGTCGGGGAACCCGCCGTCAGTCCCGCGCAAGCCGGAATCCAGCGACATCGCCTTGATCGGCCTGCGTTCCCATGGCGTCGATCGAGCCTGCGGCATGCTGCCTCCGAAAGCCTTTCAATGACTGCCCACTACGACTCGCTTGAAACCCGTATGCCTGCCGAACGCGAAGCCGCGTTGCTGCGCGCCTTGCCGCTGCAAGTGGGCAACGCGATCGCCAATGCCCCCGGTTTTGCAAGCATCCTGGCCGGCGTCGATGCTGCAAGCATCACCACACGCGAGGCGCTGGCCCGTTTGCCGGTCACCCGCAAGTCGGACCTGAAGGCTCTGCAGCGAAACGCCATGCCGTTCGGTGGCTTGACTGCGAAAAGACCCGGGCAGCTGCGCAAGATCTTCATGTCGCCGGGCCCGATCTATGAACCCGAAGGGCGGCGCGACGACTACTGGCGCAGCGCGCGCGCCATGTTCGCGGCGGGCTTTCGTGAAGGCGACATCCTGTTCAACACCTTCTCGTATCATCTGACGCCGGCCGGCAGCATGATCGAGTCGGGTGCGATGAAGCTGGGTTGCGCGGTGATCCCGGCCGGCGTGGGCAACACCGAGCAGCAGATCGAAGCCATCCTGGATCTCGAACCCAGCGCCTATGTCGGCACTGCGGGCTTCCTGCGCGTGCTGGTCGAGAAGTTCATCGAGTTGGGCAAGCCGTTTCCGATCAAGCGCGCGGTCACCGGCGGCGACGCCCTGTCGCCGTCGCTGCGCCAATGGCTGAAAAGCAACGGGCTCGACGAGGTCGTGCAGTTCTACGGGACCGCCGACCTGGGCACGATCGCCTACGAGTCGCAAGCCGTGGAAGGCATGATTCTGGATGAAGAGCTGATTCTGGAAATCGTGCGTCCCGGCACCGGTGACCCGGTGTCGGAGGGCGAGGTGGGCGAGATCGTCATCACCACCCTCAATCCGGATTACCCGCTGATCCGTTTTGGCACCGGCGACCTGTCGGCCTTGATGCCGGGCACGAGCCCTTGCGGCCGCACCAACACCCGCATCAAGGGCTGGATGGGCCGTGCCGACCAGACCACCAAGGTCAAGGGCATGTTCGTGCAACCCGGCCACGTGGCGGCGGTCATCAACCGCCACCCGGAGATCGTGCGCGCGCGCCTGGTGATCGAAGGCGAGATGGCCAACGACCGCATGACTCTGCGCTGTGAAACCGCTGTCGCGCCCGCCTCTGGTTTTGCCGAGCGGGTCGCAATCAGCCTGCGCGACATCACCAAACTGCGCGGCGAGATCGAATGCGTGTCGCCTGGGTCCCTGCCAAATGACGGCAAGGTGATCGACGACGCGCGCAAGTACGACTGAGCAGCAGCGGCCCGTCGACGCTTTCGGCTTGCGGATGCCGGGCCGGTCAGACCGGCTTATTTGCCGCCACGCGGCAGCAGTTGAACCAGCGCCATGACCAGCGCCGGCACGGCAAACACCACGAAGGGCACGCGATAGCTGTCGAACAGATCGTGCAGCAGCGAGAACAGCGGTGCGTAAAACACCACGCCCGAGAACATCATGAAAGTGCTGCCGCTCGACACCACGCCGGCCATGCCCGCCGGCGCCAGGCGCGCGAATTCGGAGATCATCACGCCGTTCCAGCCGACCGCGGTGAGACCGAACGCGAGACACACGCCGAGCACCGCCGCATAGGGCCAATGGGCACCGAACGCGGCAGTGGCGCCGGCGGTCAGGCACATTCCCAAGCCGAGTACACCCAGCACCACGCGAGGTGCGCGGGTGCGGTCGGCGACAAAGCCCCAGAAAACGCGGCCACCGATGCCGCCCAGGTTGGCGAATGAAAGGGCCAATCCCGCGGCGACAAGCGTATAGCCGATATCCAGCGTCAGGTAGGTGACGATATAGGTGAAGAAGCTGATCTGCATGCCGGCATAGGTGAGTGACACAAGAACATTGCGTACCAGCGCCGGATTGGCGAAGATCAGGCGGAACGGCAGGCCCAGACTGGCCAGGTTGGTACGCCGCGCCGGGTCGCGGTCGGCGTCGAGTTCGCGTCGCGACAGCTGCGCCAGCAGCGCCACCGCCGCGCACATGGCACCGACGGAAAGCGCCGCGCTGCGCCAGCCGTAAGCCAGCGTCAAGAGCGGCACGACAATGCCGGCCAAGGCCGCGCCGACCGGCACGCCGGTTTGCTTGATCGAGAACATCAGCGCCATCATGTGCGCCGGCGTGGTCTTCACCAGCACATGCGAGGAGGCCGGGGTGATGGGCCCGTAGCCGGCCCCCAGCAGCAGCGCGGCCAGCGGCGCCCAGGACAGTGGCAGCACGGTCAGCAGCAGCATTGCGACCGCACACGAGATCAGGCAGGCCTGGCTGACACGGATCGAGCCAAAGCGCAGGATCATGCCGCCCGAGAGCAGGGCGCTGCTGGCCGCGCCGATATACATGGTGCCGACAAAATAGCCCACCAGGGTGGACTCGAAACCGAGATCGCGCGCCGCCGCCGGTGCCAGCACCGGCACCGCAAGAGCGGCCAGTGCGGCGAGCGCCTGGATCGCGGTGGTGACAGCGAGCGTAAGGTAGACCGATGACAAGGGTAGGTGCGCCGGGGGGAGGAAAATGGAATGGCGAAGCGGGCGCAGTCAGGCGCAAGGTCGGGTACAGAGGCAGGAGCTGTCTGGGCGCATGCTATTTTATCGCCCATGCCCTTCAAACTCTTCATCACCGGCGCCTCCGGCGGGCTGGGCGCCGAACTGGCGCGTGCCTATGCCAGCGCCGACAGCGTGATTGCGCTGACCGCGCGCCGCAAGGACCTGCTTGACAGCGTTGCCGCCAGCCTGCCGGGCGCGGTGACCGTTTATCCGCTTGACGTCACCGACAGCGCGGCACTGGCAGCGGCGGCGGCCGATTTCATGGCGCGGTTTGGGCCGCCTGATCTGGTGATTGCCAACGCCGGCATCTCGGCCGGCACGCTAACCGAGTTGCCGGAAGACCTGGCACCATTCGAGAAGATTTTTCGTGTCAACGTGGTTGGCATGTTCGCCACGTTTGCGCCGTTCGTTGCAGCGATGCGCGCGCGCGGCGCCGGTACGCTGGTCGGCATTGCGAGCGTGGCCGGGATTCGCGGCATGCCGGGGTCGGGCGCTTACTGCGCATCGAAGTCGGCCGCCATCACCTACCTTGAAGCCTTGCGCGGCGAGCTGCGCACCTCCGGCGTGCGCGTGGTGACGATTCTTCCGGGCTACATTCGCACGCCGCTGACGGCGAAAAACCCCTACAAGATGCCTTTTTTGCTGGAGGCAGACGATGCCGCGCGGCGCATTCGTCGTGCCATCGATGGCGGCCGCAGCTATGCGGTGGTGCCGTGGCAAATGGCGATCGTGGCGAAGCTGCTGCGAATTTTGCCCAACGGATTGTTCGACCGCCTGCTAGCCGGCAAGGCACGCAAGCCGCGCGCCGCCGCTGGCCAGAAGACATGACGCAAGCAGCCGGCGGACCTGATTTCGGCAGCGAGCAGCGGTTGTTCGCGGACGCGCAGGGCACCTTGCATGCGCGTGCCGGCGCCGACGCACGCATCGCCTGCCTGGTGCCATCCATCACAGAATTGGTGTGTGCACTGGGCCTGGCCGCACAACTGGTGGCGCGCACCGGCTTTTGCATCCACCCGCGCGCAGCACTTGAGAGCGTGCCCAAGGTGGGCGGTACCAAGGATGTGAATCTTCTGCGTCTGCGTGAACTGCGTCCCACCCACGTGATCGTCAACATCGACGAAAACGAGAAAGAGACCGCGCAGCGCATTGGCGAGTTCGCGCCGCACCTGATCGTGACCCATCCCAGGGGGCCGAGTGACAATCATGAACTGTATCGCCTGATCGGCGGCGTTTTCGGCCGAGCGGCCGCGGCCGAAACACTTTGCCAGGGCTTGTCGGCGGCGCTGGACGCCGCCGCGCAGGATTGCGCGCGATTGCCGCGTGAACGGGTGTTGTACCTGATCTGGAAAGACCCCTGGATGAGTATCTCGCGCGATACCTACATCGCGCGCACGCTGGCTGCGGTGGGATGGGATTCGGTGCCTGAAATTGCCGAGGCACGCTATCCGGTGATCGACATCGATGCGCTGGCGGCAGCTGCGGATCGTGTGTTGCTTTCGACCGAGCCCTACCGGTTTGGTGCGACCCATGTGGCGGAATTGACAGCCCGACTGCAAGGCAAGCCGGTCACCCTGATCGATGGTGAAATGACCTCCTGGTACGGACCGCGGGCGATTCCGGGATTCGCCTATCTGGCGCGATTGCGCCG
>CAYYFR010000269.1:0-1122 GCA_964470865.1 uncultured Burkholderiales bacterium | reverse complement strand
TTGAGCACCCCCTGAGGTTTCGCCATGACATCAGCCAATTTCAGTTCCACGCGCGACGCGGCAATCGCCGTTCTGCTGGGTGCGCTGGCGTCAAATGCCGCGGCGAGCACGGTCTTCAAGTGGGTCGATGAAAAGGGTGTGGTCAACTACGCGACCGCGCCGCCAGCGGCGGCGCGCAACCTGGTGGCGATCAACGCCACGCCGGCAATAGTAAGCACTGGCTACCAGTCAGGCGACGAGGAGGCGCGCTACTGGCGCGAGCGGCGACTGCGCGAGAGCCTGCGCGAAGCGCGCGACGACCAGGATCTGCGCCTGCGACGCGAAACCGAAGAATTGCGTCAGGTGCAAATCCGCCAGCAGATGCAGCTAGCGGCTCAGTCAGCAACCTCGGACGACCAGCGGCAGCGCCTGGCGCGTGAGCAATGCCTGCGCGAGCGCCGCATCGATTGCGATGGCCTTGGCGGCGGCGCCATTGCATACTATCCGGCGCCGTTCGTGGCGCGCGTGCCGCGCCAGTCGATCCAGCAGGTGGCGCCGTTTCCGGTAAGCGGGGGCACCAGCTTTGGTCCGGCGCCTGGCACCATCGCCGGGACGCAAGCGCAGCTGGCGCCGTTTCGAGCAGGCGCCGTAGCGCCGGTCACCGGATATTCGTTGCGAACGCGCTAGAAAGCTTCTTGTCCGACGCGGCTGCCGGACTCAAGGCGTTGCCACAATCTAGCAGCATGTAGGACTTGGGGAGCGTCGGCTGCAAATCAAGCGCATGCGTCGCGTGCGGTCTGACATGCGAAAAGCGTCCGGCTGCCTGGCCGCCTGCAAGATGCGCCTCAGCGCACCAGCAGCACCGGTACCTTGCAGCCGGCCAGCACCTTGGTGGCCACCGATCCCAGCACCAGGTTCTTGAACAGGCCGCGGCCATGCGAGCCCATGACGACGATGTCGTACTTGCCCTTGGTCGCGAAGTCGGCGATCTCGTCACCGGGGTCGCCAATCCTGTAGGTCTCGCTTGCGGTGATACCGGCCTTCTTGAGTGCGCTGCGCGCGACCTTGAGCGATTTCTCGGCTTCGTCACGGTAGTAGGTCTGCACGGTTTCGCGGCCCAGGTGCGCCGCCGCATGCGGCGGC
>CAYYFR010000268.1:0-6927 GCA_964470865.1 uncultured Burkholderiales bacterium | reverse complement strand
TGGGCTGGTTGCGGTCCAGGAGCGGGAACATTTCCGAATGCACCACGCCGCGCCCGGCGGTCAGCCATTGCACGTCGCCGCCGCCGAAGCGGGCGGCGGCGCCGAGAGAGTCGGCATGATCGATCAGGCCGCGGCGCACGATGGTGACTGTCTCGAAACCGCGGTGCGGGTGCGACGGAAAGCCCGGCACCTCGCGGCCGTGATACATGCGCCAGCCATCAAGGCCGGCGAAATCCTGGCCGAGGTCGCGCCCGGCCAGCGAGGCGGCGGGCCCCATCGCGTCGTTGCCCTTGGGGTAGCTGTCGTCGTGATACACACAAAACAGAAACGGGTCTATGGTTTGCCAGGGGAACCCGAGAGGGGTTACTGAAAGAATCGCGTCGGTAGACATGCTGGGCTCAACTATTGAACTTTTTGGTGACAGGGACCAGGCAGTTTGTAGCACCCGGAGTGTATTTCAAGCCCGGCAACGAGCCAGCACCCGATCAGGCTGGCTGCTTGGCCGGAACTGGCCGCGCCGCCAGATGCGGTCGCATGAAAGTAGAATCAATCGTACCCTCCATTCGCACCTTTGCGGCGCACAATGACCAAGCCCCTGACCGGCATCCGCGTGCTCGACCTCACCACCGTCCTGATGGGTCCCTATGCGAGCCAGGTGCTGGGCGGCATGGGCGCCGACGTGATCAAGGTGGAAATGCCGGGCGGCGACCCGGTGCGTGGCATCGGCCCGATGAAGAACCCCGCGATGGGCGCGATCTTCCTCCACGTCAATCACAGCAAGCGCAGCATCGTGCTCGATCTCAAGCCAGCGGCCGGACGCGACGCGCTGCTGACGCTTTGCAAGAGTGCCGACGTGGTGGTCTACAACATCCGCCCGCAGGCGATGGCGCGCCTCGGCTTGTCCTACGCGGAGGTGTCGAAGGCCAATCCGCGCATCATCTTCACCGGCCTGGTTTGAAAGAGGATGCGAACGATGAACCTGCCAGTCAGCTACGAAGACGTCGCGGCCGCCGCGGCCAGAATCAGAGGTGCCGCCCACCGTACGCCGGTGCTGACCTCGACGACTGCCGACAGCATCACCGGCGCGCGCATTTTCTTCAAGGCCGAAAACCTGCAGCGCATGGGCGCCTTCAAGTTTCGTGGCGCCTACAACGCGATCGCCCGGCTCGACGCCGAAGCCAGGAAGCGCGGGGTGCTGGCGTTTTCTTCGGGCAACCACGCGCAAGCAATTGCGCTGGCCGGCCGCCTGCAGGGCGTTGCCACCACCATCGTGATGCCGACCGATGCGCCGCTGATCAAGCTTTCGGCCACCCGCGGCTATGGTGCCGAGGTCGTCACCTACGAGCGCAAGACCGAAGACCGCGAAGCCTTGGCAAAAAAGCTCGCCGGCCAGCGCGGTCTGGCGCTGATCCCGCCGTATGACCATGCCGACGTGATCGCAGGCCAGGGCACCGCCGCACGGGAACTCTTCGAGGACATCGGCGCTCTCGACTACCTGTTTGTATGCGTCGGCGGCGGTGGCCTGATTTCCGGCTGCGCGCTGGCGGCGCATGCGCTCGCGCCCGGCTGCAAGGTGATCGGCGTCGAGCCGGAAGCCGGCAATGATGTGCAGCAGTCGTTGCGCCGTGGCGAGATCGTGCGCATCGCGCTGCCTGACACCATCGCCGACGGCGCCCAGACCATGTTCCCAGGCCAGCTCACCTTTCCGATCATCAAGGCGCTGGTCAGCGACATTCTCACCGTAGCCGATGCCGAGCTGATCGAGGCGATGCGCTTTTTCGTCGCGCGCATGAAAATCGTGGTCGAGCCGACCGGCTGCCTGGCCGCCGCCGCAGTGTTCGGCAAACAGATCGACCTGGCCGGCAAGCGTGTCGGCGTCATCCTCTCCGGTGGCAATGTCGATCCGGCCGCGCTGGCGCGCTACCTGGCCACCTGATGCATAGCCAGATCGACGCTGTCCTGCTGATGCCACTGGCGGCTTTGGACTAAACTTCGCCCCGTTTCACGCCCCCGCCGCGCCCTAGTCGACAACTGCCGAATTCATGACAGGAACATGCCTCTGGCGAGGATGTCATGTTTGCGGTGGCGAACAAGCAGCGCGACGGCTTTTCGCACCGGCACCGTGTGCCCCGACCAAGAAGCAAACGCATGATCCTCTACGCGGCCACGATCCTCGTTTCCAGTTTTCTGCTGTTCCTGGTGCAGCCCATCATCGCCAAGCAGATACTGCCCTGGTTCGGCGGTTCGGCGGCGGTCTGGACCACCTGCCTGGTGTTCTTCCAACTGGCGCTGCTGGCGGGCTACACTTATTCGGATTTTTCCAGCCGCCTGAAGCCCAAGACCCAGACCAGCCTGCACATCTCGTTGCTGGTGGCCAGCCTGGTTTCGCTGCCGATCGTGGCCGGCACCGGCTGGAAGCCCACCGGTGCCGAAGATCCCTTGTGGCGCATTCTCGGCCTGCTTGTGGCCACCATCGGCCTGCCCTATTTCATGTTGTCGACCACCGGCCCGCTGGTGCAAAGCTGGTTTGCCCGCGAGCACACCGATCCGCTGGTTGCCAAGCGGGTGTACCGCTTTTTCGCCTTGTCGAATTTCGGTTCGATCCTGGGCCTGCTCGCCTACCCGTTCGCCATCGAGACCTGGGTCTCGACCCGCGTCCAGGCCTGGGGCTGGAGCAGCGCCTACGCGTTGTTCGTGGTGCTGTGTGCGGCCAGCGCGTGGCGCGCCCGGCAAACTTCGCAGGCTTCGCACCTGGTGGCGGCGTCGGGCGAATCGTCAAGCGCGCCCGCGGCGCCCGCAGGCCTTGCCAATGAGGCACCGCCGTCGGCCAGCGACTATGCGCTGTGGCTCGCGCTGTCCGCCCTGGCCTCGCTGCTCCTGCTGTCGATTTCCAACCACATCACGCAGAACGTCGCCTCGATCCCGTTCCTGTGGGTGCTGCCGCTCACGCTCTACCTGCTGACCTTCGTGCTGTGCTTCGAGGGCCGCGGCGGCCGCGGCTGGTATGTGCGCACCGTGTGGCTGGGGCCCACGCTGCTGATTCTCGGCCTGATGGCCTGGGGACTCACCGCCGAGCGCGGCGTGCTGCACATCGAATCGGCGGTACCCCTGTATTGCGGCGGCCTGTTCCTGGCCTGCATGTTTTGCCACGGCGAACTGGCGCATGCCAAACCGGCACCGCGTTACCTGACACGCTTCTACCTGATGCTCGCGATCGGCGGCGCCGTCGGCGGCATGTTCGTGGGTCTGGCCGCACCGAAGCTGTTCGACATCTACTGGGAACTGCCGCTGGGCCTGACCGCCTGCGCTTTCCTGGCGCTGGTGGTTACGCACAAGCTGTTTCGCGCCCCCCTGACCGCATTCGCCCCGCTGGCTGCCATGGTCGCCGTCGGTGCCTGCGGCTACTACGCCTGGACCTTCGGTGAATTCATGAAGGAAGACACGATTCTGGCCAAGCGCAACTTCTACGGCGCGCTGCGCGTCAAGCAGACGCTGCCGGACGCCGACCCGAACGCGCAGCGGCGCCTGATGCACGGCGTGATCATGCACGGCGAGCAGTACATCGGGCCCGATCATCGCGACATCATCACCAGCTACTACGGCGATTCATCCGGCGTCGGCATGGCCATCGAGCGCATCCACCCGGTAGAGCAGCGCGTGGGCATCATCGGCCTGGGCGCCGGCACGCTGGCCGCCTACGGGCAAAAGGGCGACTATTTCCGCATGTACGAGATCAACCCGCAGGTGATCGACATCGCCACCCACTATTTCTACTACCTGAGCGAAAGCCAGGCCAAGGTGGAAACCGCGCTGGGCGATGCACGCCTGGTGCTGGAGCGCGAGGCGCCGCAAAAATTCGATGTGCTGGCCGTCGACGCCTTTTCCAGCGACGCCATTCCGGTGCACCTGATCACGCGCGAAGCGCTGGCGGTATACCTCAAGCACATCAAGCCCGACGGCGCTGTCGCCTTTCATGTGACCAATCGCTATCTGCAATTGGCGCCGGTGGTGAAACTTTTGGCCGACGAAGTGGGCATGCAGGCGGTACTGATCACCGACGACCCCGACGACCCTTACCTGTCGCGCACCGACTGGGTGATCGTCACGAAAAACCGTGATTTCATCAACGATGCCGAGGTGGTGAAAAAACGCGGCAAAATCGAGCCGATTCGCGGCCTCACGCCCTGGAGCGACGATTTCAACAACCTGTTCCGCATTCTGAAGTAGGCCCGAAGCAGGCCCGAAGCAGGCCTTCGGACAGCGGCGGCACGATGCTAAACTGCGCCGCAGAGGTGCAATGAAAAGCGCCGCCTGCAACGGCCGGCCGGCGCAGCACCCGACGGAGACAGCGATGCGCATCTTGATCGCCGAGGATGATCCGGTGCTGGCCGACGGCCTGTGCCGCTCCCTGCGCCGCGCCAGCTACGCGGTGGATCATGTGAAGACCGGCAGCGCAGCCGACAGCGCGGCCAGTACCCAGCAATACGACCTGATGATCCTCGATATCGGCTTGCCGAAAATGTCCGGGCATGAGGTGTTGAAGCGGCTACGCGCCCGCACAAGCGGGGTCAACACCAAATTGCCGGTGCTGATCCTGACGGCGATGGACGGCGTCGAAGACCGCGTGCGCGGCCTCGATCTGGGGGCCGACGACTACATGACCAAGCCGTTCGAGTTGGCCGAGCTCGAGGCGCGGGTGCGGGCATTGATGCGCCGCGGCTTCGCCGGCGCGCCGACCCTGATCCAGAACGGCGCACTCTCGTTCGACGTCAGCGGTCGCACCGCCTATCTGAACGGAGAGCCGCTGGAACTCTCGGCCCGAGAACTGGGTTTGCTGGAAATCCTGGTGCAGCGTGCCGGCCGGCTGGTCAGCAAGGACCAACTGGTGCAGCACCTGTGCGAATGGGGCGATGAAGTCAGCACCAACGCCATCGAGGTGTATGTGCATCGCCTGCGCAAGAAGCTCGAACCCGGCGCCACCATCGCCACCGTGCGCGGGCTGGGCTACTGCCTCGAGAAAGCGGCGACCGGCGCGGACCCGGCCTGACCCCCTTTGGCCCCCGACAAAGCGGACCACCTGGCGGCACTGCCTGTCGCCTCCGGCGATGCAGCGGCAAGCGACGCGCTGCGGTCGCGACGCTCGCTGTTCGGTGAAATCCTCGACTGGCTGTTGGTGCCGATGATGCTGCTGTGGCCTGTGAGCATCGTTTTGACCTATGTTTCAGCCAAGGCGATTTCCAATCCACCCTACGATCGGGCACTGTCCGAAGCCACCCTGGCTCTGGCCGAACAGCTGAAAGTGCGCAACGGCCGTCTGGTCGCAGACATTCCGCTGCCCGCGCGTGCGATCCTGCGCGCCGACGAGATCGATGTGGTGTACTTCCAGGTACTGGGCACACGCGGCGAATTCGTCGCCGGCGACCGGGAACTGCCGCTGCCGGACGATGATGAGGTCGTCATTGCCGATCAGGTGCGGTTCCGCGACGATATGCTGCAGGGCGTTGAAGTACGGGTCGCCTACATCCATGTCACGCCGGCCGGCCTTGGCGCAGGCGACGCCAAGGGCCGCCAGAACTTGCCGCTGGTGCAGGTGGCGGAGACGCTCAACAAGCGCGCCGAGCTGGCCAACGAAATCGTCAAGGGCGTGATCCTGCCGCAGTTCATCGTGCTGCCGCTGGCGGTCACCCTGATCTGGTTCGGCCTGGCACGCGGCCTGGTGCCACTGGCCGACCTGTCGGAGCGCATCGGCGCGCGCAAGCCCGGCGACTTGAGCCCGATCGATCCGGGCGCCGCGCCCGAAGAGGTGGCACCACTGATCCGCGCCATCAATCAGCTGATGCTGCGGCTCGACGCCAGCCTCAAAGGTCAGCAGCGTTTCATCGCCAATGCCGCGCACCAGCTGCGCACGCCGCTGGCGGGGCTCAAGACCCAGACCGAGCTGGCGTTGCGCCAGTCGACCGACGCCGCGGACGCGCGCGAGCTGCGCGCCAGCCTGGCGCAGATGCTTCTGTCGACCGAACGTGCGGCACGCATGGTCAACCAGTTGCTGGCGCTGACCCGCGCCGAACGCGGCGGCGCCGGCCAGAGCATGCCTGCGATCGCCCGTGTCAGGCTCGATGCACTGATGCGCGACCAGGTGCGCGAGTGGGTACCGGTAGCCATGTCGCGGCGCATCGACCTGGGTTGCGACGAAGAACGTGCGGATGCCATCGAGATCGACGGCGACCCGATACTCCTGGCCGAAATGGTCGCAAACCTGATCGACAACGCGCTGCGCTACACCCCGAGCGGCGGCGTAATCAACGTGCATGTGCAAGCGCCCGCGGCCGCCACACCCACGGTCGGCGCCACCCTGATGGTCGAAGACAACGGATCGGGCATTCCCGAGCAGGAGCGCGAACTGGTGTTCGAGCGCTTTTACCGCGTGCTCGGCAGCGACCCCGAGGGCCGCAATCTCAATGGTTCGGGCCTGGGCCTGGCGATCGTGCGCGAGATCGCCTCCAAGCACCGGGCGCGCGTCTCGATTGGTGATGCGCCCGGCGGTGGCGCGGTATTCACGGTGGTGTTTCCGCATTTGGGCGCACTGGCCTGAGGCCGGGCCGGCGCGCGCGGGGCGCCCGGAGAGCCAACCGAGGAAACACTGCGGACACAGCGCCCGCGCGCTGCCAATTGCGGCCCGAATTTGAAGCTATAATCGTGGGCTTGCGTAACTGCCAATCGCGCAATGGCCTGGTAGCTCAGTCGGTAGAGCAGAGGACTGAAAATCCTTGTGTCGGTGGTTCGATTCCGCCCCAGGCCACCAGTTACCCCAACGTTTTCGTCGAGAGTGCGTGCCAACATGCGATGCAAATTTCCGAGAACGGTCCCGATCTGAGTTCCGACACGAATATTGGAAGCGTTGGTCGCCTGCATAGTGTCCGTCGTCGC
>CAYYFR010000267.1:3563-6955 GCA_964470865.1 uncultured Burkholderiales bacterium | reverse complement strand
GGCGCCTGCCAGGAACAGCGATGCATCGTGCCGCCGGAACCCGGCAGACCATACCAGCCCCACCCGCAGGCGCCCCGAAGGCTTGAATCTGGCGGCGAAGCCGCTTGCCAGGAGCGGTGGCGCCTTGAGATAGGGCAGGTGTGCCGGAATCGATGCCGCTGTAGTGCCAAAAACGCGCGGCAGCGACATCAAGGGGCAATGACGGTCAAATGCGGGCAGGGCGCCTTCGAGATCCACCACTTCGGCCACACCTGCCAGCGAGCCCAACAGGTCGCGCAACTGCGGGCGTGTGCCCACAATCACGCGCGCGCCGCGCGCCGCCGCCAGGGGTGCATAGCGACAGAACTGCAGGGTATCGCCGAAGCCCTGCTCGCTCCACAGCAACAAGGTTTTACCGGCGATTGCTTCGCCCTGCCATTGCGCCTGCGCGAATGCGCGCGCCTCGTGATTCAGGTGCCCGGTTTGCCAGCGCGCCTCGAATGCGTCCCAGCCGCGCTTGTGCTCGCCTTGCATCAAGAGCGAATGCGCCATGTTCCAGCGTGCCTGGGTATAGCGCGGCCGCAGTTCGAGAGCGCGTTCGTAGGCGGTGATGGCATCCGCGTGCCGGTGCGCATCGGCGAGGCCATTGGCCAGATGGAAGTGCGCCTCCGGCATGTTCGGCGCCAGCGCCGTGGCGCGCCGGTAGGCGATGAGCGCGGCATCGAGGTCGCCTTTGCGGTGATGCACCAGACCCAGATTGAGCGGGGGCAGTGCGGATCGCCCATCGACGCGGCCGGCATTCTCGAACGAGGCGATTGCCTGCGCATGCAGGTCGGCGTCTAGCTGCAAAGTACCGAGATTGCACCACGCAGCGAAACATGCCGGGTCGCGGGTGATGGCCGCATTGAAGTATTCGGCGGCAGCCGCGGTTTGCCCCAGTCGCAGCACGGTCCGCCCGAGCTCGACCATGATGCCGCTGTTGCCCGAATCCGCCGCCAGCATCTGGCGATAGATGCTCGCAAGCGCCACAAAGTCTCCGGCCTGTTCGAGCTTGCCGGCTTTTTGCAGCAACTGCGCTTGCGCATTCATGAGTGATTGCGCAAGGCTACATGGCGCTGGTCATGCCGCCATCGACAGTGAGAATGTGGCCGGTGACGTAAGTGGCGGCATCGGAGGCCAGAAACAGGGCGGGGCCGCCGATTTCCGCCGGATCGCCCCAGCGCGCCAGCGGGGTGACGCGTTCCACCCAGGCCGAGAATTCCGCGTTTTGAGTAAGCGCGGTATTCATCTCGGTGGCGAAGAAACCCGGTGCCAGGCCGTTGACGGTGATGCGGTGCGGTGCAAGTTCAACTGCAAGGGCGCGCGTCAAGGCGTGCACCGCCCCCTTGCTGGCAACGTAGGCGGAGATCGACGGGCGTGCCAGATAGCCGCTGATCGAGCCGGTGATGATGATGCGCCCGGTTTTGTTCGGAATCATCAGCTTCGCCGCTTCGCGTGCCAGCGTCCACACTGCGGTCAGGTTGGTGTCGAGAATGCGCTGGAAGTCTGCAGTGGCGAAGTCGACCAGGGCCTGGCGGTGCTGGATGCCGGCATTGGCGACCACGATGTCCAAGCGGCCGTGACGCGCCATGATGCCCGCCAGCGCAGCGGTTTGGGCAGCTTCATCCGCCACGTCGAATGCTGCCGCTTC
The DNA here is from genome assembly GCA_964470865.1 of uncultured Burkholderiales bacterium. Classification (GTDB taxonomy): domain Bacteria; phylum Pseudomonadota; class Gammaproteobacteria; order Burkholderiales; family JAEUOS01; genus JAEUOS01. The sequence continues at coordinate 5,286 of CAYYFR010000267.1, read as the reverse complement.
GCATTTGCCGCCGGCGGCTTCGATTTGCCGCGCAACGACGTCAAGCGCTGTCGCATCGCGGGCATTGAGCACCACCAGTGCGCCGGCTGCAGCGAAGGCGTCGGCGATCGCGCGCCCGAGGCCGCGCGAAGCACCGGTCACCAGGGCGACTTTGCCAGTCAGGGAAAAGGGATTGGCCATCGATATCGCTCCATTGAGTTGCATAGGGGTTGCATAGGGGTTGCATAGTGCTGCGCGCGCTGCCGTGGCCGCGGCACGTTGCCGGATTTTCGCGCATTTGTGGCTTGCGGGTCTGGTCGCGCCGGGATTGATCGCCGCGTCGCGTCAGTTGGCCAGCGCTGGCTTTGCAATGGCTGACCGGGTCTTGTGGCTTGGTCGAGCGCACCCGCTTGCGACACTGTCGCGGTCCAGGCTTGGCAATGGGGATCGGGCTCTTGTATATTCCATGGTGCAGATCGGGCCATCGTCGATCTGCAGCGTGTTTCAAACAAGCGCCGGCGTTCGATTGCCGCCCGACTAAATTTCGCAGGGAGCCACTATGCCAATCACCGAGCTGAACCATTACTTCGTGCGTGCCAGCAATCTGGAAAAAAGCAAGGATTTCTACGTCGATGTGCTTGGAATGGAGGTCATGCCGCGCCCGAACTTTCCATTTTCCGGCTATTGGCTTGGCATCAACGGCAGCATTCAGGTTCATATGGGGCAGGCCGGGATCGAAAACGCCGAGCTGTTTTACCTCGGTACCACGGCAAAGTCAGCCACAGACAATTCAGGCGTGATCGATCACATCGCGTTTCTGGCCAACCAACCGGTGCAGTTCATTGCGCGCCTGAAAACCCTGGGTGTTGCCGCCAGGCCGCGCAGCTTTCCCGAGTCAGGCTTGTATCAGTTGTTCATTCAGGACCCGGATGGCCTGGTGATCGAACTCAATTTCTGGGGCCTCAAGGACATGCCGGAATGGGGCGGCGAAATGTACTCCGAGATGCCGCGCGAGGCCGAACTGCCGCAGTAGTCGCAGGCGACGGCGCCGTTGCGGGCACCGTCGCGGGCGTCGACCAGCGGTGCTGCGGGCCGCTTTGCCTGCCGCAGCTTGTGTTTGCCGTGCGCTCCTCAGCGCGGCCCGGGTGCGCGGTGCTGCGAATCGCCGGTATTGCCTGGCGGGCGTGCCGCTGATGCAGGTGCCGGTGCGGCGGCGGGACGCGCCGCGACAGCGATCGCCGGAACAATAGTTTGCGGGCGTTGAACTTGTGGCACGCCGCCCGGATGCATGCTCGTTCGCTCAAGCGAATGCGGCTGGCCGGACGATTCAATGCGCTGGATCCCGGCCGCCGGTTCAGTGCGAAAGCCGTGCGCAGCAGTTTCCGCACGCGGCGCCTGCGCGAGCGGTTCGTGGCGCTGCATGCCCACACGCCGCTCCTCCCGGTGCGCCGCGCCAAGTGGTGCCTGACCCAGCAAAGCGGTGCCAGTGTTTTGGCCGCCTGGCGCAGCAGGCGCTGCTTGCGTCGCTGGCGCCGTCGCAACCTCCGGTTGCCGTGCCCGCTGCGCATTGAACTGATCGCGCGTGACGCTGACCGCAGCCGCTGCCACCGGTGTGGTGATCGCAGCCGCCGCCACCGGTGTGGTGATCGCAGCCGCTGCCATCGGTGCGGTGATCGCAGCCGCCGGCACCGGTGCGGTGATCGCAGCCGCCGGCACCGGTGCGGTGATCGCAGCCGCCGGCACC
>CAYYFR010000267.1:0-3463 GCA_964470865.1 uncultured Burkholderiales bacterium | reverse complement strand
CGGTGCGGTGATCGCAGCCGCCGGCACCGGTGCGGTGATCGCAGCCGCCGGCACCGGTGTGGCGATCGTAGCCGCCACCGGTGTGGCGATCGTAGCCGCCGCCACCGGTGTGGTGATCACAGCCGCCGCCGGTGTGGGGGCCGGAGTTGGCCGGGGTTGGCCCGATCCGGCCAGAGGGTGGTGCCGTCGCCCGTCGTGAGGCAAACTACCGGCGATTGGTAGCGTCGGGCGCGCGCCCGCGTGTGCCGCGGTCGCCGCCGTGAAGTTCGATCCCGGCAGCGGCAGGCGGCCATCGCCTGCCCTGTGCGCAGGCGCTGGCGGCGAGACGTGCGGCGCATGCGCAATCCCCAACGTGCGCTCTGCGTGGGCCATTCGCGCGGCGCGCTGATGCCAGTCGAACGTGGCGACGAAGAGTCGCGTGGGGAGCGCGACAACATGCGGATAAACGCCTGGCGCGTAGTTGCGCGGGCCGAAGCCACCTGACCAGGCGGTCCAGACGAGCGGTGGATGGCTGGGCCACCACCACCGCCCGTAGACCAGATTGGCGTTGTACCAGGGCATGTAGATCAGCTGTGGGTCAGGCGACAAGAGCAGCGTCGCCGGCCCTTGCTGAACCACGCTGATGAGCGTGTTCGATTGCAGGCTGCCGGCGGCCAGTGCGCGTTGCCGCAGCATCTGGATGCTGTCCATCACGCGGGACTGCTGCACCAGAAATGCGTCGCCCAGGCGCGCCACCCAATCGGGTCTTTGCCCCATCATCGCCAGCAATTGCGGCAACGCCAGCAGCGATTTGACGCTCGGGTGCCAGCTCCAGGCCTCGACCGCCCGCAGCGCATCTTCACCGCTTAATTCCGGATGCTCCAGCGAGAAACGCGCGGCTTCCGCCACTTCCGGCCAATAGGTGGTGGCGATCAGCAGTTGCGACAACAATGCGTCAGGGTAAAGCGCGATCGGCGCCAACATCTGGTCGAGTTCGGCTGGTGAAAAGCCGGCCCGGCGCTGGTCTAGCGCCTGCGTTGCATGGGCCTGGGCAAACAGCGGTCCCGCTGCCGGCATGCCTGCGAGCAGTCCGAGCAAGGTCGGGAGCGATGCGAATACGGCAAGCTTTCTCATGATGCGGCTCCGGTTCCTACGTGGGGGCGATGGCAAGGCTCTTGCCCATAACGCTTGAGTTTGCCCAAAGGGTGGGGTGCGCGGTGTGCCGCAATTGAAACAAGCTGTGAGCCACCTGCTGAACGCGCAGGTGCAGGAGGTATCGGTTGCGGTCAACGGCACGCAACAGCTGGCAACACTTGCGGCCAGCGGGTCCTGTTGTTCAGTGGCCCATGAACTTGTGCATAGCGGTTTTCGGGCGCTAGTCGTGAACTGCGGGCGCATCAAGCTGTGCAGCGGGGCCAGCGATTGGCGCCCCTAAAGATAATCCGCCCGAATGTCGATCGTCGAACGCTTGCCGAGCGCATCGAAATGGGTCTCCAGCCATTCGCCGGCGCGCGCACGGCCCAAGTCGCGCAGGCTGGAGAGGTGCTTCCAGCCGGAGTCGAGCTTGCTTTCCAGCCCCAGGTGGGCCAGATCCTTGTCGGCACGGATCGCGTGCATGCGCATGTCGCGCAATTGCGAGCGGAATTCGTCCTTGATCCAGCCGTCGGTGATGAGCTTTTGCACGAAGGCGATGGCGCGCATTTCACTCACCAGGGAAGAGTTGAAGCTGATCTCGTTGATGCGGTCCATGATGTCGCCGGCGCTGCGCGGCAACCTGGGCACGTCGAACGGATTGATGTGCACCACCAGCACATCGAGCGCGTCGGTCTCGTAGATCAGTGGATAAATCGGCGGGTTGCCGACATAGCCGCCATCCCAGTAATACTCGCCGTCGATTTCCACCGCCTGGAACAGGGTCGGCAGGCAGGCCGAAGCCAGCACCGCGTCGGCGGTGACTTCGTGGTTGTGGAACACCTTCGGTTTGCCGGTGCGCACATTGGTGGCGCAGACGAACAGCCGCATGTCCTTGCAGCCCTTGAGTTCCTTGAACCTGACCACGTTTTCCAGCACTTCGCGCAGCGGGTTGAAATTGAGAGGGTTCAACTGGTAGGGCGAGAACGCGCGTGTCACCGTGTCGAACATCGCATAGCTGGCATTGCGCACCGCGTCGTTGAACATCGCGTCGAATGGGGAATTGCGCAGCGGGCTGTAGCGCGCGCCGGCGCTGCTGATCTTTTGCCAGAAATCGTGCAGCAGTTCGCGCGCCTTCTCCGGCCCGCCCTGCATGTTGCCGTAGGCGCACACGATGGCGTTCATGGCGCCGGCGCTGGTGCCGCAAATGCCGTCGATGCGAATGCGCCCGTCTTCGAGCAGGCGATCGAGTACGCCCCAGGTGAAGGCGCCGTGTGAGCCGCCGCCCTGCAGGGCGAGATTGAGGGTTTTTTGCCTGACTGCCATGATGCGTAATCTCCGACCGATTTTTCAATGCGCCTGCGGCCACCGCGCGCGAGCCGTGCGGGCCGACTCTCGTAGCTTACATGGCGCGCGACTCTGGCCTGCAGCTTGGAGTAAAGTCTCGCCTTTTGCGAAAAAATCGCACTCACTGCTAAGCCATGGCCCAATACGTCTACACAATGAACCGCGTCGGCAAGATCGTGCCGCCGAAACGCCAGATCCTCAAGGACATTTCCCTCTCGTTTTTCCCCGGCGCCAAGATCGGCGTGCTGGGCCTGAATGGCTCAGGCAAGTCGACGTTGCTCAGAATCATGGCCGGCGTCGACAAGGACATCATCGGTGACGCCGTGCCGATGCCCAACTTGAGCATCGGCTATCTGGAGCAGGAGCCGAAGATCGACCCCGAACTGAGCGTGCGCGAAGCGGTGGAGCAGGGCATGGGCTACGTGATGGAGGCAAAGAAAAAGCTTGACGAAGTTTATGCCGCCTATGCCGAGGCGGATGCGGATTTCGACAAGCTGGCGGCCGATCAGGCCAAGTATGAAGCCATCATCGCGGCCTCCGGCAGCGATACCGAGCACCAACTGGAAATCGCCGCCGACGCCCTGCGCCTGCCGCCGTGGGAGGCCAGGATCGGGGTGCTGTCCGGGGGCGAAAAACGCCGCGTTGCTCTGTGCCGCCTGTTGCTCTCCAAACCTGACATGCTGTTGCTCGACGAGCCGACCAACCACCTCGACGCCGAATCGGTCGACTGGCTGGAGCAGTTCCTGCAGAAGTTCGCCGGCACCGTCGTCGCCGTGACCCACGATCGCTACTTCCTCGACAACGCCGCCGAGTGGATTCTCGAACTCGACCGCGGTCACGGCATTCCGTGGAAGGGCAACTACAGCTCCTGGCTCGAGCAGAAGCAGGCGCGACTGAAGACCGAGGAATCGACCGAGTCGGCGCGCCAGAAGGCCCTGAAGACCGAGCTCGAATGGGTGCGCCAGAATCCCAAGGCGCGCCAGGCCAAGAGCAAGGCGCGGCTGTC